>JBBRWP010000100.1:0-10803 GCA_038249175.1 Acetivibrionales bacterium
ACATGCCTGTATAAATGAGGGCATCGGGCTGATGCAGCCGTATTTTTTGTGTCAGCAGGCCTGCATCCAGACCCGGTGCCAGCAAAAGATAGATGGTTGCGGGTGTTTTCAACAGTTCTTTTGCCACAACATCCGCATTAAAAGATGCGACTGAGGCATAATGCAGGGTACTGATAATCGACCCGCCGCTGGCCAGAAATGTTTCTGTAAAGCCTTTTCCCACAGCACCTGTATAGGCACCATTGGTGCTTTCCATAAGGATAGCAGCGGTTTTTGGTCTTTCTGTGTCCATTATTTGAAGCAGGGCATCTGCTGCCAGCAAGGCTCCCTGCTTCGAAGCGGCTGGAAGTATACGGAAAAACCAATCGTCTTTTTCAGAGAGTTCATCCGAGCTAACCACAGGGCTGAGCATAGGGACGCCGGCGGCATCAAAAACTTTCGCACCGGCAACACCAGCGCCACTGAGCATGTGGCCAATCCCCATCACAACCCCTTCTGCCAAAAGTTCCTTGTCCACACGAACCGCTTCTTCCGACAAGCCACGGTCATCTTTGATATGCAGCACCAGTTTCTTTCCACGAATGCCGCCGTCTTTATTTATTTCTGAAACCGCCAGCATAGCACCGTTACGTGCCGATACCCCTATGGAGGAAGAACGGGCGCTCAAATCGATCATCAAGCCCAGTGGTATTTCCCGGGAGGCACAGGCAGATAACAGGACAAGAACAGTGCCCAAGACAAAAAATGCCACTGGTAATCTTTTTCGAGGCAGATGACGTGTCCGCTTTAAATGCCCTGTATTTGAAAACAATCGTTTCATCTCCGAACCCCTTGTGTGGTCTCTGCTCCTATAAAAATCTTAAAAACAGCAAACTCCGGGTTCTATATCCCCGGTTGTCTCTTGTATTGATGATGTTCAGGGATGTCTGTTAAAAGCCACAAGCTTCGGGATGCATATCCACCAATTTTCTCTTACAATGACTCCACAACAGAAACCCACTTCGAAACCACAAAATCTGCTTTCCTTTAAATTGATATTACCCAAGAAAGGCCTCTTTTAACATGCACATTCAGACCTGTGGAACTTCGGCTTCAATAAAACCAATGTCTCTTAGCACCGACTCAAATTTGTCCAGGTCTATCGGCTTCCATGCATAGCCCACACAACCATTGGCGTAGGCTTCCATCACCGTCTTTTTGTCATTGAGGGCCGTTGTCATAATAATTTTTGCGCGGTCCGTTTCTGGAATGTCTTTTTGCTTATAAATGTCTTGTATGGCCTTGAGTACCTTCAAGCCGTCAAGCTGTGGCATCATAATATCCAGACAAATCAGGTCGTAGGGTTTTTTTTGCTGAACCGATTCTGCAAAGAGGTTCAGGGCTTCCAGCCCGTCCACGGCCATATCACATTCGGCATATTTCTCCAGGAAGCGCTTCATCAGCCGGCGTCCGATCATATCATCCTCTGCTATCAATACACGTTTCATCTTTTTTCCTCCATCCTGTATTTTTAATGCATCGCCATTTCGATGTTGATGTTAATGTTGATGTTTTCATCTTTTTTTGTTTTTTGCTTTCCAATTATTGTTTTTCCCTATTAATTGTTTGTTTTTCGCATTTTTACTTATAATCTTACCGTTTTTGTTTTTTTTGTTTCTTGTTTCTTGTTTTTTCTGTTTCTTGTTTCTGATGTTTCTTGTTTCAGTTGTTTCTTATTTTTTCTGTTTCTTGTTTCAGTTGTTTCTTGTTTCAGTTGTTTCTTGTTTTTTCTGTTTCTTGTTTCTTATTTCTTGTTTCTGTTTTTTTGTTTTTGCGGTTTGTTCATTCCCGCGTCGCCACAGGTACATAAAAACGAAAAACCGTCCCTCCCTCTTCGGTACTGATAAACTGCACCGAGCCGCCCAGAACACTTTCGCCAATCAGCTTCATGCTGTAGGTTCCCAGCCCGCGGTTGCTGTCCTTGGTGCTAAAGCTTCGTTTAAAAATGTGTGCTTGTACCTCGGGGGGAATATATGACATGTTTTTCACACACACGGCTACCCAGGCGCCTCCCTTGTTTATTCTTAGCGCTCCACCTGGACGTGTTTCCAACAAACGCAACGGTTCTGTTAGATTGACTTGGCCCATTTCGCCCGCTTCCCCGGCTTCATCGTTTATATCCTCCACCAACTGGCAGGAGAGTAGCACTTCGCCACCTTTGGGCGTGGCTTCCAGTGCATTTTTCACCATATTCTCAACGACACGCTTAAACAGCAGGTAATCACTCCGAATCAAAGGGTTCGCATCATTGGGGACAACCGTAATTTTTTTACCAATGGCCACATCATGGAATAAGTAGAGGTGGGCAATCTGATGCAGAATATCCATTGGCACCAAGGTCATCCATTCTGCCCATAACTCCCCGGATTCCGCTTCCATCAGCTGTTTTTGGTAACGGATATCTTCCACCATTGTTGTAAATGACTCATCCACAAAGGACATGTCCTCCGCCAGATTTTGCGGAGAGTCTTTTCGCAACAGTTTAATATAGTTCGAAAGCGCCCCCACTTTATTCAGAATATCATGAAAGAACAGTTTTTCCAACCACCGACGATGCAAGGTATCGGAAATGTCCATCATGGTGACCACTGTACACTTTTCTCCGTTGATGTCAGTCGGCACCACATGTTCCAGAACGTTCAGCGAGCGTTCCACCTCTTTTTCCAGATACAGAATGGTTGCTTCATTGGTGGCAGGGGCATTCGTGTTCATCGCGGCCAAAACATCACGGAGGACAGAGCAGTGGCGACAGGCATCCGAACCGCCGCAGCCGGATTCGGCTTCATTGGCATGGATACAGTTCACCGCATTGCCCGGCCGCAGGCCAATCAGCCTATCCTCATTCGGTGCCATAACCGTTTTCACAAACATATCCGAAGCAAAAATAATTTGCCGGTGTGCATTCAAGACCAGGACCATGAAATTACTGGCATTGAGCAATGTTTGGATGAGGCGGTTGCTCCGAAGTGCCTCCACCTGCAAATGAAGGGTGTCTTCGTTCAGCTTTTCATTTCTGCTCAGCCAGGGCGTCAGGTCTATGGCTGCATTAGCAGCACCGTCGTTCCTTTCGGGGACAAGCAGTGCCTCATCCGAAAAACCATCGACAAAGGCCTTGACATCGGCAAATTCCTTTTCATTAAATTTATTCACAAGTCCTTTTCTCCTATCGTCAATTAACGCTCCGTTAAGCCTATTGATGGATACCATCGTATCATGGGAATGATTGAAACTCTTCTCCTATCGTCAATTAACGCTCCGTTAAGCCTCTTAGTATTGTAGCCGGCACATTTTCTAAAGAAACCTGCCGCATCACGCTGCCAATGTTCATGGCCACCATGGGCATGCCGTAGACAACAGAAGATGCTTCATCCTGACCAACGGTATAAGCCCCGGCTTTGCGCATGTTCAACAGACCCTTTGCCCCATCGCTGCCCATGCCGGTCAGAATAACGCCTACAGCCTTGTTCCCGGCTGCCTTTGCAACAGAATCAAACAATACATCCACAGAGGGACAGTGGCCACTCACCTTTTCTCCTTCTTTAATCTGTACGGTATAACGATCCCCGGTTTTTATAAGCCGCATGTGCATACTGCCGGGGGCAATTAACACAAGACCCTTCTCTACCACATCGCCGTTTTTGGCTTCCCGCACTGCCATTTTACAGGAACGGTCCAGCCTTTCAGCATACATCCGGGTAAAGACCGGGGGCATGTGCTGCACAATGACAATAGCCGGACCATCCCGGTCAAAATCCTGTATCACAGACTGCAAGGCCTCCGTACCGCCTGTAGATGCACCAATGGCCACAATGTGGCGTTCTCCGCCGGCCTTATAACTGATGTTTTGCGTGCTGTGGTGTTGTTGTTTCATGCTGCTAACCTTTGCTGTCGAAGCTATTTTTAATTTGATCAGCAGTTCATTGATAAATGATTGCTGTGCTTCCGGTGTTCTGGCATCCGGTTTGGTCACAAAGTCCACCGCGCCTGCTTCCATCGCATCAAAGACATTGCCCGAAACCGCACTGACCACCACCACCGGCATTGGGTATTGCGGCATAAGAATTTTCAAAAAATCAATGCCGTTTAAGCGGGGCATCTCAACATCCAAAGCCATCACATCAGGTTCCAACTCTTCTATAGCATCCCTTGCCTCAAAAGCGGATGCTGCAACAGCAACCACTTCCATACCGGCATCCGAAGAAATACCCCTTTTTAAGAATTCCCGAAAGACCAAAGAATCGTCAACGATCAGAACCCGTAGTTTTCTAACTGCCATGTTGATGCTATCCCTTTCAACCGTAAATGATTTCAAAATGAAACCGGATTTCATGACTTTTTGTACACGGCCGGCATAATATATTCATACCCTGTTGTACCCCTTGCAACCGTCTCCGTTTGGCCGATGTAAAGGTAGCCGCCCGGCACGGTGTGTTGATAATACTTCTTCACAAGGTTTGTTTTTGTCTCCAGTTCAAAATAGATCATCACATTCCGGCAGAAGATAACATGAAAAGCCTGCTTGAATGGAAAGGCGGGGGTCATCAGGTTAAATGGACGAAAAATGATGTTATTTCGTACCCGGTCCTGAAACTGGCTGGTGCCATCGCCCCTATCCTTCAGGTATCGTTTGCGCCAATCCTTTGGCACATCGGCCAGCTCTGCGTTGTCGTAAATGCCTTCCGATGCTGTTTCCAAGGCCCGCATGGAAATGTCTGTAGCCAAAACGCTATATTCCCATGTGCCAGGCAGCTTGCTGAAGTAGGTATCCATCAGCATATAGAGGGTATAGGGTTCCTGTCCGGTAGAACAACCTGCACTCCAAACCCGGACATCCCGGTTTTTGGCCATACCTGCAATTTCCGGCAGTACTTTGTCATAAAAATGGGTAAAATGCTCCGGCTCCCGCATAAAAAAGGTATGGTTGGTTGTCAGCCGGTTTAAAAGGGCGTTGCGTTCATCCCCACTATTGTCCCTGGCAACGCAATCCAGGTAATCATCAAAGTTCTTAAAGCCGCGTTCCGTAAGGTAATTGCCCAACCGGCCTTCCACAAGGGTATGTTTTTTCCGCAAATCGATGCCGTAGGCATCCCGAATCAGCTGTGTCAGCCGGTTGAACGCGCTGTTGTCCAATACCATTGTTGCCTCAGATCCAAACCACCGATGCTCGGGGTTTTGTAGAAAAGATTCTTTGTGTGTACCACTACAGCGTGACTTCAATGTTTTAATCAAGTTTCACGGCATCTTTTAAAATTCCGACTTGCTGTCAAGTAGCATAAATACAGTGTCACAAAAATATCAAATTCCAACTCATGCTGTAGAGTGCACTGAAAGTTGATTTCACTGCAAAAACTCTTCATTGAATAAAAAGCTGCAGTAAATGTGGTGAAAACAAACCGTTTCAGACAAAGTGCTTTCTGTTCAAACTAATGTCCGTGCAAGAACGTCATTACCAGCGCCTTCTGAGCGGAGATCAACGTTCTTGCAAGGACATATAGGTGCAATTCTTTGACATGTTTCTGTTTAGCCCGTCTTTTCTGACATCCCCGTTCAGGTGGGGTCATCTGCGAACCTACTAGTACTTCCCGAAATCCAAATCATTCAGCGATATTTTGGGTTTTGTGCTCACTTGTTTTTTCTTTACATTCTTTGATGCATCGCTGCGGCCATCGGTGAGCATGCGCCGGTTGTTGTCCGATCCTGAATTTTTTGCCTTGCCATTGGCGTTGCGCAGGTTAAAGCGGCTGATCATGTCTTTGAGCAGGTCTGCCTGGCTGGAAAGTTCCTCACTCGCTGCGGCACTTTCTTCGGCTGTGGCGGAGTTGGTTTGAATGACGCGGGAAACCTGTTCCACGCCCTGGTTAATCTGTGTAATGCCTGTGGCCTGTTCGTTGGAGGCGGTTGCAATGGATGATACAATGTCTGCCACCTTTGTTACGCCGGAAACAATTTTGTCGAGGGCTTCCGCTGTTTCATTGGCAATACGTGTGCCGGCCGTCACCTTTTGAATAGATCCTTCAATCATGCCTGTGGTTTCTTTGGCTGCCGAGGCAGAACGTGCCGCCAGGGTACGCACTTCTTCTGCAACAACTGCAAAGCCTTTGCCATGCTGTCCGGCTCTTGCCGCTTCAACAGCCGCATTCAAGGCCAGGATATTGGTTTGGAAAGCAATGTCGTCAATGACCTTGATAATTTTTGAGATATTGGTGGAAGATAGATTAATCTCTTCCATGGCTTTTAGCATATCCTGCATTTGGGCGTTGCCCTTGCCGGCATTGGACGATGCGGTCACAGCCAGTTCATTGGCTTCACCGGCACTCATGGCATTCTTCTTTGTCTGGGAGGCAATGTCATTGATGGAAGCTGTCAGTTCTTCTATGGAACTGGCCTGCTCGGTAGCGCCTTGCGACAAGGCCTGGCTGCCATCGGAAACCTGGTTGGAACCGGCGGCGACCTGGTCTGCGGAGGTGTTGATGTCCGACAGGGTCTGGTTGAATGAATCGAGGATAAGGTTCAACGCTTCCTTGATTGGGGAGAAATCTCCCTTATAATCCCCGGTAATCTGAATGTCCAGGTTGGCATTGGCCATTTCTGAGAGTACCGAAGAAATTTCAGTCACGTACTCTGAAAGTGAATCAAGTGTAGAATTCAGCGCGTTCTTAATGTCTGCGTGATCTCCTTTGTAATCGCCCTTTACACGGGTTTGCAAGCTGCCGGCTGCCATTTCGTTCAGCACAGCCGCCGCTTCGTTCACCGGCATAATCACGGCATCCAATGTTCTGTTCACACCATCCACAATTTTTGCAAAGTCGCCGCCGTGTTTGGAAGCATCTGCGCGGGTTGAAAGCTTTCCTGCAATGGCCGCCTGCACCAATTTGTCAGAATCTGCAACCAATGCGTTCACCGCATCAATGCACTGGTTCAGGTTGTTCTTGATTTCATTGAAGTCGCCGTTATATTTATCGGTGATCTTCGGAGGAATGTCCCCTTTGGATATACGGTCTACGTATTCTGCGGCTACATTCAATGGACCAATGACGGAATCCAGGGTACCATTGAAGCCTTCGACGATTTTACGGAAGTCTCCGCCATGCTTGCTAGCATCCGCACGGGTATCGAGTTTCCCTTCAATTGCCGCTTTGGCAAGCAAGACCGCATCTGCAACAAGAGCGTTCACCGCATCAATACACTGGTTCAGGTTGTTCTTGATTTCATTGAAGTCACCATTATAGTTATCGGTAATCTTCGGCGGAATATCCCCTTTGGAAATACGATCCACATACTCTGCCGCTACATTCAACGGACCAATGACGGAATCCAGCGTTCCATTGACGCCTTCGACGATTTTACGGAAGTCTCCGCCATGCTTGGTGGCATCGGCACGGGTATCGAGTTTTCCTTCCACGGCTGCTTTAGAAAGCAAGACCGCATCTGCAACAAGAGCGTTCACCGCATCGATACACTGGTTCAGGTTGTTCTTAATTTCATTGAAGTCGCCGTTGTATTTATCGGTGATCTTCGGAGGAATATCACCTTTGGAAATGCGGTCCACATACTCTGCTGCTACATTCAACGGGCCAATAACTGAATCCAGGGTACCATTGACGCCTTCAACGATTTTACGGAAGTCTCCGCCATGCTTCGTGGCATCGGCACGGGTATCGAGTTTCCCTTCAATTGCCGCTTTGGCTAGCAAGACCGCATCTGCAACAAGAGCGTTCACCGCATCGATACACTGGTTCAGGTTGTTCTTGATTTCATTGAAGTCGCCGTTATATTTGTCTGTAATCTTCGGAGGAATGTCCCCTTTGGATATACGGTCTACGTATTCTGCGGCTACATTCAACGGGCCAATGACGGAATCCAGGGTACCATTGACGCCTTCGACGATTTTACGGAAGTCTCCGCCATGTTTTGAGGCGTCCGCACGGGTATCGAGTTTTCCTTCCTGTGCGGCTTTGGCCAGCATATTGGCATCGGTGATAAGGGCATTGACGTTTTTGATACAGGTCTGCAAAGCAGGCGAGATTTCGTCCTTATCGTCCACAGATGCAACATTGGCTGTCATATCCCCGACAGCAATCATTTGTATGGCTTTGACCGTCTTGTTCTGTAGAGAATCAGCGAAATTATCCATGGCATCCGCCATCTGGCCGACTTCATCTTTCAAATTCATATTCAGCCGCAAGCCAAGATGTCCTTTGCCAAGTTCCTGTATCATGTGCAGCGCCTTTTTGATTGGTTTGCTGATCATGGAGGAAAGAACCAGGCCAAAAATAATAGATAAGCCCATGACTAAAACCAACACAATAATCATCACCATCGTTGTGGTGTCTGCTTGGGCCGTGTTGGCCTTTTGTTTGTTATCGGCGTCCGTAGTTTTTGCTAAAATAATGGCTTCAATGGCATCTTGTTCCGCCCGTGAGGCAATGCCAGCCGGAGCGGTTTCCGTCAGGGCTGCAATGGCCTCTGCGTCTTTGTTTTCTCCGGCCAGAGCAATAATTTCGTCCAGATGCGCCCGATAATCCGTTCTGGTTTGCGAAAATGTCTCAAACAATGCGCCCATTTCTTTTGATAGGATTAGCTCTTCGAATGCTTTTGCATTGGTATCGATTTCCGCACGTCTATCCGAAATTTTCCGTATATTCGTATCAATGGTTTCGGCATCATTAGCGAGAATCATGTCCCGCACGTTCACCCGAAGCCGTTGAAAGGCAGTCGAAATTGTCGACATTTGTGCAATGGGCACAGTCATATTTGTATACAACTCCGTGTCAGACTTGCTCAAGGATGCAATATTAATAATAGAATACACCCCCATAGCCCCCGCCAGTAAAGCAACCAGGATAAAACCGATTAGCATCTTGGCACTGATCTTTAAGTTCATAAACCCCTTCATAACCTATCCTCCCTATTCCTTCCTGATAAAAATCAACTGCAAGCTGACCTTGCAGCAATGACCAAATTCTTATTGGTTGCGAACATTTTCCAACGACCTTCGTATCATATCCAAACAACCGCTTTGCATGGGCTCGCCATGACCAAAAAATATACTTTGAATCGGTAAACGGCTTAGCCGCTCCAAGACCTGTACAAATGCCTTTTCATATCGTCCCTCCTTCGTTTTGATGTTCAGCGGGCTGTCTCCCGCAAATAAAATGCCTTCTTCATAGCTAAACAAAACAATTGAATCACTGCTGTGACCCGGCATATGAATCACTTCAAAAAGTGCATCTCCAACAGGAATCTTTTCGCCGTCTTTCAGCTGTCTGTCTACCGCGTCATGGCTCTTCGTCCAGGCCAGCACAATCGGATGAAACTCTGCTTTTAGTTTATTCACCAACCCGGTATGGTCATAATGGTTGTGCGTCAGAATAATTTGATCCAGTTTTTTCTTGCCGACACCGGTCCATGCTTCCCTTATTTTTATGACTGCATTTTCATCCATACCGGTATCTATGAGTGTGCTGTTGTCCTGCATGCTTTTCCATGTTCCGGTAACAAAGTAGGCATTGGATGTGTACATCGGGCTGTTTTCTGTCTGGTTTACAATTGTCATAATACCTCTCATCTCCACAGATCTTCTATTTTTCTGTGCAAAAGATCTAAAAGGCTATTATTCTTGTGTATGCTTATGATTACATCCAAAAAAATCACTAGGTGACTTTTTTGGTGCAAGTTATCGTCAGATAACTTGCACCAGCATTCGCAGAATGCTGGGTAATCGTGTTGATTTGTCCCAGATTGTAACTTTGTTGCAATCTCCCGCAAGAAAACTTGCGGCAAAAAGTCGCGACACGACTTTCCGGGGTACAATCATGCTTATTTCTTTCGATACAATTGTGCATTGGGTACAGCCTGTTCAAACAGATGCTCGCATCCGTAAGGCATTTTTTGCGTTTGCTCCATGGCCAGGTAACCGCCATCTGCCAATGCCTCATAAAACATTTGAATGACTTTGACACGTTCTTCTGCCTGGAAATGGAGCAGCACATTTTTACACATAATCAATCCAAAATTTTTATCCGGCGGTACAAATGTCAGCAAGTCATGGCGAATAAAGCGCAGTGCCTTCCGCAGCTCTTCAGAAATCAGGTAGGTATCGTCTTCTGCCTGATATGTAAAATGTCTTTTCAACAAATCTGCCGGTATTCTTTCCACTTGTTCTCTTGGATAAATGCCTTTACGGATAATCTCGGCGAACAGGTTGCTGCCGTCAATATCCGTTGCGGTAATGTGCACATTCCGAAAAAGCATATTGCCCATGTTTTCCCGTAATGTAATGGCCAGGGTATACGGTTCGGGACCCATTGCGCAGCCGGCATCCCAGACAGCAATGTTTTGTCTGGACTTTAACATCGGCAGGGCTACATCCCGAATCATTTCTATGGTTTGCATATCCCTGAAAAAATAGGTGAATGCCATGATTTTCCTCCAATGCTTTCTTTCTTTGTAGGCAATTGTATTGTAGGCAATTGTATTGTAAGCAATTGTTTTGTAAGCAATTGTTTTGTAGGCAATTGTTTTGTAGGCAATTGTTTTGTAGGCAATTGTTTTGTAGGCAATTGTTTTGTAAGCAATTGTTTTGTGAGCAATTGTATTGTGGTTTACAGACAGATGTGGTGACATATCCTCGTGTTACAGTCGGCCATACTTTTCCTTCATCCATTCAGACCATGTTTGCCATTACTTCCATATCGTCGCCGGTTACCATTTTCTTGCAGTCTAAAATCAGTTTGATATCCGCCCCAACCTTGCCGATGCCCA
>JBBRWP010000101.1:0-10799 GCA_038249175.1 Acetivibrionales bacterium
GTATGCATTCAAGCTCTCAGAGAGTGAAGACAACGCTTTTGATAAGCTGGTGTTTGATGCCATAGACCTTGCATGGGAGGCAAACAAGGCGGAAGGCACCATCACGGCCGCCACAGCCGCCGCCGTGGAAAATGCGCTTGCTCCTATCGCTGCCAAGGCAAAAAATTACCGCCTGTTGTGTGTCGGGCATGCACACATCGACATGAACTGGATGTGGGGCTATGACGAAACATCCAGCATCACACTGGACACGTTCCGTACGATGCTGGACCTTATGGACGAATATCCGGAGTTCACTTTCGGACAAAGCCAGGCTTCCGTATATCGCATTGTCGAGCAGCATTGCCCGGAGATGCTGGAGGAAATCAAGCGCCGTGTTCATGAAGGACGCTGGGAGGTCACAGCATCCACCTGGGTGGAAGCAGACCGCAACATGCCCAATGCAGAGAGTATGTCCCGTCAATTTCTATACACAAAGCAATACCTTTCAAAGCTGCTCGACATCGACCCGGGCACACTCAATATCGACTATGAACCGGACACCTTTGGCCATAGTATCCATGTACCGGAAGTACTCTGCGACAGTGGTGTGAAATTTTACTACCATTGTCGTGGGTTTGACAAGCATGTATTGTATAACTGGAAAGCCCCCAGTGGCCGCCAGATACTCGTATTCCGCGAGCCCACCTGGTATAACTGGACGATGGACGGCCGCTGTGCGCTTGTGCTGCCAGAGTTCTGCAAACAGAATGGACTGAAAGACATGTTGCGTGTTTATGGTGTTGGTGATCATGGCGGCGGGCCAACCCGGCGTGATATTGAAAAAATCATTGACATGAACAAGTGGCCGATATTCCCAACATTCAAATTTGGTACCTATGGAGAATTTTACCGCCTGGCAGAGCAGAATCGAACAGCATATCCAGTGGTTGAAGGCGAGTTGAATTTCATTTTTGATGGTTGCTACACCACACAGACGCGTCAGAAGAAGGGTAACCGTTTAGGTGAAGCAGTGCTTGCCGATGCCGAGGGAATGGCTGCCCTGTCTAAACTGGCTGTCGGAACGAAGTACGACACCGCAGCTTTCACGCAGGCGTGGCAGAAAGTGCTGTTCAACCAGTTTCATGATATCCTGCCCGGTTCCGGCACAGTGGATACCCGCGAGTATGCAATGGGCCAGTATCAGGAGGCTTTTACTACAGCGAATACAAGCCGTGCACTGTCTGTCCGTGCACTATCTGATGCCATAGACACATCTGTGCTGTCCGTGCAGGAAGACATCTCCATGACCCGCAGCGAGGGCGCCGGTGTGGGCTATGGCATGACCAATGGCAGGGTTGCACAAATTGGTAGACATGCAGGTCTAAGGCGACTGTTTACCTTGTATAATTCGCTTCCTTTCGTCCGGGATGAACTGGTTGAAATTATATTGTGGGATTGGAATGGAAATATCGACCTTATGCAGTGGACCGATGACTCTGGGAATCCACTACCCCATCAAGTGTTGACGAGTAGCTTCAGCGATTATTGGGGTCACCTCCATGCTGACGTGCTTGTGAAGATTAAAGTACCCTCTATGGGCTATACCACAGTCATATTGGATGAGAAGAGTCCAACGACGTTTGCTGCGGAAGAATTGGGTCCTCGGGTTGATGAGCCCTGCAGTGGCATTCTTGAAAATGAACATATCCGTGTAGAACTGGATATCCGCGATGGCGGCATTCTTTCCTTCATTGATAAACATACTGAGACGGAATATGCGAAGCCAGGCTGCCCGATGGGGGTGTTCCGTATTATAGAAGAAGATACGGGAAAAGGGATGTCTGCCTGGTGGGTCGGGAAATACAAAGCAGTACACGCATTGAATAGCGGTGTGAAATTTACCGATGTCAAACTTGGCGAGAAATTTATTCAACAAAGCATCACTTACGAAACAGGGTTTGGTAACGGTTCCAAACTGATTGTCACAGTATCGTTGGCAAAGGGTGAAAGAATGCTGCGTTTTGATACAACCGTACACTGGCAGGAGATAGGAACCAAGGAAACATTCTACCCGCAGTTGAATTTCCTCATGCCCGTGGCCTATGACTATCCAACGATTCGCTATGATGTGCCCATGGGCATGCTGGATCGCACGAAGCTCGAAATGGACGTACCTGCGCAATCCTTCGGTATGCCGATTCATGAGGGCGGAGAGTCGCTGATGTTGATCAGCGACAGCAAATACGGCTACCGTGGTACAACAGAGGGGCTTTCACTTACACTCATCCGTTCTTCAGTGGATCCGGACCCATGGCCTGAAATTGGCGAGCATCGCATACAAATGGCCATTGCTATGTGTGATAATGACAAGGTTAGTGAAGCGAAGACCGCCATGTCCTTCTGCCGCAAGATTATCGTGACTGCCGCCCGTGCCCATAAGGGGACTTTGCCTACAACGCAGTCTTTATTGGAATGGACGTGTGAAGGCCTTGTGTTTTCCGCCGTCAAGCAATCCGAGGACGGCAGAGGCATTATTTTACGGTATTACGAGGTTGCCGGGAAAACAGGTCGGGGCCAGGTGAAACTATTTATGGCACCGAAATCTGTATGTGCCGTGAACGTTCTGGAACAGCCCGTCGATGACAATGCAACATTGGAAGGGAACACCGTTTTCTTTGATGTTCATGCATTTGGGATTGGTAATCTGAAAATTGAGTTTTAATGGAGGCGTAATTTAGATACGGTGATGCTCCATAACGATTTTCCTGAGCGTTGTCTGGCGATGATGGAAAAAATTGTAAAAATTGACAGCAGGCTTTTTCAAGCGGTGGCGGCAGGCGGAGCCGACTTCATATTTCTGGGTGCGCCGGCTGCTGAGATGCTCTCGCCGCGTATGTATGAAGAGCTGATCGTCCCTTATTCGAAAAGGGTGACAACGGCTGCCCACGAAGCAGGATTGCTGATATACAGCCACATATGCTCACCCATCGAGCCTTTCCTAACCATGGGATACTATAACCAGATGGGCATCGATTTGTTTGAGACGCTAAGCCCTCCGCCGGTGGGCAATGTAGCTTCATTGAAGGACGCGATGAATAAACTGGATGATAAAATTTGCACACGGGGTAACATCGGACTGGATGTTCTGCTGAACGGCACACCAGAAGAGGTGAAACAAAAAACCATCGAGGTGCTTGAAGCGACAGCAGGACGAAAACACATCGTGGCGGCAAGCGACTACTTGTTTTACAATACGCCGGAAGAAAACGTGCGTATGATGGCAGACACAGTTAAGGAATATACATCTGGCCGGTAACTACGATGGGGTGTGAATTACTATGAGGATTGACTTAAACGGTGACCAGTGGTCTATGAAAGGCTTTTGGCCTTATACACCATTATTTGGCAGGAGCATGGAGACGGGTGTGGCAATGGGGCAGGTAACAAGCTGGCTGACTGCCCGTGTCCCTGGCTGTGTGCACAGTGACCTGCTGGCCAATGGCACCATTGAAGACCCTTATTATGAGATGAACAGCTTGAAATGCGAATGGGTATCCAATCGCTGGTGGGTATATAAGACGGAGTTTTGTCTGGATCCATCCCTTGCCAACCAGACGATTGAACTTGTTTTTCTGGGTGTGGATTATAAATGCCATATCTTTCTAAACAACGAAAAACTGCTTGAACATGAAGGAATGTTTGAGCCTTTCAGAATTGATCTTGGCGGAAAAGTCAGATTTGGCTGTTCCAATGTACTGGAAGTCATTCTGGAGAGTGCACCCGATGAGATGGGGCAGATTGGACACACTTCTCTGGTCAAAACACAGAAGAGCCGTTTCGGCTACAAATGGGACTTTTCCACGAGGCTTGTGCATACCGGTATATGGCAGGATGTCTCTCTGCATGTTTTTCCGGCTGCCAGAATCAAAAATACGCGAGTAACAACTGCCCTTGACGGACACCATGGCATTGTGGAGATTGAGTCGTCGCTACTGCTTTCCCGGGAAAAACACTATTGCCTGTCGGCAAAGTTGAGCCTGGGCGAAAATGTGGTTGCTGAAAGCAATTGCGTCACGGAGGCGGATACGCATGAGGACGATACGTTTAAAATGAAGCTTTTGGTGGAAAACCCGGAAATCTGGTGGCCAAATGGCCATGGGAAGCAACCGCTGTATGAGGTGGAAATCCGGCTGCTACAGGACGATGAGGTTTGTGACAGCTTTCAATGCAAAACGGGTATCCGTAGTCTGGGTTACGGCTGCAATGACGGGGCTGAGGATGCACTGCCCTATGTGCCCATCTTCAATGGCAAGCGGGTGTATATCAAGGGCGTAAATATGACGCCGTTGGATCATATGATTGGCGCAATCTTCCGGGAGCGTTACGCAAAGATGCTGAAACTTGCCAAAGATGCCAATGTGAATCTCATCCGCGTATGGGGCGGGGGTATCATTGAGAAGGAAGTGTTTTACGACCTTTGCGATGCATATGGCATCATGGTTTGGCAGGAATTCAATCAATCCAGCTCAGGCATTGATAATGTTCCACCTACGGATAGTAAATATTTAGAATTGCTTGGGAAGAATGCGGATGCTGCCATACTGAGCAGACGAAATCATACCAGTCTGACTTTTTGGAGCGGCGGCAATGAACTGATGGATACGGACGGTGTGCCGGCATCTTATTCTGATGAAAACATCGCCATGCTCAAGCGACTCGTAAACCGGCTGGACCCTGAAAGACTTTTCCTGCCCACATCCGCTTCAGGACCCAGTGAATTTCTGAACACATCGCCTGAAGGGCTGACCAGGAATCATGATGTACATGGACCCTGGCAGTATCAGGGGGTTGAAAAGCATTATGATATATATAATCGTTCCGACAGCCTATTGCACAGTGAATTCGGTGTGGACGGCTTCACGAATATCAATGCCATAGACAGCTTCCTTTCTCAGGAAAACCAGAGACTTTCCAATATGGGCGAAAACCTCGTGTGGCGGCATCATGGGGAATGGTGGGACACGACCTCCCGTGACAGGGACATTTTTGGTGAACCAGAAAATATGGAAGCCTTGGTGCGGCACAGCCAGTACATACAGGCCGAGGGACTTCGTTATGCCATTGAGGCCAATCGCCGCAGGGCTTTCCAAAACTGTGGCAGCATCATCTGGCAACTCAATGAGCCCTGGCCCAACCTTTCTTGCACAAGTATTGTAGATTTTACCATGGCACCTAAAATAGCTTATGATTTTGTAAAGCGTGCTTACGCGCCATTATCTGTGTCACTCACCTACGACAAGCTTGGATACAAGCCCGGTGAAATGTTTGAGAGCCAAGTATGGATTGCTGACGATGCATGTTCTTTTGATGGGTTGATTGCTTATCGTGTACTTGATACAAAGCAGCAGATTTTACATCAGGGTATGCTTCACGCAGTCAGTGATGGGAGGCACGCAGCGCCTGCAGGAGAAATCAGCTTCTCGGTTGCAGAATGGCCAGCCGGACTTTTCGTCATAGAACTCGCCATTGTAGGAATGTGTGATGAATACACAAACCGGTATCTCTTCTCTCATAATGATTCCCCAATATTCTCAACAGTAACGGCAACTTTCCTGGCATTCTGCCAAGGGCAGGGGTATGCTAAATAATTAGTACTCATTATAGAAACAATGGCGTTAAGAACGGACGTCGTCAAACAAATCAGGATAAGTGCAACTTCTGGAAAAACCGCAATATATATGTACTTGGAGGATGTCATGAATACTATGTGTCCGGGAGGTTTGGTTAACGGATATGTACTTTCCTGGGATCTGGTTCCAATATTCCTGCGCGCCAATTTTAAGGGGAGCAAACGGTTCAAGCGACTCTTGCGAAGATTGCGCCACTCGAAGAGTGAAAATCCAATGAATCTGCAAGTAATCAAAGCGGGGGACAGTAGAATAAAATTTTTTGGTTATTTCATAGATGTAATGGGTAAAACATTCATGTCACGGTAATAATGTTGTGATGACGCTAATGTTGTAATGATGGTTAATTAAGCAAGGAGGAAATTCGTATGACTAAGTTAAGACAGGTGTACAAGTGTAATGTATGTGGAAATATCGTTGAAATTTTACATGCAGGTGAGGGCGATTTGGTGTGTTGTGACGAACCAATGGTTTTGATGGATGAAAATACTGTCGATGCCGCAAAGGAAAAACATGTACCGGTTATTGAAAAGACAGCGGATGGCGTTTTGGTAAAAGTGGGTGCCGTGGAACATCCAATGATTGATACACATTTCATCGAATGGATTGAAATTCATACAACAGAAAAAGTGTATCGAAAATACCTAAATCCCGGTGACAAACCGGAAGCCATGTTTATCGTGGAAGAAGACGTGCTTTATGCAAGGGAATACTGTAATTTGCACGGTCTTTGGAAAGCCTGAAACCGGGCTATTGCAGTGGCATTCACAAAAGTTATTCAAGTGGACCGTCAAACAGCATTCAAGTGACAAGTCCGATAGGGCATAAAACAACCTCCGGGCGATAATGCCCGGAGGTTGTTTTATACTGAACTTCACTGTGCTCATAGGAATGTTGGGAAATGACTGTTTTACGCCTGTTGCGGCGCACCCCATGGCATCGCTTACACACACAAAGGCCAGATCAACTCTGACCTTCTAGACTTTCTCGAGAGTTGAAACGATGTCATCTCGTTATCAATCAGTTAGGCCCGTCGGCGAAGCCGCCGTTCAGTCATTAGTCGTTCTTTACGGGCCTTTATCGTAAAAAGCAATAAGGGAGGTTGATTATGATCAAAAGAAATATCACGGGTAATTCTGAAAAAATTAAAACAGAAAATGATGCTGGTTCCCATGAAGACTCACAAATAGGTGACGGCGGCGAATTGCACCAGATGGCTGGTGGAGATCATCCTGTACTCTCTACCAACCAAGGCGTTGCGATTTCCGATAATCAAAACTCGCTTAAGAGCAATCCGCGCGGTCCTGTTCTTCTGGAGGATTTTGTCCTCCGTGAAAAAATTACACATTTTGATCACGAGCGGATTCCTGAGCGCATCGTACACGCGCGAGCAACGGGTGTGCATGGCTACTTTGAACTGACAGAATCGTTGAAACAGTATACTACTGCGAAGATACTCACCGAGGTAGGCGAGAAGACCCCGTTGTTTACTCGTATATCGACCGTCGCAGGCGGCGCGGGCTCGGCAGATACGCCCCGTGACATCCGTGGATTTGCTGTGAAATTTTACACAAAGGAAGGTAATTGGGATCTGGTTGGCAACAACATCCCGGTTTTCTTCATCCAAGATGCTATCAAATTCCCAGATCTCATCCATGCGGTAAAAATGGAACCAGACCGCGGCTATCCGCAATCGGCAACCGCACACGATACCTTCTGGGATTATATTTCTCTCACACCTGAATCCATGCATACGGTGATGTGGATCATGTCTGATCGCACATTGCCGCGTTCGCTGCGGATGATCGAAGGTTTTGGTGTGCATAGCTTCCAGCTGATAAACGCAGGGGGAGAATCAACCTTCGTCAAATTCCATTGGCGGCCCAAACTCGGCTTACAGTCCACCATCTGGGATGAGACCGTCAAGATTAGTGGCGCTGATCCGGACTTCCATCGCCGCGATATGTTTGAAGCCATAGCAGCCGGCAATTTCCCGGAATGGGAGTTTGCGGTTCAGCTTTTCACCCAGGAAGAAGCAGACAAATTCCCATTTGATCATCTGGACCCGACCAAACTGATTCCAGAAGAACTCGTTCCTTTGAAAGTAATCGGTCGTATGGTGCTGAATCGTTGGCCAGATAACTTCTTTGCGGAAACTGAACAGGTTGCTTTCTGTCCTGCGAATATTGTGCCAGGTATTGATTTCTCGAATGATCCATTGTTGCAAGGCCGTTTATTCTCCTATCAGGACACACAGCTTTCGCGCCTGGGTTCACCCAATTTCCACCAGATTCCAATTAACGCTCCCAAGTGCCCATTCGGCAATCACCAGCGAGACGGACACATGCAGATGGAACAACCCAAGGGACGGGTGGCGTATGAGCCCAACTCCCTATCTGCAAACTCACCCCGTGAAATGCCGACTCGTGGCTTCCATAGTACTTCGGTGACCGAAACAGGCGAGAAGGTCCGCCTCCGCGCCGAGACCTTCGCCGACCATTACAGCCAGGCGCGGCAGTTTTATGTTAGCCAAACCGAATACGAGCAGGCACACATTGCCTCCGCATTCGTGTTTGAACTCTCCAAGGTCGAGCATAAGCATGTGATTATGGCGATGGTCGGTCATTTGCGACATGTTGATGAAAACCTTGCCAGCCGGGTCGCCGCAGGTCTTGCGCTAGACAAAATTCCTGATGCACCAAGGCTTTCAGCACCTGTGCAGGATTTAGCGCCTTCGCCCGCGTTGCAGATCATTGGCAAAAGGAAAGATACACTCATGGGACGTGTTATTGGCATCCTGCTAGCAGATGGTTCAGACGGCGCTGTTGTGGCGAGGATCAAAAAGGCCGCAATGGATGCCGGTGCTGCTGTGAAGATTGTTGCTCCCAAAGTGGGTGGAGTGAAGCTTGAGAATGGAACGGTTCTGGCTGCTGATGGACAGCTGGCAGGTACCCCTTCTGTACTATTCGATGCAGTCGCGATCATCCTTTCATCTGAAGGCGCAAAAGCATTGTCAATGGAAAGCGCTGCAATTGATTTTGTGCGTGATGCTTTTGGTCATCTCAAGGCCATCGCCGTTGACCGGGGAGGCCAAGAGCTATTGAAGACTGCCAATATCAGGCATGACGCGGGTGTTGTGGATGCTGACAACATGGAGACATTCATTGCTGCGGCAAAGCTACGCCAGTGGGACAGGGAAAAGACCGTTCGAACCTTGGCATAAACGACAATTTAACAAGTGATTGGGAGTTGGAAAAACAGAGGGGTTGGATATTGAAACGAAACAAAACTCGCTGAAAATGTGCAGCATTTTCAGCGAGTTTTGTTTCAACACGAAGTGGATGCCAGTACACTCCCTGACCCCGTGGTAGATAATCTCGTTCGGCAGGCACTCGCGCCGTATCAAGATGAACTCTCGACAGTTGTAGGTGAAACAGTAACCGTGCTCAACCGAACAACCATGCTGGAAACGACGATGGACAATTATCGAGAATCCGCATGGCAAGGACAGAATAATCATTTGATTGAGAGCCACCGTTGGTTGCCACGCATGCGCCATTTTGCGAAAGTGCATATCGCGGGAAAATGATCGTCGATTTTTACTGAAACTATATTAACAGGACCATCTCAATTTTTCAGTCCTCTTTTAACAGATATTCCACAAACACATTGGAGATCAGGGGATCGAATTGAGAACCGGAGCATCTTCTTATTTCGGCTATCGCTTCATCTTTGCTCAATTGATTCTTATAGGACTTTCCGGAAATCATTGCGTCATAAGATTCGACCAAACCCAATATTCGAGCCTCAATGGCAATCTCTTCGCCCTTCAGCCCTATTGGATAACCTGTCCCATCCCACTTTTCGTGATGTTCAAGAACAAAGCTGGCGATTTTAGAAAATTCCTTGACGGAACTCAAGATACGATAGCCAACTTCAGAATGCTTCATGACTACAAGCGCTTCATCGTCTGTAAGTTTGCCCGTTTTGTTAAGAATAGTCTCAGAAACGCCAATCTTACCGATATCATGCATAAGACCGGCTAACCTGAGCCGATTGACAGATTCCGGTTCAAATTTTAAGGTGATTGCCATCATCTCACAAAGCGCACTGACTCTTTCGGAATGGTGCATCTCCCGGTCGTTTTTTTCAAATAGTGAACGGATGATCAAATCTATAGTCTTGCTTCTTACACTTGAGCTCTCGGAAAGCTTATGCCTGTACATGTCATCCTCTGCTTCTTTGAAGACCTGGTTCATATCCTGGGAAATCGTTTGCTTTAAAGCGAATCCAAAAGATGCCGAGATGACAGTGTTCTCACACTCCAATTTTGAAATTGCTGAAGTGATACGTGTAATCAGGTTTTTGACATCACTTAGGCCCGTGCAGGGAAGTAAAAAAACAAACTCATCCCCGCCAATTCTTGCAACGATTTCATCTGCTCTGCATTCACTTTTAAATACCTTCGCGATACTTTTCAGTAGATCATCACCTGCTTTATGACCAAAGGCATCGTTGATTAGTTTTAAACCGTTTACATCTGCCATGATCAATGAAATCGGAAGATTTCTCTTCGTATTTATTCTGTTTAATTCTTCCTCATAATACCTGCGGTTATAAAGACCTGTCAGGGGGTCGTGATAACTGATATAGAACATATTCTTTTCTGTATTCTTGCGCTGTTCAATATTTCTGTTAACGCCGGTAATCTCGATGTCACCATTTGAATTAAAACAATATTTTGACCTCATTTCAACCCAAATCAAATCCCCGTTTTTGCAGGGCTGCTGTACTTCATTTAAATAATAGTTTGGTGCCTGTGGATCTTTTACAAACAGTTCCGCTCTGGATTTTATCAAATCCATTTGTGCAGGTGAGGATTCCGCTGAAATTGTTTCTTCAAGCTTCTCGTTCAACACTTCTTCAACGGAATAGCCCCTCAAATTAAAAACGGAAGGGCTTATATACGTGAACTTGCTTACTGTCAGGTTGAAAACCCAAATCACATCAGTCGCGTTCTCCGATATCAGCCTGTACTTTGATTCGCTCTTGCGCACTTCTGCCGTCCGTTCCTCGACACGCTGCTCCAACACTTCATTCAGCAGGCGCAGTTCATCCTGGGTCTGCAAC
>JBBRWP010000102.1:0-10728 GCA_038249175.1 Acetivibrionales bacterium
TCTTTAGCATTGTAATCCTTCTCAACCCCTTAAGATGAAGGGATGCACTATTGATTGCGGAAAAAAACAGAACCGAATTTCATTCAAAAGAAGAAAAACTGTTCTGTGATTGTCCCCCAGAAAGTCGTTACACGACTTTTCCCCGCAAGTATATAACTATGTCTTTCTATTCGAGCATGCACAAAACTTGCTGAAAGTGCTGCGCATTTTCAGATTTTTACCCCCTGCGTCCTCATCGAGTTCGCACAAAACTTGCTGAAAATGCTAAGCATTTTCAGATTTTCTTGCGGGGAATTGCAACAAAGTTGCAATCTGGGACAAAGCAAAATAATTACCCAGCATTCTGCGAATGCTGGGGCAAGTTATCTGACAATAACTTGCCCCAAAAAGTCACTAAGTGACTTTTTGGGGCGTAATCATTCTGCTCATTTTAACACCTTGTTGTCACTGTTGATACGGCCGATGGTTCATTGATTCTCTCAACAGAACAATAAATCTGTCAGATTCAGCCGTCGTTCTTACTTCGCGTTTGCGATCGCTTCCAATACTGCTGCTTGATAATCGCCAACAGAAATGGTTACTTTGGTTGTGAGGTCAGCTTCGTCTGGAATACCGGGTTTGCCTTCAACTTCTTTTACCTTCATGTTTTTGATCTGGTCCGCAGTTTTACCAACCATCCATTTTTCAAGGTCAGCAATTTCTTCGTGCCAGTCACGGCCAATCGCAGAAGCTTTTTTCATACCGTACGCACTGCCAAGATCTTTTTTTGTCGGCATTTCAGCCTTCAAATCTGCTGCTTTAACCATACCATCAGTACCAAAAGGGATTTTTGTTTGTGCGGAATCGATGGTGCAGGAAAGCACCTTCCCATCAGCATCCACTGTCACAGATGCGATAACCGTATCGACCTGTGCGTTGCCATCCTTTTCAGCCGTTGCATCGGTAGATTTGTTGACCTGTGTGACCACGCCCAAACCCAGTTTCGTTGTTGTTGCACCGCATCCTGTAAATGCAAACAGGAGGGCTACTGCCATAATGAGAGCTACAATTCTTTTCATGTTTTGTTCTCCTTTTAAATTATATTTTTTTGTATCTGCAGGAATTCACTGCCGGATATCAGCCATTCCGTCAGTTCTTCCATAGCATTTCTTGTTGTTTGCCGGGGTAATTCTTTGAGCAGGCGGCGACACTTATCTGTATAACGGCCCAGCATGGCCCCGGCGTCCTGATTTCCCCCGCCTTCTTTCACCAGTTCTAAAAAATCAGCCACATTGCCTTTGCCCTCGAAACATGCCGCCAGCTTTTTGTCCAAACCACTCACTGTACGCAAGGCCATCAAGACCGGTAGGGTCGCAATGCCGTCCTTCAAATCACGTTCCACCGGTTTTCCGGCCGCTTCGGACGAACCCATTGTATCCAGCAGGTCGTCACGAATCTGAAAAGCCATACCAAATTTAAAGCCGAAACGACGCATATTCTGTAATTGTGTTTCTGAAAGTTTCCCGGCTTTCCCGCCAATGAGGCAGGCTGCGGAAAAAAGCAGGGCTGTTTTTTTTGCAATGCGGCGCAGGTACTGGGGAACTGATGTAATCTGATATCGACCCAGGTACTGTGCCATTTCGCCTTCGCACATGGCCAATACAGCTTTGGCAACCAGCTCCGTCCGTTCCGGTTCAAGACCGGATTCCGTCATGAGCAAGAGGCTTTTTGCAAAAAGGTAATCACCGGTATACACCGCCATATTCACCCCATGGTGTTCAGAAACTGTTGGTTGGCCCCGTCGTACCGTTGCGCCGTCAATGATGTCGTCATGTACAAGGGTTGCTGCATGAAGGGTTTCGATGGCCAGAGCCGCCGGAAAAACCCTGAGACGGTCGTATTCTCCACTTTTGGCCACCAATATGGTCATGGCCGGTCGCAAGCGTTTTCCTCCAGAGAGAAGCAAACGTGCCGATATTTCTTTGTATTCCTGGCCCTTGGACGAAAAGCGTTCTGTCGCAAAGACTTCAAACGCAGCCATTTCTTCCAATATCCAGTGTTGATTTTCCCACATGAATGAACCTCTCATAAAAAAAATTTCCCCAATGTTTCCAAGCCATTGATAGTGTCACCGTCAATTAATCCCTGTCCAAACCGTGTTTGAAGAAAAGACGCAGCCTTCTGTTTTTCCAGAAGGAATCCCAAATATTCGTTACCCAGGGAATCAGCCAGTAATCCAAACCAAAGCCGCGGCCGGAGCCACCCAGTGTGACAAAAGAGGCAAAGAGCATCCACCATGACAATTCATACAGACCCGTTGAGGTAAGGAACATGACGAGGAGTCCCAACGAACCCACCGAAGCAATAAACGTAAAGGCTCCCCCCATCAGCATCAAGCCAAAAAGCAATTCCAGAATAACAACCAACACTTGAAAGAACATGGCCATCCCATCGGAGGCCAATACCACATTTTGCATGAACCAGGGCACCAGATTAAAATCTCCAAAATGTAATAAATCAACTTTTGCAAACATTTCTTGTGAAATGGTGTTTCCTTCCACCAACCGACTGTGATTGCCCAGTAAAAAGTTCACCAGGCCGGTTTTAATGTTTAGAATCTCATCCGAACGCAGCACATAGAGGCCACCGGAGGTTGCACTGCTGCTGGCATCTGAACCCATGCCCAGGAAGGCTGCCAGTTTCGGTGAAGTGAACCAGCCATCCAACACTTTCTTAATACCTTCATAAAACCACATGCCCCCCAGAAACAAGCGGAGCGGCAACTGCCACCAGGCCTGTGTCTTTGTGGACCAGTGCTTTTCCAGGAGGGTGCGGTTTTGTTTGACACCCGTCCACTCGTGCTTCAAATAGCGATAAACACCGCGGAAACCGGTAATCTCCCAAAGATAATGCATATTGACTACATACTTCATTAAAATGGATATCCAAACCGGCAGAGACTTGCCCATAATGTCCGACACGGCAAACCAGCGACCAATACAAACCATAATGCCATGCATCTTCACCGTCACCGGGGTTTTCTCTTCGCCCTTAAGTGAAGCCAGAATATTTTTGGCAACCCCTTTACCGGTTTGCACGGCGTTTTCCACCATGGCCGGATAGGGCTTTCCTGCTTCGTCCGCCAATCCGCCAATATCCCCGATCGCATACACATTTTCTTGAGAGGTTTCAGCAAAAGTATTGACCGCAATTCGTTTTTGACCGCCAACAGTTTCCAGCTGCAGCCCTTCAACAATGGGGTTTGAACGCACACCGGCTGCCCATACAAAGGTTTCTGTTTCAAGGAATCCGTTACCGGTAACCACCCCTTCAGGTTTCGCTTCTTTGATGGCCGTGTTCAAGAGCACTTCAACACCCAGTTTTTTTTCCAGGTAATGGTGTGAGTGTTCAATATTTTTTTTACTCAGGTTGCTCATGATGGTCGGAAGCATGTCCACGATAACCAATCGGACATCCAATGCGGGGATATTGTACTGCTTGCACAGCTTGCGCTTCCAAAGAGCCAATTCGCCCATCATTTCCACACCAGTAAAGCCGGCACCGCCAACAATGAAGGTGAGGAGACGTTTTCGGACAGTCACATCTTTTTCTTGTGAAGCGAGCAAAAAGCAGTTTTCGATGTGGGCACGCAAGGCAACCGCATCATCATAAGACCAGAGTGTTCTTGCATACTCTTTTAAGCCGGGAATACCGAAAAAGTTCGGGGCACCGCCCATTGCCAAAACAAGGTAGTCATATGAATAGGCATCCGCACCGGCATAGATTTTTTTTCCGTCAAGATCAAAAGATGTAATCTCGGCCGTTACCGTCTTCACATCCGTAAAACGGAAAATTTCCCGCAGCGGAATGCGTACCGCTTCCTCTGAAACACGGCTTCCCGCTGCTTCGTGCAACTCCGTTAACAGCGTGTGGTAAGGATTCCGGTCAATGAGCACAATTTCTACATCCTGGTTTTTTTTCTGCCGGTTTAGTGAGAGGGCCGTCTCGATTCCTGCATATCCTGCACCGACAATGATAATCCGCTTTGCCATGGGTAATTCTCCTCCAAACTTTATCAATGACCGATAACTATTTCGTAACTTCTCTATCTTATTCTTAATAATGCTTTGATTTCACTGCAACAACTCGAAAACAATCCCATTTCAGTCATAATATATGGTGCACATCCCATTTTTATGGCTGAAACGGTTTGTTTTCACCACATTTGCTGCAGCTTTTTATTCAATGAAGAATTATTGCAGTGAAATCAGCTTTATATACTCAACCATTTATTACATCCTGAATTCCTTCACGTAACGCCTTAGGAATTCTCATTCTTCTACCGCAACGTTCTCTTTGGGGATATCCAATCGTTTTATACGAACCAAGAACGGGGAGGCAACCAAGGCTGTCAGTGTCCCCATCAGGATGGCCGAACCAAGGAGAACCGGCAGGTAAGCAAATACGGCAAAGGATCGCATGGTGAGCGCCGCTGCCAGCAACTGGCCCAGGTTATGCCCAACAGCACCCAATATACTGACCCCGATGACAGAAAACCACCGACCATAAACAGTCTTTGCCAACATCATGGCTGGAATAGCAACAAAAGCACCTGCCAATGAAAAAATAAGGGAAGCCATGCTTCCAAAAAGAAAGGCAGTTAAAAAACTTCTGACAATGTTCACCATAAAAGCATCTTTCCAAGAAGCATAAAACAAGAGCATCAGGGTTACGATATTCGCCAAACCGAGCTTGACACCCGGAATTGGAATGACGGCCGTGATTGGAATCCAGCGTTCCAGGGCCGATAGAACGAAGGCAATGGCAATGAACAAACCATTCAATGCCAAACGGCGGATATTCGCATGATCCTTCTTATACCCGTTGTTTGTCTTTAACACAACTTCTCCTATAAACATAAGCCGCTTACCATACATGCCAAATGACAGGCTTTTCCTGAAAAATCGGCATTATCGCACCAAAAGACAAACATTCCCGATATGGAACCATGTTGCAATCATCATGGAAACGAAGACCTTGGCAACCAAAGAACTGTTGTTTTTGCATAATGCTTACTGTCATAGACGCTATCTCATCCGGATATCTTCCTCTGATACATCGCTGCCTTCTATTCGTATCAGTACTTTTGCAGGTAGGCAGGCCGCTGTTTGACCCGGTTTTGAAAGCCAACCGGTTTTCACACAAATCTGATCAGGGCAATGGGCTTCCTTGAAATGAATGCGTCCGTCCTTTGCCTCTATCTCACCGGAATAATTGCCCCCATAGGTAACGATGACAGAATTTTCTAAGCCCGTCAGTCGAATGCGTGCAATCTCTAACCCTTTTTGTGTAATGACAGCCGTTGTGTCTCCGGTAATGGCTCTTGTTGTGAGGACAGGAACCAGCACCATACAAGCCACTAGGAAAAGAACAAGGACAAGGTCGCCTATTTTCGGTTTCATACGCACGTCAAAACCTCCTGCATAATATATACACAAAAAAACAAAAAGATAAACACACTGCAATTTGTGAAATATTAGTCATTTTCTAGTGTCAAAACCTAAGGTTCAGCAATGCACCTTGCAGCTATTATACCATAAAATGATTCGAAAAAATGTAGCCATGGCATATTTCGAACACAAATTCGACACTTTATTCACGTATTTTCACAATTGTCCCACGTGAAACACCAGAAATTTCAAGCCGATATGATTCCATTCACCTATCGCGCATGATAGAATATGTCGATGCAGCGCATCCAGTGCGCTTGCTTCACCAGTACATGTTCATCCTTATGAGATCCGATAAAATATGTCAAACCAGCGCCTCTGCTGCGCGGGTTCTCAAATACCTGTTTCTCTTGTGAAGGAGGTCCTTATGCGGGTTGTACATTTAATCGGCGGTGGTGATGAAGGCGGCGCGAAAAGCCATGTTTTGTCATTGGTGCAAGCCCTGAGACAATTCATTGATGTTTCTCTGGTCAGCTTTCGAAAGGGTCCTTTTCACGACGATGCCATAACCATGGGTATTGACGCTTATGTCATCCCAACACGGGGACTCCCCTCGGATGTTCGCCGTGCATTGGTCGTTGTCCAAAAAAGCCCTTGCAACCTCCTGCATGCCCACGGGGCAAAAGGCAATCTGGTGGGGGTTATTCTTAGTAGAATGACGGGTATTCCTTTGGTGACAACTGTCCACAGCGATTATCGCCTGGACTATATGCACAGTCTTCCCAAAAGGCTGACTTACGGTCTCGTGAACACTGTGGCGCTCAGAAAAATTCACCATCACATCTCCGTATCCGAAAATTTTCGTGAAATGCTCACAGAAAGGGGCTTTGACCCGCAGCACATTCATGCGGTTTACAACGGTATCCCCTTTGATAACGATATTCCCGTCTGCACAAGGGCTGAATTCTTTCAAAAATACCATGTGCCTTTTCCGGAAGACAGTTTAATTATAGGGATTATGGCCAGGCTGCATCCCGTCAAAGACCACGAAACTTTCCTGCGTGCCTGTGCATCCGTTTCGGCAGAATACCCGCAGGCTCGCTTTCTCATCGGCGGCCCGGGAGACCTGCTGTCCCATTTGGAGAGGTTTGCCGAAAACCTTGGTATTCGCAATAAAGTGCACTTTGCCGGCATGGTCACCAATCCTTACGATTTCTTTCAGATTATCGACATCAATGTCCTGACATCCATTAGCGAAAGCTTTCCCTATGTTATCTTAGAAGGCGCACGTTTCGCGAAACCCACTGTATCTTCCCGCGTCGGGGGTCTTCGCTCCTTATTTGTTCAAGGCGAAAACGGCTTTTTATTTGAGCCGAAGGATGTCAAGGCTTTATCCGGGTACTTGAAAGAACTCTGCGCCAGTGAATCCCTGCGTAAAAGACTGGGACAGCAGTTATACGAAACAGCCCGAGACCGCTTTTCATTGCAAAGCATGTGTCAAACCCAGCTGAGCATCTACGATAAAATTCTGGCAAGCGAAAAGCGGGACAAGCAGGACGGTAAAAAAGTTGACATTGTCCTGCTCGGTTATTATGGTTATAAAAATAGCGGCGATGAAGCGATATTGAAGGCACTGACGGATCGGCTCCGTGCAGTACGTCCGAATGTGCGTATTGTTGTTCTGTCCAGGAACCCTTCAGAAACACGAAAGGGTATGAAAGTTGCCGCCATTCATCGCTTTAATGTGCTCAAAGCCTACCGGGTTTTGAAAAAAGCACGCTTGTTCATCGCCGGTGGCGGCAGCCTCATCCAGGATAACACCAGCACAAGATCCATTTTTTATTATTTGGCCATGCTTTCCATGGCAATGAAGTGCGGCAGCCGTACAATGCTTCTGGCCAATGGGATTGGTCCGATAACCAAACCGGCAAACCGTACATGGGCAGGCAGGGTATTGAACAAGCTGGATGCCATTACTTTACGGGACCCTGACTCACTGATAGAGCTTCATGCCCTGGGTGTTCATATTAAGAATATTGAGGTCACCGCGGACCCCGCTGTGTTGTTACATACCGTTGATAACGAACCTGCATTATCGAGGGGCTTGTGCGATAATGGACAAGACCTCATTGGTTTTTCCATACGCAAATGGTCCAACACCGATGCAACGGTACGCATTGTGGCAGAAATGGCGGATTACTGCGCTGTTTCCTATGGTGTCTGTCCCGTATTCCTCCCCATGCAGCATCCCGACGATGTCGTGGTCTCCAAACGGGTAATTGCACAGATGCACAATAAAGCCCTCCTCATCGACCAGGCAAGTCGACCGGAAGTGATGATGGCCTTTATTGGCAAGCTGCAGTTCCTTGTCGGTATGCGTCTGCATTCCCTCATCTACGCCGCCAACGTTGGCGTCCCTATGGCCGGTCTGGTTTACGAACCCAAGGTGTCCTCATTTTTGGATGAAGTTTTACAACCGGTATTGTGCCATATTGGCACAGAAGACATGACCTTATGGAAAGAACGTCTGGATAGCGCCTGGGAGAACCGTGCCGCCCTGAAGGACTGCCTGAATGAAAAGATAAATGGACTAAGAACTGCTGCCGAAAAGAACATCACCATTGCACTGACTTTGGTCGATATGCCAAAAGCTATATCTGCCAGGAAGAATCCCGATTAAGGGTGCCGTCTGCTTCGAAAGTTCTTTTAATAAAAGCTGTTTTTTGTCTTTCCGAATGCAGGAGCCGATTAAGATGCTTCTGCTTCAAACATCTTTTAAAGAATGCTATTTTTGTCTTTCCGGAGACAGGAGCAAATCAAGGTGCTTCTGTTTCGAAAATTCTTTTTCACAAAAGCTGTTTTTTGTCTTTCCGGAGACAGGAGCCGATCAAGATGCTTCTGCTTCAGACATCCTTTTTCAAGGATGCTGCTTTCGCTATTCCAAAGCCCCAGTACATCAACAAGGCAGCAACCGTCCAAAAATACACAACCATATAAGGCACTTCGAATATATTCTCCAAAAAATTATGGAGAACAACGCCTGTCAGACCGGCCATAGCGCCAGCCGCCAGCATCTTGTTTCCTTTTTTTTCAGCAGCTTTAACCGCACGAAGACCCCACACCAGAAGAAGCCCCATAAGAAACATGTAACCGATCAACCCGGGCAGACCCATTTCTACGAGTGTTTTCAGCCAGTAATTGTCCATATAAAACGTTGTTGGAAAAAGGTCTTTATGGTTCATCGCCACAGCGCCCCCGAAATGCCCCAAACCAAGGCCTGTGAAAGGTCTGTCAAAAAACATCTGCAAACCGGTTTGGTAACGGAGCATACGACCACCCCGTTGGCTGGAGGCAACAAACTGGGGTGTTAGCATATAACTGATACGGGCATATACCGTGGGAACGAGAAGGGATGCAAAAGCACCACCGGTCAAAAGCAGCAGCCAAACTGGGCGCACCAGCAAACAAAATATGACCAAAGCGATCAACAGACCAAGCCATGCCCCACGTGATTGCGTCAACAACACGCACAAACCCATGCTGCCGGTAATGCCCAACAACACCAGGCGCCAAAGAGGTTTCCGCTCTTTGTTCATGAACAAGGCAAAGGCCATTGGCAAAAACAACACCATCATGCTTCCCAATATATTGGGACTTTCGACAATGGAAAAAACCCTTGTACCGACAGTTTTCTCTGCAGCATCCGTCCACGAAGCCGGGGTTTGGACCTGGAAAACATACTGAAGCAAGCCATGAACGGAAAGTGTTCCAACCACCATCAGCAAGCCGGTCAGGAGGGTCTTCGCCCTGTCGTCGGTAGTCACCCACCGGCTGATGACAAAGTAAAAGAGCATATACTGGGCAACCACACGAAACCCTTCAAATGCAACATCCCTGAAAAACCCGACATTGATCATATGAGCAAAAGCAATCGCTATAAAAATAGCCATGCCGCTGTCGATTGGTGATGTTGACAGGCGGTTTTCCCTATCCGTCCAACGTTCAATCAGGATGACCAGAAAACAAAGGAGTAAAAACGCTTCATCCCAATAACCAAAAAGGCTCGAACCACGAAAAACCTTCCTGCCCAATTCATCAATCAACACGTATAAAACTGACGCTGGCACAATGGCATGGATAAGTTTTCCTGCCAGAAAAGACTTTTGGGTACGGTTCACCAGGGCACTGTTTTCATAAACCACCGCAAATTTGCCCCGCAAAGGACGGAGATTCTCGGAAATTATAAGAGAAGTACGGACAGTTGCAGAAGAAAGTGGTTGAAATTCTTTGGACACAAAATGATTGAGAGCGGAGAAGGTAACGCTGCTGCAAAAAAGACCCTGAGCAGCCACAAAGAATAATCGCAACCAACTGCCGATATAAATGATTGACAAAAATTGTAGGATGCGGCTACCGCCGAGCCATGCATTTGAAGGCATGAACGCCCCTTTCTGAACTACTGGTGTCAAATTGCAATGACGCATTGACATGTCACATTGCAGCAGTGTACCCTTATTATTTCAGTGCAATTGCCGTGACAACACCTTCTGCATAGGCATAGAATGTTTTAATGGCAAACTTTCCACCCACACCGACAGAATAGCGACCCACTTTTAAAAGCCCATCCCCATTCACGTCATCAATAGCAATATCCACAGAAACATCCAGGAGTCGTGGATCTTCTGCAAGCACCAACGCGCCGTTGGTTGTTGGCGTCGAAATGAGGGCTTTTTCTTCACGGACAGCCACAATCTTTGCATTGACATAGTTATCCAAGTCGAAAAACAAGCGGTCATCCTTTTTCAGAGCATCGGCAAAGCCCGGTTCAACAGCCGCACAACGAATGGTCGCCACATAGAGCGTAGTATTACTGGCTTTTTCTGCGTCATTTTTATTCGACAGCAATTTGTAGCCAACCCCGGCAATCACCACCAGCACTGCAAGTATGACCAAAAGGTCAAAAAGATTAATTTTTCCAAACAGGCGGCCTTTTTCATCCATCATTTTCATTGTCTTCCTCCATAGTCATTGCTATCTGTATTAGCACGAGTCTTCTTAACCGTCGGTCTTCTTGGTCACCGGCTTTCTTAGCCGCCTTCTTAGCTACCGGCTTTCTTATCCGCCTTCTTAGCTACCGGCTTTCTTAGCCGCCTTTTTAGCACCAGCCTTAACCATCCGTCTCTTAGCATCCGTCTTTCTGATTGTCCTGCCTCTTGTTTTCTGACTCCAAAAGTGTCACGAGGCTTTTCGTCAGGGCTTTTCGATGATAAGGCTGTATTTTATCGTTTCTGGGTTCAAA
>JBBRWP010000103.1:0-10606 GCA_038249175.1 Acetivibrionales bacterium
AATTTACTCGGAGCAATCTGTTCGACCTTGTTTACTGTAGGTATTGTAGTATCAGTAAACAATAAATCCATGGATTTTTCAGTTGCAAGAGCAACGCCAGTTGAACCCTTGATACCTGTTTTTACAGTGATAGCCTTGGTTGTCTGATTAGGTGAAACTGCAGTAACTAGTGTTACAGTAACTACCATTTTGTCAGAACTCAAAGACGCTGTAGCTGTTGCACTGGTAAGTGCGGTACCGGCAACTGCGTAATTGGCTTCGTCTTCAGCTGTGGTTTTGTCAAGTTCTTTGTTGAACATTACTACGAATTGTTTCAGGTTCGTTGCAGAAATCGAAGAAACTGTCAGCAACGGAGCTGGAGCCATTGTAGGCGCAGCATAACCGAATGCAATAGCAGCGGCTGATGTTACGGCACCAGACATAACCAAACGGTCAATCAGTTTGATGGCGGAAGGTGTTACCCCACCAGCCAAAGCGGTGTTGGTTTTAACTGCACCGTAGATAGCAAGTGTAGCATCGTTACGGGTAATCATGTCTTTCATGCCCATAGCAACGGCTTGTCCTGCAGTCAGCATGCCGAGTTCAACAGATTTTTCAATAGCGATGGTGTAAAGGCCGCCTCCGAGATAACCCAGAACGCGCAGCATCATGGTAACGAACTGTTGTCCGCTAAGGGGTGCAAGGGGAGCAAATTTGATCATGCCTTCAGTTTTGCTGCCAACGCCCATGGTCAAGCCCATTTTCACAGCATATGCTGCGTATGGACGTGCCCAGGTTTGCAATGTCGCACGATCTTCCACAGTGGCTAATGCCAATGTGATTTCTGCCGGGGTCATGGCCAAGGCAGCTGCTTCTCCGCCCATAGCGCGTACGGCAAAGGTGAAGCCTTGTTCACGATCCAATTTAGCATTAAGATCTGTTCCGTTGCTGGTACCCTTCATCAAGCCAATACTCATAAGAGCGCTTGCCTGGGTGTCGTAGTTAGCTGCAAATGCAGGTACCATCATGGATGCCAACAAGGCAACTGTCATGATGACCGCAATGAGCTTTTTGGAATTTTTCATGGTTAGTCCTCCTTAAAAATTTGAGAGCGGGTCAATTCATTTTCAAAACCGGATTACGCCTGCTCTCTTACTGAATAATCCGGCTTTGTTTACAAAAGGGCCGAATGCATCGCAAATTACCATCTACTTTGCATCCTTGTGGGCATTATATCATTGCGGTATGGAATCGTCAACGCGGTTGGTGAAGGTGTAAACAAACTGTAACTTGGCTGAAACCCGCGAAACAAAAGCTTTTAAACCGTTTGCCACTTTGTGACATTATTCCTGTTGCAAACCGTTCTCCCACAGCGGTTCTGCCGCTTCTTTAACTTACCTGCTACATACTTACCTCTTTGGCTTGACATGTAACAAAAAGTTTTTTATCGCTCTTTTTGTTAAAGAAAGTGTAGCGGATGACGCCATCATATCACTTTACTTTCCCTTTGTCTGTTACGGAAGGAAGTCAAGTTGAAGGCAAATTGTTCAGATAATTTGTCAAATAATCTGAAAGAATCCGGTTTACCCTTTCATGGTCCATGGCCGTATACACTTCTGCCCGCACCTGTGCTGCACCATGGAGGCCATGCAGGTACCAGGCAATATGCTTGCGCATCTCCAGCATGGCGGTGTGTTCACCCTTTTCTGCTGCTAAAAGATTGGCGTGGCGCAGAATCGTCTGCAGGAGTATTTGGGCGTTTTCTTCGGATAACCTGCGTAGATTCACCACGCTTCTGAAGCTATGTTCCGAGAATACCCACGGGTTGCCCTGGGCGGCACGACCGATCATCACGGCATCGCAGCCGCTTTCTTGCATTCTGCGGGTGCCGTCGGCCAGCGATTGCACATCGCCGTTGCCAATAACGGGTATGGACAGATTGTCTTTCAAGATTTTAATGCTTTCCCAATCGGCCGTGCCGGTGTACATTTCTTCCCGGGTTCTGGCGTGGAGGGTAATGGCGGAAATACCCGCTTCTTCGGCTGTCTTTGCCAGGTCCAGGTAGTTGATGCTTTGCCCGTTCCAGCCTTTTCGTGTTTTTACGGTGATCGGCTTTGGTGCGTTGCCGGTTTCTTCTGATGATGCTCTGGCTGCATTTACTGCAGCCTTCATTAAGGTTTTGGCCAAGGGCAGGTTTTGCATCAGAATACAACCGTCCCCATTTTTCACAATCTTGGGTGCCGGGCAGCCCATGTTGATGTCTATTAATGCAATATCACTTCTCTGTGAGAAGACGCGCACGGCATGGGCTATCATTTCCGGCTCGTGGCCGAAAATTTGTACGGCTACCGGACGTTCTACAGGGAAAGTTTTGGCCATGCGCAGGGTTTCCACGTCATCATGGAACAGGGCACGGGCGTTGAGCATTTCGGTATAGACCAGCCCGGCGCCTTGTTCGGCACAAAGCACGCGAAAAGGGCCGTCAGTGATGCCGGCCATGGGGGCGAGGAAAAATGGGTTTTTGGGGGCGAATGAACCTATTTGCATGATTGTCTGCCTTTGCTTTGCGGGTTCTGGTAATATTTGCGCAAGATAATGCTTGGCACTTCTTCCTGCAAACTACGGTAGCAGGACTGCCAATGACCCGAAATTTGTGTTGTTCTTACGGTTTTAGTAGAACTTTCGCAGAATAATACCGGGCACTTCTTCCTGCAAAATACGGTAGCAGGACTGCCAATGACCCGCAATTTGTGTTGTTCTTACGGATTTTAGTAGAACTTTCGCAGAATAATGCCTGACACTTCTTCCTGCAAAATACGGTAGCAGGACTGCCAATGACCCGAAATTTGTGTTGTTCTTACGGATTTTAGTAGAACTTTCGCAGAATAATACCGGGCACTTCTTCCTGTGGTACCGGTTTACCGGTTAGGTACCCCTGCACCATGTTGCAGCCCATGCCTTCCAATAACTGCAGCTGTTCGGGCTTTTCCACCCCTTCGGCCACCGTTTCGAAGCCAATTTTATGCACCATGGAGATGATGCTTTCGGCGATGTGGTTCTCTATGCTGTCTTTACCCAGGTTCGCGATAAAAGAGCGATCTATTTTTAAGGTGTTTAGCGGCAGGGAGCGCAGGTAATTCAAGGAAGAATAGCCTGTGCCAAAGTCGTCCAATGATATGAGCACACCTTCATTCTTTAACGTTTTTAAGACATCCACCACGGGCTGGAACTGGCCGATAAAGACGCTTTCGGTAATTTCCAGCTCTAAATAACCTTGCATGCCATAGGTCTTGACCACTTCCCGCACCTTATCGGTAAAGCGCGGGTTTCTCAACTGAACCGGGGATATATTCACAGACATGATGCCATGGCAGCCAAATTGTTTTTTCCATTCCTGACACATGCGACATGATTCTTCCAAAACCCAGTCGCCAATGCGGTTAATCAGACCGGTTTCTTCAGCTACCGGGATAAAATACATGGGACTGATCATACCGGTTTCGGGGCTTTCCCAGCGAATGAGGGCTTCAAAACCACGCAACATCCGGGTTTGAATATTGTATTGCGGTTGAAAATAGAGTTTGAAGTTGTTGTTTTCAATAGCTTTGCGTAATAAGTTTTCCAAATTGTTGCGCCGCAGGGTTTCCGCCTTCATGCTGGGCAGGTAAAAGCTCACATCATTTTTTGCTCTTTCTTTTCCTTTATACATGGCCGTGTCTGCGTTCATCATTAAATCCTGCACGGTCAGCCCGTCTTTGGGGAAGATGGCTATGCCCATACTGGCGGTGATGTGGAAAGTTAGATCATCCAGTACAATGGGTTTTTCCAGGTCTGCTTTGATGGCATTGGCCCGCTTTAGAACGGATTTATCGTCTTTGATGTTGCAAAGTGCCATGGCGAACTCGTCCCCGGCCATACGTGCTACGTTGTCGGATTTGGTCATGTGGGCGCTGAGCCTTTTGGCAACCTCGATTAAGACACTGTCACCATATTTATGACCCATCGTGTCGTTAACCATCTTAAAGTCGTCCATATCCAGGTATATAACGGCAAACTTTTCCTGCGATATTTCGTTCTGCGATACAAGGCTTTCGAGCCGCTGAAAAAAGGCATTCCTGTTTTCCAGTGATGTTAAAGGATCGAAGAAAGCCATATGGCGCAGCTCATTTTCTTTTTCCAAAAGGGTATCTACCTGAGAATGCAGCTCTTCTTCGGATGCTGTGAGTTCTTCGTTAAGCATGACAATTTCTTCGTTCTTTTCGCGCAAGTCTGCTTCGCGCTCTTTGATCGATACAATAACCGTTTCCAGCTGGTTTTTTTGTTCCGTTAATACCAATTCTTGTTTCTTAAAACTTGAAATATCATTAAAAATAACAACAACATGGTTTGCGGCGGGTGAGTAGGCGTTTATTTTATACCAACGACCCAAGGCTTCTGAGTTATTTATGAAGGAAACAGGTTCACCCGTAAGGCCAACCTTTCCGAAAACCTCTACCCAATTCACATGGTCGTGTGCAATTTCGGGCATCATTTCCAGTAAGGTCTTCCCGATAATTTCGGTTCGCTTCATCCCGGTCATTTCTTCAAAAGCCGGGTTTACGTCCAAAAAGCGATAATCGATGGGTTTGTTATCTTTATCCACAAGTATCTGGTTATATGCAAAGGCGCTCATCATTTTATAGATAACGCTTTTTGAAAATTCTTCGGTATAGATCATTGGTTCCTCCAAAAAAGGTTACTGCAGCCACCTTGAATTTCCAGACACGCTTAGAACGTATAGGAGTTTCGTCATTTTTGCATCTTTTAGAATATCTTCTTGTCTCTTTAGAATACCATCTTGTCTCTTTAGAATACCATCATATGCGAAAACCCGCGAGTTTTCAATGTTCCATGGCATAATATTTTACAGAGGACATGCGCTTGCGCTTATCCCCACTTGGCGCCCCAGAGTTTCATTGCCTTAATAATGGGGTGCAGACTTCTGCCCTTTTCTGTTAAGGTATTTATCCCCACTTGGCGCCCCAGAGTTTCATTGCCTTAATAATGGGGTGCAGACTTCTGCCTTTCTCTGTTAATGCGTATTCTACTGTTGGCGGAATGGTGGGGTAGGCCGTTCTTGTCACAACACCTTTACGTTCCAACTCTTTGAGCCGCTCCGACAGGGTTTTCGGGCTGACACCAGCCAAAGATTTCCGCAATTCGCCAAAGCGGCGGGTGCCGCACTGTAGGTCTCGTATAATGAGGAAGGTCCACTTGCCGCCAAGGATATCCAGCGCCTTTTCTATGGAACATTCTATTGAGCAGGGCAACGGTTCGTGGTCTTGTCCAGAAAGGATTTTTGTGATTTGGGTGTCGGTTTCAAGTTGTACGTCTTCTGACAATACTATCTGCTTCTCTGCTGTATTCATTTCAGACAATATAATCTGCTTCTCTGCTGTATTCATTTTAGATAATATAATCTGCTTCTCTGCTGTATTCATTTCAGACAATATAATCTGCTTCTCTGCTGTATTTATTTTAGATAATACGGCCTGCTCTCCTGCTGCATTTATTTCTGACAATACTATCTCACCAGCTGAATTCATTTCAAATACCCCGTTTTCTTTTTTCGCTACGCTTTGAGCCATTTATCCGTGAGCCATTTATCCGCTGTTTCATATTTAAAACAATAAGTTACGTATAACCCATTGAATAACCCTAAGGTTATATGGTATCTTATTGGTTACTTTAAGCCCTATGGTAACATGGAATGGTTTTTTCATCAATAAAAACATATTCGGTGTGTAAAAGACTTTTGGTATGTAAAAGAATTTCGGTATGTAAAAGAATTTCGGTATGTAAGACATAAAAGCAAACAAAGAAGGATGCCTTGCGGCATCCTTCTTGCGTAACAAACGAGTTTTGGGGTTTGGGAGTTTATATTCTTGAATTCTTGGGGTTTGACAGGTATACAAGCAGCTGAATCAGACAATCAAAACCCTTGTATGCCAAACCATCACTTACCGGAATTGTACAAGTAGACATCGTGTTCCAGTAAAATAACAGTATGACCATTCACTGTTTTCTCGATGCGATCCAATTGTACCGTTTGTAGATCTTGTTTTTCAAAAACTGCACAAAACTTATCATTGATTTCATTTTCCAATTTCAATTCTATATTGGTAACATCTTTGCGCAACAGGCGAAGTTCGGACTTAATGCCACCAATTTCAGTCTTGATGCCACCAATTTCGGACTTAATGCCACCAATTTCAGTCTTGATGCCGCCAATTTCAGTCTTCATGCCAACAATTTCAGTCTTTATGCCATCAATATCAGTCTTAATGCCAACAATATCAGTCTTGATGCCACCAATTTCAGTCTTCATGCCAACAATATCCGTCTTGATACCAACAATTTCAGTCTTCATGCCACCAATTTCAGTCTTGATGAAACCAATTTCAGTCTTCATGAAACCAATTTCAGTCTTCATGCCACCAATTTCAGTCTTCATGAAACAGATTTCAGTTTTTATGCCATCAATATCAGTCTTCATGCCAACAATATCTGTCTTGATGCCACCAATTTCAGTCTTGATGCCAACAATATCAGTCTTGATGCCAACAATATCAGTCTTGATGCCAACAATATCAGTTTTTATGTCACCAATATCCGCATCCATTTTTACTAACAGTTCCAGAATCTTGTCTTCGTTCATTGCCATAGTTGTTCCCTCCACACGTGTTATAATCTTACCCCATTTGTTTGGGTTGTGGTACATCAATATGTTGAAATATATTATGGTGCCCGGGCCTGTTTATCCTACAAAACCCTTGCTATCAAATTCTTTTCAACATATCCCCGCCCTGCTTCTTCAATAAGATAATTTATTCTACACCCATAAAAAAGAAAAGTGGTACGCTGCCAGCGTACTTTTTGAGATTTTGTTCCGGCAGCTACCACTTATTTTATATACATACGAGATTCTGCTTTATCATCAACATTACCAATGCAAAATCCAGATAACGGTTCACATTATGCCTGGCCTACAACAACTGCAGCGCATCGATGACATACTTCAGCAGGAACAAGCAGGACACCACATACATGACCGGGTGTACTTCTTTGGCTTTTCCCCGGACAATCTTTGTAATAACGTAGAAGATGAAACCGGCGGCTACACCGGTGGCGATGCTGTAGGTGAATGGCATAACAACGGCAGTGAAGAACGCGGCAGCAGCTTCTTCAAAGTTGTCCCATTTTACTTTCAGTAAAGATTCCATCATGAGAATACCGACGACTATGAGAGCCGGGGCAACAGCAGCCATTGGTACCATGAGGGCGATTGGAGATAAGAACAAGGAGAGAACAAATAAAACCGAAACAACTGCAGAAGTTAAACCGGTTCTGCCGCCAACAGCCATGCCGGCTGCACTTTCTATGTAGGTAGTGGTGTTACTGGTGCCAAACAAGGCGCCGACAGAGGTTGCGGTGGCATCGGCAAAAAGGGCTTTGTCCAATTTGGAGGAGAAGCCTTTTCCTTTTTCCAGGGAAGCTTCGTCGTTGGCATCAAAAATACCGGTTTTACGGCCAGTGCCAAGGAAGGTGCCGATAGTATCAAAGGTATCGGCCAGGCTGAAAGCAAGGATGAGGGCTAAAATCTTGAAAAGTTGACTGCCATCGGCAAACAGGCCAGGGATGTCCAGTTTCATAAAGGTCGGGGCAATGCTGGGAACAGCGAAAGATGCCGCTGTGAGTTCCGGCAGTTGGGTAACACCCATGGGAATACCAATCACTGTAGTGGCTAAAATACCAATTAAAATCGCACCTTTTACTTTGATCAACATTAAAACAATAATAATAATAAGTCCAATCAAGGCTAAAACAGAGGCTTTGTCTGTAAAGTTGACCAGTGCGGGCACCACATTGCCATAGGCACCGATGGCGTTCGGGGCGCTGTTGGGGGTAAAGTCCAGGAAGTGGGCGTCCATAAAGCCAATATAGGCAATAAACAAACCAATACCACCGCTAATGGCGTATTGCAGGGAATGGGGAATGGCATAGATAATCATTTTTCGAATTTTCGTAACGGTAATAAGGATATTAATAAGTCCGCAGATGAACACGATACCCAATGCCTGCTGCCACGGTATTTTCATGGCCAGGCAAACGGTGTAGGTGAAGAATGCGTTCAATCCCATACCCGGTGCTACGGCATAGGGTACGTTGGCTACAAAGGCCATGATGAGGGTTGCGACAACGGTTGCCACAATGGTTGCGACAAACACAGCGCCTTTGTCCATACCGGTTGCAGACAGAATGAGCGGGTTAACAAACATTATGTAGGCCATGGTGAAGAAGGTGGTGATACCGGCAAAGATCTCGGTTCGAACATTGGTACCGTTGGCTTTGAGCTTGAAAAGCTTTTCCATAGAATCCCCCTCTGAAACGATGTGTACGTACAATTTTGTACGCTGCTTGTGTACAGTTTCGCGCCGCTTCGGCTGGAGGTTTTACCCTGTTGCAGAGGCGTGTTTTCTGTACGCGGATATCATATCAAAAGAGGTGAATGCTGTATAGCCGTAAATGAAGGATGGAGACGAAAAAAACCTCAATTTCAGCCTTATTAATGGCTGAAATTGGAGGTTTTAAATAAAATAATGCAGGATTTGTGTTTGCACTATTAACTCTACGATGCACTTCTCCATTCTTTATCGAAAGGCAGAAGTGCTATATAGCCAACAACTGTGCACGCAGTGCGGCGAAATCTCCTGAAATAATGTCCCAAACAAGTCTTAGGTTTACGCCTTCGTAGTCGTGGACAATGCGATTGCGCAACCCGTAAAGTTCAGGTCAAAGAATCTCCTCATGCACAGTCGTAAATGTTGTATCCAGTTTACGTACCAACTCGCCCATCTGACTGATATTGAAAACACATGCCTCAACAAGTTTTATATCGGCTATATATCGGCTATAAAGCTTTCATAACCCTTGCCGTCACAGTAATCCATGATTTTGTCGATATAGCTGACCAGCTTTTGTACAACCACTTCATTCCTCATATAGGGTTACTCCCGTGTCGTGGATTTCACGCTCTATGGGCGAATGGGGTTCAATGTGTGAGATGTCGAATACATCGACATCTTTTTTAAGCGTTGTCCGAAGTGCTTCCGATAGTCCAACAAACCGGAGGCCGCGCAGACCACTGTCCACAAGCAAATCTACATCACTTTTCTCTGTAGCACGGGATTTGCCGTAAGAACCAAAGAGGACAGCACGCTTCACACCATAGCGGACAAAAACAGGGGAAAGAATGCTCCGAAGTTCATCAATCGAATAAATCTGTTCCAATGTCTTGCCTCCTTGATACTCTTGATGCTTTATAAAAATTATATCACAAGTGTCGTTTTCGTTTTATGTTTCTACCAAAATATCTTTTCAAAACCGCTGCAAATGACAAGAGATTGTTCATAATAGCACCCAGTGCCATCTCATCCGATATTCCTTCAACAAGAAAAAGAATCACCTTAAACTTTTTGCACCCAACATTTCCTGAGTGTTCTTTTTAGACTTACCAAATAAGTCGATGCTCGAAGCTAAAATAGAAATTTTTTATTAGCACTACAGCGTGACTTCGATATTTAAACCAAGTCTAGCATCATTTTTGAGAATTCTGACTTGTTGTAAGTCCGCATAAATAAAGGATCATAAAAATGAATTATTCAAACTCACGCTGTAGTGTTAGTATCTCCTAAACCTTTATTCTCTGCCACGCACCTTTATGAAAACGGAACATATACATAATTGACCGCACCAGAAAGTCCATCGTTAGGGCGACCCAAACGGACAGGGCACCGAAATTGAAGAAGTGGTAGAAGACCAATGTGAGCAGCAACCGCATGCCCCAAATGCCAATGAGGCCGGTAAACATGACGTATTTGATATCCCCCGCTCCACGTAGAGCACCGGAAAGTACGACCACCACGGCCAGAAAGGGTTGGGATAAGCAGAAAATGCGGATGGCTTTAATGCCAATGCCCAGCACTTCTGCATCCGATGTATAAATGCCCACCAACCACGGAGAAACAATAAATAAAACCACAGAAAGTGCCGACGAAACAATAACACCCAGACGAACCGATTCCCAGCCGGCTTTTTTGGCCGCTCCCGGCCTTCCTTCCCCCAAACTTTGGCCGATAAGTGTTGTGGCTGCAATGCCGAAGCCCCAGGTGGGAATGAAGGCTATGGAATTGACCGAGTTTCCGATTTGCATGACGGCCATGGTGGTTGTCCCCTGACCGGAGAGGATAATTTGAATCATTAAGAAACCACCCTGCATCACCACCTGCTCGAACATGGCCGGCAACCCTACGTTGCCGATGCGGCTCAGCAGGGATAAATCCAGATGAAAGCCTTTTAAGATGGGTGTTCTAAGCGGACCTTCCGCTGTGCGAATCCACAGCACAGAAAGGATGCCGCCAAATATACGGGAGATGGAAATGGCCCACGCAGCACCCAACACGCCATAAGCGGGGATACGCAGGCCCAGCAGCGGTGCGTCCACGCCAAAGATTAAAATAATGCCAAGGCTCAGGTTAAATATGTTTACCAGACCGGCGATAAACATAGGGGCTTTCATATTACCGGC
>JBBRWP010000104.1:0-10577 GCA_038249175.1 Acetivibrionales bacterium
CTTGTACCAGGACATACAAAGCCTGTTCTACACAGCAGATAACCGTCCTGTTATTGTTGGCGGTCGTTATGGTTTGGGTTCAAAAGATGTTACAACCACATCTCTGTTGCCAATTTTTGACAACATGAATGAAAAAACACCGAAAAATGGCTTCACTATTGGTATTGTTGATGACGTGACCCATCTTTCCCTGCCAGTAAAACAACGCATCGTTACCGAGAGTGCCGGCACAAAACGCTGCAAATTCTGGGGTCTTGGTTCTGACGGTACCGTGGGTGCCAACAAATCGGCCATCAAAATTATCGGTGATAAAACCGACTTGTTTGCACAGGGTTATTTCTCATATGACTCCAAAAAATCCGGTGGTATCACGGTTTCTCATCTCCGTTTTGGAACAAAGGAAATTCGTTCCACCTACTTAATCGATGATGCAGACTATATCGCCTGCCACAACCAATCATATGTGGGCAAGTATGATCTCATCGACGGCTTGAGAAAAGGCGGCACATTCCTGCTCAACTGTCAATGGTCGGATGAAGAGCTTGAAGCCATGTTGCCGGCCGACTTGAAGCGTCAAATTGCCAACAACGACATTCAGTTTTATACCATTGACGCCACCAAAATTGGTGTAGAAATAGGGTTGGGCAGCAGAATCAATATGATTATGCAGGCTGCGTTCTTTAAACTCGCCGATGTTATTCCGCTTGAAAAAGCGATTGAGTACCTGAAAGCCGAAATTGTAAAATCTTACGGCAAAAAGGGCGAAGCGATTGTGAATATGAACTATGCCGCTGTAGACCGTGGTGTAACATCCTACACGAAAGTGGTCGTACCGGCTTCCTGGAAAGATGCCAAAGATGTGGAAGACGAGACATCGAAGCGTCCGGACTTCATCCGCAAAGTTGTGGATGTAATGAACGCCCAAAGAGGTGATTCCCTTCCGGTTTCTACCTTCAAGGGTATTGAAGACGGCACGTTCCCTATGGGCACTTCCGCTTACGAAAAACGCGGTATCGCTGTGAATGTGCCGGAATGGCAGCCGGACAACTGCATTCAATGCAACCGTTGCTCACTTGCCTGCCCGCATGCAGCCATTCGCCCCTTCCTCCTATCCGATGCCGAAAAGGCAGGAGCACCGGAAGGCATGGTGACCATCGAAGCTTCCGGTCCGCAGTTTAAAGGTCTTCATTACAAAATTCAAGTGACGACTCTGGATTGTGCCGGTTGCGGAAACTGTGCTGATGTTTGTCCTGCAAAGAACAAAGCCCTTGTGATGAAGCCACAGGCTTCTCAGACCGACGAGATTGCAAACTGGGACTACATTACAGAGAAAGTAACCATCAAAGACGATCTGGCCCCGCTCACAACCGTAAAAAACAGCCAGTTTGCCCAACCCCTGCTGCAGTTCTCCGGTGCTTGTGCCGGCTGTGGCGAAACACCGTACCTCAAAGCCATTACACAACTGTATGGTGACCGCATGATGATTGCCAATGCCACGGGTTGTTCCTCTATTTGGGGTGGATCCGCACCGGCAACCGTCTACTGCACCAATAAAGACGGAAAAGGTCCTGCATGGGCGAATTCCCTCTTTGAAGATAATGCGGAATATGGGATGGGTATGTCTATCGGCGTGAAGCAAATCCGCGACAACATTGAAATAACCATGAATAAAATGGTCGCATCCTCCTGCGCACAGGAAGCCTTGAAAGCAGCTGCTGCAGCCTGGATTGCAGGCCGTGAAGATGCGGATGCCTCTAAAAAGGCAGCAGCACAAATGAATGCGGCTTTGGATGGATTCGGAAGCTGTTGTGAAGAATGTGAAGCCCTGGTAGCCGAACTGAATAAAAAACGTGACTTCTTTGTGAAGAAGAGTGTGTGGATTGTCGGTGGCGACGGATGGGCTTATGACATCGGCTACGGCGGATTGGACCATGTCATGGCTTCCGGCGAAAATGTGAATATTCTAGTGTTCGACACAGAAATTTACTCCAACACCGGCGGACAGGCTTCCAAATCTACGCCAACCGGTGCTGTAGCGAAGTTCGCTGCGTCCGGTAAAAAAATGCGCAAGAAAGACCTGGGTCTGATTGCCACTACCTACGGCTACGTCTATGTGGCACAGGTGTCCATGGGTGCGGACATGAACCAGTTCATGAAAGTCATTATTGAAGCCGAAGCCCATGACGGACCGTCCATTATCATTGCGTACGCACCTTGCGTAAACCATGGTATTAAAAATGGTATGGCCAAAACACAGACACACGAGAAAGAAGCTGTGGAATGCGGCTACTGGCACCTGTGGCGTTTCGTTCCGAAGCTGGCCGAAGAAGGGAAAAACCCCTTTGTACTGGACTCGAAAGATCCGACAGCCAGTTTCCAGGACTTCCTGAAAAGCGAAGTCCGCTATACGTCTCTGAAGCAAACCTTCCCGGATGTGGCGGATGATTTGTTTGCACGGGCAGAAGAAAATGCGAAGATTCGTTTGGATACATACAAAAAAATGTTGAATAAGTAGGATAAACAAAAAATGACTTCTTCCAGGTGTTGATAACACTCTTAAAGACCTCCGCTGTGTCGGAGGTCTTTTTTGTGGTAAAAATAGAAAAAGTGACGTAATGGATGATGAAATTTGAACTGAGATAGGAGAAACAAATGAAGAAATTGATTTCTTGGAATGTGAATGGCATTAGAGCCATTGTTGGCAAAGGATTTCTGGATATTTTTAAAGCGTTGGATGCGGACGTTTTCTGTTTACAGGAAACCAAAGTATCGGAAGGACAAATTTATTTGCCGTTGGATGGGTACCACCAATATTGGAACTATGCCGTGAAAAAAGGGTATTCCGGTACGGCAATTTTCTCAAAGGAAAAACCTTTGGCAGTGACCTTTGGTCTGGCCATGGAAGAACATGACCAGGAGGGGCGGGTCATCTGCGCCGAATATCCGGAATGGTACCTGGTCACGGTGTATACACCGAATTCAAAAGACGGGTTGCTGCGATTACCTTACCGTATGGATTGGGAAGATGCATTACAGATGTACTTACTTCGCTTGAATGAGCTGAAACCGGTGATTGTCTGTGGTGATTTGAATGTCGCGCATCAGGACATTGATCTGGAAAATCCCGGAACCAACCACATGAGTGCAGGCTTTTCGGATGAAGAGCGCGGCAAATTTGGTAAACTGCTGGATGCTGGCTTTGTGGACAGTTTTCGCCATTTTTATCCGGAAGAAACAGCGGCGTATACCTGGTGGTCCTATCGGACCAAGGCCAGAGAACGAAATGCAGGTTGGCGCATTGATTATTTCTGTGTGTCGAAAGCATTGGCCCCAAAGTTGCAAAGCGTGAAGATTCATGCCGATGTGATGGGGTCTGACCACTGTCCGGTGGAAGTGGTACTGGGCTGATTATGGTGGATGAAAATACAGTTTTTTTTCATCGAAAAAAGACTTGCCAAAAACGGCGTTCTCGTTTAAAATGGAGAAGCGCCGTGGGGGTGTAACTCAGCGGGAGAGTGCTACAATGGCATTGTAGAAGCGAGGGTTCGATTCCCTCCATCTCCACCAATAAAAATATGTATAGTATAGAAAAGACAGTTAGCAATGGCTGTCTTTTTTGCTGCTCAAAATTGTGACATGGGGTCAGACGTGTTGACACTGGGTATACAGAAAAGACAGTTAGCAATGGCTGTCTTTTTTGCTACTCAAAATTGTGACATGGGGTCAGACGTGTTGACACTGGGTATATAATTGTATTGGGTGTTGCGCTTTTGCAAAAAGAATGGAAGATAGGAGATATCTATGGAAGCAATGGCATCAAAAATTGAAATTTTGAGACTTGATATTCCTGCCCTTGCCAAAGAAATCGTTGAGAGGCAAGTTCAACTTCAACCTGAATTTCTGACTTATGGCCACAAAGGCATGGTCCATTCCTTGAACGATGCCAAATATAATTTGGAATATCTTTTTTCGGCTGTAGAATTAGACAGCAAATTGCTTTTTGAACAATATAATGCATGGGTGAACAGACTGTTTTTTAACCTGAAACTTCCAAAGGATACGCTGGTGAAGTTTTATGATTGTACAAAAGAAGTTTTCAAAGAAAGAATGGATAAGGGAAATATTGATGAAGCGCTGTTCAATAAGCTGCTTGATTATATGGCATTTGGCATTCAAGTACTGAAAAGGGAAGAAACAAAACCCATTTCATATATTGAAAAGGATAATCCTCTCATAACGTATTTGATAGAATACAGTGCGTTTATTCTTTCCGGGGACAGAAATTCGGCAAATAAGCTGATTATGGATATTGCCAACAGTCCTATTTCACTGAAGGATATTTACAAGTACATATTGCAGCCCTTTCAGCGTGAACTCGGCGTATTATGGCATGAGAATAAAATAAGTGTTGCTCAGGAACATTATGCTACAGCGGTATCTCAATTTGCGATGTCCCTGTTGTACGACAAAATATTTTCCACACCGAAAAATGGAAAAATATTTTTAGGAACCTGTGTTGAAGGGGACCTTCATGAGCTAGGTATTCGGATGGTCTGCGACTATATGGAAAGCTGTGGCTATGATACGCACTACCTTGGAGCGAACATGCCTGTTCGTGGAATCATTCAAGCGATAAAGGAAAAAAAGCCGGATATTATTGCAATATCCTGTACCATGACCTTTCATGTGCCAAAAGTACAGAATTTAATCAAGACAATGAAAGACATGGGCATCGTAACGCCGATTATCGTAGGGGGATTTCCTTTCAACGTGGATGAGAATTTGTGGAAGACGGTCGGAGCAGATGCCTGTTCCTCAGATTTCGAAGGCGCGTATGCAATATCAGAAGAACTCACAAGGGGTGCAGATTATGCAAAAATTAAATGAAAAAATCATTGCTGTTGTCTGTGATCCAGAGTTTATCATTACCGAGATTCTCAGTATTCAGAATATTCAGCTCGGTTTAAAAGTAAAAGATAAAATCAGTAAAATAGCATGTCAAGTGGATCTGTACAAATTTTTGGATTTTGCATTTAAGTTAAAAAATGAAGTCGTTGTCTCTAACTATGAAATGTGTGTGATTGACAGGAATCACGCAATATCTGTTATGCAATTCGATGGTATTGCCTATGAAGACAAATATATCATCTCAGCTTTTTCAAACAACCTTGATTTCATCAATGAGCTCATGAACATCAATAATGAACAGACCAATCGCCTGCGAGAAATAATGAAATATTCAAGTAGTGAGAACAATCATCAAGTACTTTCACAGATCGATAATGAACAGACCAATCGCCTGCGGGAAACAATGAAGTTTTCGAGTCGTGAGAACAATCATCAAGCGTTCTCACAGATCAATAATGAACAGACCCATCGCCTGCAAGAAACAATGAAATATTCGAGTCGTGAGAACAATCACCAAGAGTTTTCAGAGATTAACAATGAACAGACCCATCGTCTGGGAGAAACAATGAAATATTCTAATTTTGAGATAGATCATCAAGAGTTTTCAGAAATCAATAATGAGATAACCAATATGCATAGAGAGCTCCGCAAGAAAAATGCCTATATTTTAGACCTGCTTAAGAAGAAGGAAGAAAATGAAGCTGAACTCATAAAGGCAAAGGAGCAGGCAGAGTCGGCGAATATCATGAAGAGTCAATTTCTTGCCAATATGTCCCATGAAATAAGAACGCCTATGAATGGTATTTTTGGGTTTCTGGAATTGTTGCATTATTCAAAACTTTCAGGAGAACAGGAAGGGTATGTTCGTGAAGCAAAGTCTGCAGCAGAAGTACTACTCAACCTGATCAATGATATATTGGATCTTTCTAAGATTGAAGCTGGCAAATTAGCCATGGAAAAAACAGACTTTCATTTAAGGACAGCCATTGAGGATGCTGTGTCGGCATTTGTTCCTATTGCTTATCAAAAACATCTTGCACTCAATACCTTTATAAATGCCAATGTGCCAGAGGTTGTCAGTGGGGATCCTTCCAGACTCAGGCAGATACTCAACAATCTGATGAGTAATGCGATAAAATTTACTGAAAAAGGTGAAATTGTGATTGCCACTGAAACAATTGAGGAAACAGATGGCTTTGCTACAATAAAATTTGAGGTAAAGGATACAGGCATTGGGATAAATAAAGAGGATATCGAAAAGCTTTTTGAACCCTTTACACAGGCGGATACGTCGACAACGAGAAGATTTGGGGGAACAGGACTTGGCCTAGCGATAACGAGAGAACTTGTCACCATGATGGGGGGCAATGTTGGCATAACAAGCACAACAGGGGCTGGTTCGACATTTTACTTTACCGCACAATTTGAGATTGTGAATCATGAAAGTACGATGGAAAGCCTTTACGTTGCAACAGAATCTACCCACAAGAACAATCGGGGTGTAAGAAAACCTAAAATATTACTAGCCGAAGATAATGAAATGAATCGTAAGGTTATTCAGGCCATGCTAAAGGCCCGTGAAATGACCTGTGACATGGTTATTAATGGTGAAGACGCGGTTCAAGCGGTCTTAAAGAAGGATTATGATATTGTGTTGATGGATTGCCAGATGCCGGTTTTGGATGGATATGAAGCAACTGAAAAAATCAGATTCGCAGAGGGAAATGATAAACACACAATGATTATCGCGATGACAGCAAACGCAATGACTGGAGACAGGGAAAAATGTATAAAAGCCGGAATGGATGATTATATCAGTAAGCCGGTCAATTTTGAATTCATGTTCAAAATGATAGAGGAGGCCGCTGTTTACGAGACTGATTACCCGGAACAGGACGATTTTATAGAAAAAGCAAAGAAAGTCCTTCCAACCATGACAGATGAGGCTGTATTTCACGAGACTGATTACCCGGAACAGGACGATTTTATAGAAAAAGCAAAGAAGCTCTTTGCTGACATGACAGGCATGGATAGAGAATTTGTTGAGGAATTATTTGAAGCTTATATCCGTTATCTACCAGAAATGATGAAGAATGTAGAGTCTGCCGTCATAAATAAAGATTTTAAAGTGCTTCGTAGTTTTTCGCATCAATTGAAAGGGTCTTCAGGCAACCTAAGGGTGAATGATGTCTATGAATTGGCAAAAAGCCTTGAAATATCAGCCTTGGAAGAAGATATAAGAAGCTGTGAAATGATATTTCTGGAGATGAAAAACTATTTGAGTGAATATAGATGATTCTGGTGTAAAAACCCCAATTTCGACTCCTGAGGGGCTGAAATTGATTGAAAATGACAAATTTCAGGCCAATATCGCGGTCTACCAATTTCAGGTCAATATCGCGGTCTACCAGTACAATGCGGAGCATTGTACTGCCTCTATCGCCGCGATTTGGCATCAAATTGGATCATTTTCGAGTTCTTACGGTAGACTCATAGATAAATGCCTTCGATGTATTTAGTCAACTAAAAAAATGTGGTTGGAAATATTATTACCGAAAGCATTTTCATTGAAGAAGGTGTAAAATGAATTATGAAACGGGTAAGGAGAAAAAAGGTTCATATTGGCCTGTTGCAACATTTAATATCCGCAAGAAATGAAAAGGAGAGGTGATTTATGTTCAATACATGCAATACCTATTTGAAAAAACCAGAGCTTTACGAAAAGACACGGGATAAATTCTGGAACGATGACCATATCTCCAAGGGTATGCTTGAAGCGCATTTGGATCCCACAATTGAGGCGGCAAGTCGAAAGCCGGAGGTCATCGCTTCCTCGGCGAGATGGATTTCTACATTGCTGCCGCAGGGAGCCAAAATTATTGATATCGGTTGCGGTCCGGGTTTGTACACCAAGCAATTTTCTGATCTTGGACTGCAAGTTACAGGTCTGGATTTCTCGGAGCGTTCCATCGCCTTTGCGAAAGAAAATGATACGAAAAGCCAATATGTTCTGATGGACTATCTTGAAATGTCCTATGAAAATGCATTTGATATGATAACACTGATTTGGTGCGACTTCGGAGCGCTGATTCCGAAAGACCGTCAAAATCTGCTTGACCGCATATATCTGGCTTTGAAGCCTGAGGGTTTATTTCTACTTGATGTATTCACACCGAAATACAATGCCGAACGCAAGGAGAACACATCGTGGGAAGTCTTTGCTCAGGGCGGTTTTTGGAGTTCGAAACCGCACGTCTGCCTAAGTGCTGAGTACTACTACGGTGAGAACATTGGTGTTGGTCGCACCGTAATCATAGAGGAAGAAGAAATTCTTGGTTACAATATTTGGAACACCTGTTTCACAAAAGAATCACTATTTGAGGAAATTCAACCACATGGACTGACTGCCGTGGACTACTATTCTAATGTTGAAGGTAAGCCTAACGAAGAAAGTTCAAAAACCTTGTGCGCAGTGTTCAAAAAAAAGATTGAATAAATGGATTTGGGATGTGTTGCTATAAATAAATGTCAAAGCCAAAGCCAATTTTAATAAACGCAGTATGGCCGTCCTGTATTCTTTAGTATGTTAGTACCCCAGAAAGTCGTTAAACGACTTTCTGGGGTACTATCAAGTGATGTGTTGACTAAAAAATTATCCATATTTTTAACACTGTAGGGTACAATTCTAGCAAGGTGAAATGGGATGTTCAAAGGAGATCGCCTGCTATGGAAAATAAACAAAAACTACACTTAATTGGAAATGCGCACTTGGATCCTGTATGGTTGTGGCGATGGCAGGAAGGCTTTGCGGAGATTAAGGCAACTTTTCAATCGGTACTGGACCGCATGAACGAATTCCCCGAATTCGTTTTTACATCTGCTTGTGCGGCTTACTACCTCTGGGTGGAAGAAAATGCACCGGAAATGTTTGCTGAAATAAAACAAAGGGTGGCAGAAGGCCGTTGGGGCATTGCAGGCGGCCAGTGGATACAGCCAGACTGCAATATTCCATCTGGAGAATCTTTTGCACGCCATGGTTTATACAGCCAACGCTACTTTTTAGAGAAGTTTGGAAAGACTGCAAAGGTTGGCTATAATGTGGATTCATTTGGCCACAACGGCATGATGCCGCAACTGATCAAAAAGAGCGGCATGGATTTTTATGTGTTCATGCGCCCGGGAGACGGTGAAAAGAAGCTTCCCGGGAATTTGTTCTGGTGGGAAAGTTCTGACGGCAGCCGTTTGCTCACCTTTAAAATCCCTTTTAGTTACGGACATTATTATAGTTCAGACAAGACGGCTGAACCTGCTGAGTATTATAAACTGCTGGCGACGTGTGATATTGCGGAAGATCAGGATATCCCTTTTATGGGCTTTTATGGTGTTGGTAACCATGGTGGCGGGCCAACCATTGCAACACTCAAGAGCATCCGTCGCTTGCAAGAAGTTTATGGGGAGGGACGATTTGTTCACAGTTCCCCGGAGGCTTACTTTGAAGAAGTTTCGAAAATGAATCTACCCCTGCCAGTGGTGAAAGAAGATTTGCAGCACCACGCCAGCGGCTGCTATGCAGCCCAATCCGAGACAAAGGCGCTGAACCGGAAAGCAGAGCACAGGCTTCTGACAGCCGAAAAATTCTCTTGTCTGGCACAGACGTTGCTGGGCTTGGATTACCCAGTGAACCCGATCAAAAAAGCCTGGCAGAACGTGATGTTCAACCAGTTCCACGACATTATGGGTGGTTGCTGTATTAAAGTAGCCTATGATGATGCACGGGAATCGTATGGTGAAGCCCTGCAGATTGGTGCTGAAAGTTTGAATGCAGCTTTGCAGAAAATTTCCTGGGCCATTGATACATCTTGCGATTTTCCGCTTGAAAGAAATAAAGAAAAAGACTGGAAATTGTGGGAAGTGGGAGACAGGGGGACGCCTTTGGTTGTTTTTAATCCGTTGTCCTGGGATGTGAAAGCACCGATTCAAGTGAACAAAACCCTCAAGGGCATTTCAGATGCGGATGGCAATGTCTATGAAATACAAGCGGTACGTGGGCCGCAGACCAACGGCGCCGCGGATAAGTGGGATACTTTGTTTACGGGTACCATTCCGGCCATGGGATACAAGGTTTTTTGGATTTACAGGGATAAGGTGTTGGTATCGGATAAAGTATTGGCATCGGATAAAGTGTTGGTATCGGATAAAGTGTTGGTATCGGATAAAGTATTGGCATCGGATAAAGTATTGGTATCGGAGGAAATTTTTGCTTCCATAAAAGCAGAAGACACTGCCCTTGAAAATGCCTTTATTCGGCTTGAATTTGATGCTGAAACTGGCCATATTAAACGATTGTTCGACAAACAAAATGGCTTGGACGTTTTCACAGGCTGTGGTGCCGTACCGGTAGTGATTGATGAAACGGACAGCGATACCTGGGCACATGGCATTTTTTCATTCAGAAATGCAGTGGGAACATTTGGCGACGCATCACTGATGCTATTGGAAAAAGGACCTTTACGAGCCCGGCTGCGTGTGACCAGCCGATATCAAAACTCTGTACTGCAGCAGGACTTTATACTGTACAAAGACAGGCCGGAGATAGATGTCAGCGTGAAACTGGACTGGCGTGAACAGCATAAAATGCTGAAACTATCCTTCCCGGTTCATGTGGCAGA
>JBBRWP010000105.1:0-10565 GCA_038249175.1 Acetivibrionales bacterium
CAAATTATTCGAAATCTGGCCAATCAGCTGCAAAGGCGGGTTTTGCTTCTCGCCAGCGGCGATTTATCCCACAAGGTGAACGCGGAAAGCCCCTATGGTGCCGTAGCAGAAGGCAAACGTTTTGATGATGCACTTGTATCTTTTTTAGCGGAAGGACGGTTCAAGGACGCCTGTTCTATCGATGCCTCCGTGCGTGAAAAGGCTGCTGAATGTGGTTTTCGATCAATTGTGACCCTGCTTGGTGCATTGGATGGTATTCCGCGTTCAACACAGCCGATGCACTTTGGCAAATCAGAAACGGTGCAGCAAGCAGAATTGGTACATCAAAAAGAATTGGTACATCAAAAAGAATTGATACATCAAGAAAAATTTGAACAACAAACAAAACAAATGCAGCAGACGGAACAAGAGCAACAGACAAAACAAGTACAGGAAACCAATTCATCAGTCTCTCAGAGCTTTTCTGTTCAGCCAAACGTGCTTTCTTACGAAGCCCCGTACGGCATCGGCTACTGTGTTGCCTCGTTTTTCATAAAAGAACAAGTTACTGAAGAGTCCCGTCCAGGCGCAAACGCCATCCCGATGAATGAAAACGCTTTTGGAAAAACAATACCACAAAATGTTCTATTTGCTAGTGTAGACACCTCTGGAAACACATCAATAAAGCGTAAGCACTCAGAAAACGCAAACACCATCTTAGCGGGTGTCACCACCTCCCCGGCAGTTATGTTGGCAAGAGAAACGCTAGACGCCTTTTACAAAAACAAAAAAAGGGCCTTAGCAAGTGAAGCAGCCAACTGCCAGAATGCGTCTTTGCGCGATGCCAGAGCTGGCGTTTTTGTTTCTCTGCACAAGTTTGGCGAACTACGTGGCTGCATTGGCACGCTTGGACCCACCACGGCCTCCATTGCCGATGAGATTGTCCAAAATGCCGTCAGCGCCGCTGTGGAGGACCCGCGCTTTGACCCAGTCACCACAGACGAACTGCCTTTTCTCACCATCCATGTGGATGTTCTGAACCCGGCGGAATCGGTATCTTCAAAAAATGATTTAGATCCCAAAAAATATGGCGTCATTGTCAGCAAAGGAGCGCGTCGCGGGCTTTTACTCCCAGATCTGGAGGGTGTGGATACGGCCGATCAGCAATGTGAAATTGCTTGCAGAAAAGCAGGGATTCAACCGGATGAACCGTATCAACTATCTAGATTCACGGTTACGAGATATGAACACTGAAAACGCGCGGCATTTTCAACATGTTTTTTGTGAACGCGACAAGAAAGGGGTGGTCATAAATGATGAAAGCCATGTTTCAAACGCAAAAAGAGAGTGGTGCTGTACAATGTCTTTTATGCCCGAATCAATGTGTCATCAAAGAAAACAACATGAGTCCTTGTCTTTCTCGTGTGAACAATGAGGGTGTTTTATATGCGGGTAATTATGGTCAGATTGCGTCCATCGCCCTGGATCCGATTGAAAAAAAACCGCTGACAGAATTCCATCCCGGTAAGAAAATCCTCTCTATCGGTTCCTATGGCTGCAACTTACACTGCAGCTACTGCCAGAATTGGGAAATATCGCAGGTCAAGGCCCCTACCAGGGAGATGTCTGTCCAAGATCTTGTTCAATATGCTTTGGAAACCGTTCCACAAGGCAATATCGGCATTGGTTACACTTATAATGAGCCTACTGTTTGGTACGAATTTGTTCTTGATTGTGCCAAATCGGTTCACGCAGCTGGTTTACTGAACGTGCTGGTGACCAACGGCTATATTGCAAAAGAGCCTTTAGAAAAGCTATTGCCTTTTGTGGACGCAATGAATATCGATTTGAAAGGTTTTTCAACAGATTTTTATCAGAATCTTTGTAAAGGCAGGCTCGCACCCGTTCTGGAAACCATTTCAACATGCGCTTCCCACTGCCATGTTGAGCTGACGACTCTGGTCATTCCTGGTTGGAATGACAACCCGGAACAAATGGCGGATATGGCAAAATGGATTGCCAATATCTCACCTGAAATTCCGCTGCACATGACAAGATACCGCCCTTCCTATAAAATGACAGAACCGAATATGCCCGAAAAAAAAGCAATGGATGTTTTGGCATCTATTGCTTCGAACCATTTGAACCGAGTTTATGTCAATGGTCAGATAATCAGGCAATAGGTGCTTTGCTGTCTATTGCTTCAGACCAATTGAACCGAGTTTATGTCAATGGTCAGATAATTATGCAATAGGCGTTATGCTGTCTATTGCTTCAGACCAATTGAACTGAGTCTATGCGAATAATCCGATAAAAAATTAGATGATTTGTTGTGTATTGCTTCAAACCATTTGAATCGCGTCTTGGTAAATAATCCGACAAAAAAGCAATAGATGTTTTGCATCTATTGCTTTAATTATTAGAATACAGTCTAAACTTGATTATCTATGTCTGAGAAGGCGGGTCATTGCTCGGTGGTACCTGCGGTTGATTCTGTGGCGGAAACTGTGGCTGGCCTTGCTGTGGATACTGACCCGGTTGTTGATACTGTCCCTGTTGCGGCTGGCCTTGCTGTGGATATTGACCTGGTTGTTGATATTGTCCCTGTTGTGGCTGGCCTTGCTGTGGATATTGACCCGGTTGTTGATACTGTCCCTGTTGTGGCTGGCCTTGTTGTGGATACTGACCCGGTTGTTGGTATTGGCCCTGTTGTGGTTGGCCTTGTTGTGGATACTGACCCGGTTGTTGGTATTGGCCCTGTTGCGGATATTGGCCTTGTTGTGGATATTGGCCTTGTTGTGGATATTGGCCTTGTTGTGGATATTGGCCTTGTTGTGGATATTGGCCTTGTTGTGGATATTGGCCTTGTGGCGGTGTATAATAGCCACCATTTGCATCGAAGTTCCCTACATATTGGACGCTGCTGGAGAAGGCTAGATAAGGCATATAAAACACTCCAAAGAAAAGATAAAGGAGTACAGGTCCTGCACCTCTACGTCCATAAGCACTCAAAAAGGCGGCGATCATAGAAAAAGCAATAAAAATATTCACAAAGGGAATGAACATCAATAAAATGTAATAAGCTGGTTTGTTGCCAATCTTCAGCATAATGTAAGTGTTGTATATTGGTACAATCGCTGCCCATCCAGGTTGACCAGCTTTCACAAACATCCTCCACGTACAAAAAACATAAAAGGCAATAACAAGAAGGTAGAGTATAACAAAACCTGCGCTCGAACCGTTACTGTAACCATAGTCATACATAATGGTAATCTCCCTTCTGAATATGAAGTGTGTTTTTGACGACATTGTTGTTTAAAAGGCAATCTTCAAAGCAATTACAAGCAAAAAATATGTATGTTTATTTCTGATTCCACCATATCAGATGAAACCCAAAAAGTAAATGTTTTTGAGGTGATTATTTCTTCATTTGATTCAGGACTTTTCTGGCTACATCGTAAGAAAAACCCCGGTGCAGGAGATAGGCATAGGCTTTTCGTTCAATGGCAGCATCATCCAAGTCATACTTGCCAAACTTCTTTTTTGCACCCCGCATGGCTACCTCTTCATCATCCTGATCTACCTCGGCAATAACACCTTCCACCGTTTCTTTATCAATGCCACGCTGTTGAAGGGCGTATTGCATACTTTTTTTCGAGACGGCCTTCGTCCGCAATTGCTCATCGATATAACGCTGTGCATAACGATGATCATCAATGTACCCAACGGTTTTCATGTCTTGTGCGGCAACGATGGCCACGTCCTCATCGTAACCGGCACGCACCAGTCTTTCAACCAAACCCTTTTCAGTTCTGTCCCGAACCGATAAAAAACGCACAGCATGCTCTTTGGCTGTTTGTCGCAGTGTTGTCTCACGGATATCCGCCACTTCCTGCGCTGTTAAAGTTTCTTTTTCATAAAGGTTCAATCGCAAAAAGGCTTCTTCGGGCATGCTGAACGCAAAACTATCGTCCAGAAAGATGCGCCGTACACCCTTGTTTTTTTTTGAAAGCTCAATTGCCGTTATTTCCACAACATACCCTCACAATTCAACCATCATACGGCCAATAAACCGGCCATTTTTATACCACATTCCTTCCGTATCATAACACATTTATACCCATGCGTCCTCATGGAGTTCGCACAATATTTACTGAAAATGCTGCGCATTTTCAGATTTATAAACATTCCTTTCGCTTCGCTCAGGCACAAAAAGTGATGAAATTTTTCCATTTTCAGATTTATAAACATGCCTTACGCTGCACTCAAGCACAAAAAGTGATGAAATTTTTCCATTTTCAGATTTACTGCCCATTGGTGAACATTCTTACTGAACCAAATGGATTCTCTGCGGAAAACACAATGTGCCGAGGACGCGAACGTCTTCGACACATTGTCATTGGACTAAACAAAGCAAAAAACTGAAAATGAACTACGCCTCATCATTCACTTCAATGTGTGGAGCCTCTACACTTTTTTCAAATGCTACTTCATATTCCGCCATAATTTTAGATTCGATTTCCTTACACATTTCAGGGTTATCACGCAAATAACGCTTCACGTTTTCCCTGCCTTGCCCGATGCGGGTAGTCCCATAAGAGAACCAGGCACCACTTTTCTTAATAATTTCCAGCGTAGTGCCCACATCCAAAATGCAGCCTTCTCTTGATATACCGGTGCCGTAAATGATATCAAACTCCGCCTCACGGAAAGGTGGTGCCACTTTATTTTTGACGACTTTGACGCGGGTACGGTTGCCGATCGCCTCGGTTCCTTCTTTCAACGTTTCAATACGACGGATATCCAAGCGGATGGACGCATAAAACTTTAAAGCACGTCCGCCGGTTGTGGTTTCCGGGCTACCAAACATGACCCCGATTTTCTCACGCAATTGATTGATAAAAATCATCACCGTTTTGGACTTGCTGATACAGCCGGACAATTTTCTGAGGGCTTGTGACATAAGCCTTGCCTGAAGTCCCACAAAGGCGTCGCCCATTTCACCGTCAATTTCTGCCTTGGGTACAAGTGCCGCTACGGAGTCGATAACGATTATGTCGATGGCACCGCTTCGGACCAGGGCTTCCGCGATTTCCAGTGCCTGTTCACCGGTATCCGGTTGGGATATGATGAGGTTGTCGATATCCACACCCAGTTTTTTGGCATAAACAGGATCCAGTGCGTGTTCGGCATCGATAAAAGCCGCTTCACCACCTGCCCGCTGCGCTTCGGCAATGGCATGCAGGGCGACGGTTGTTTTACCGGAAGATTCAGGCCCATAGATTTCGACAATACGCCCACGCGGATAACCGCCGATACCAAGGGCAATATCGAGCGACAGTGCACCCGTATGAATGGTGTCCGCCGTTACATGGCTGACCTCCCCCAGTTTCATAACAGCACCTTTACCGAACTGTTTTTCCAGTTGTGCCATAACGGTTTCCAAGGCTTTTTTCTTTTCGTCAGATGATGTGGCCATAACGTGCCTCCTTCAATAAAGAACATTTGTTCTCATTATAGCGAATGGAATTGAAAGCGTCAAGCGATATTTTCCGGTTTCTTCAACCTTCTAAACCGTCCAAGAATCATTTTTTGCAGCATGGCCACTTCCTGAATTTTTAAGCCCCGTGCCATCAGGTAAAAAACCGCGCAACAGAGCAGTGCTGGAATGGCCAAACAAAGAATCTGGGAGAGTTTTGCATTGATATCGGGTTGTAAAAAACGAACAGAAACCCACAACACAAGCGTGGCCGGCAAAACGGCCAGCATGCTTTTCCCGAAAAACACCGCATTATCCGCAAAAAAACGGATTTTTGTTTTGTGAGTAAATATGAAAAGCAGCAAAACAACATTGAAAAATGAGGTAATGGTATAAGACAGGGCTGTGCCGGCAATACCCATATTGGTATATTTTTGAAACAAATAGTTAAATCCGTAGTTTACAGCAATCCCTAATATCCCGTTAATTAAGGGCGTAATACTGTCGTGCATGGCGTAAAAGGCGCGGATGGTCAAGCCAAGAACAGAAGCGGATATCAGCGCACCCGCATAACCCAATAGCGCCAGACCGCTGTAATAAACATCATTTTCAGGGAGTTCCCCCCACTTGAAAAGGACGCGCATCACCTGATCACTCTGCAACATCATGATGGCCGTGATGGGCAGGCTGATTAGGAATACAGCACGCACCCCGCGGTAGAAAAGGGATTTGAAAGCCTCCATATCTTCGTTGCCGTGGTGTGCCGACAGTGTCGGTAAAATGGCAATGCCAATACTCTGCCCAAAAATACCCAGGGGAAGCTGCCAGGTCCGGTTCGCACTGTTTAAGAGTGTGAGCATGCCTTTGTCCAGAAAAGTAGCAAAGCCGCGTGTCACCACGTTGTTGAACTCCACAATCGAAGAGGATACCAGAGAGGGCATGGCCAATTTCATCATTCTATGAAATGCCGGTTGTTTCAAAACAATGACCGCTTTGTATTTTTTGAACTGCTTCCAGGTGGCCGCCATCTGCACCAGGAGGAAGACTGCTGAACTGCCGACAATGGTCCAGGCGGTTGTGTACACATCGGTGCTGCCAAACAAATAAATACCAATGATGGTACAGATGTTATAAACCACAGGGCCAAAGGCGGCCGCTGCAAACTTCCGGTAGGAATTTAGAATACCGTTGCATTGACCGGCCAGCATCATAAATGGCACGTTCAGCAGCAGAATACGTGTCAGCTTCACCAGCATTTCCTTGTTGCCCTTGCCAACGTCATTGTACCCGGCAGCAACAACGCTTAAGATGCCATCTGTCCAGAAAAAAAAGACGACTTCCAGCACCAGCAAAAGAATCATGAAGACATTTAGAAAGGTACTCAGCCCTTTCCAGGCTTCTTCTTCCTCCCCTTTAGAAAGGAAGGAAGAAACTACGGGAATGAGGGCTGCAGCGATGGCACCACCGGCCAAAAGGTTAAAAGTGATGTCTGAAAGCGTGAATGCCAGAAGGAATTCATCTGAGTAGCCCTTCGGGCTCATCACCGCATAGATGAGATAGGTTCTGAAAAAACCGGTCAGTCGGCTTAAAAGCGTGGCCATCATAATAAGACCAGCCGCACCGGTCACTTTCGAAATTTTTGACATTGGGCCGGGCAGTGCATTGCTCATTTTTCGTCCACTCCGTCATAGCAATCGAGTATAAGACAGCGCGCCATGTTCATCGCATGCATAGCGGTCATCGTCCGAATCCGTTCACGGTTGCCGTTCAGGCGGACTTCTTTGTGTACTGTTTTATCTTGATATCGCACAGCAATATAAACCAGCCCAATCGGCTTTTCGTCCGTACCGCCATCCGGCCCGGCAATGCCCGTCACCGCAAGTGCCACATCACAGCCTGTCTTTTTCTGAAGACCTTCTGCCATCGCACAAGCGACTTCAGCACTGACAGCACCGTAACTTGCCAGTAGCACCTCTGGCACGACCAATTCTTACATTTTTGCCCGATTGGAATACACTACATATCCGCGTTCAAAAACAGTCGATGCACCGGGTACACCCACAATTTTAGAGGCAATTAAGCCGCCAGTGCAGGATTCTGCCACAGAAACCATCAGGCGCCGGTCTTTAAGCAATTGCACCAGTACTTCCTCCATGCTTTCACCATTGATGGCAAAAAGTGCACTGCCAAGACGTTCTTTTATCTGCGTAACCACCGGCAGGAGCAGTTTTTCTCCTTCTTCCGCGGTTTTGGCAAGGGCGGTGACACGAACAACCACATCCCCATCTCCGACATAGGGTGCAATGGTGGGGTTTATCTGGTGGTCAATAATGTCCAGAATTTGTGCCTCCATGGAGGATTCCCCAATACCAAAGACTTTGAGCATCTTCGAAAAAAGTACTTGCCCGGTTTTCTCTTGAAAGTAGGGCACCAGCGTATCTTCAAACATGGGAATCATTTCTTTGGGCGGACCCGGCAGCATGGCGACCATTTTGTTATTTTGTTCAATATAACAACCCGGGGCCGTACCGTTCCGGTTCGGGATAATGGTACTCCCATAAGGCAAATAGGCCTGTTTGGCGTTGCTTTTGACCATGTTGCGGTTAATTTTCTTAAAAAAAGAGGCAATCTGCGCATATACTTCTTCGTTCAGCACAAGTTCCAAACCAAAGGCTTTGGCGACGGTTTCTTTGGTCAGGTCATCTTCGGTTGGGCCGAGTCCTCCGGTCATAATGACCACATCCGACCGGGACAGGGCTAGATTCAGACTGGCTGCCAGACGTTCCGGGTTATCCCCCACCACACCATGGTACAGGACGCGCACCCCAAGGTCGGCCAAACGGCGGGACAGGTATTGAGCATTGGTGTTCACGATCTGCCCCATCAAAAGTTCTGTTCCAACGGCGAGAATTTCTGCATTCATCAATTGCATCCTCCTTTATAGGGCTGTTTGATATTTGGTGTCCAAGCTACGGTTCATTGCCGTCAATTGATTGTATGGGCTGTTTTGGAATTGGTTGAACCTATAAAACTTCTGTTTATTGCCCTGTTTTTTCGCTACCCTTTGCTTTTCGGTTGTGTGTTGTCAATATTGGCTGCATCCGCCACGATTTGCCACAGGGCTTCCAACCCTGTTCTTTTCACCGCCGAAACGGGGAAAACGCCACAGGCATCTGGTTTTAAAATCGATTTAAAATATGAAATACGCTTGTTTTGTTCCTGCCGGATCATTTTATCCGCCTTCGTCAGGACAATCGCGTAGGGCGTATCCCCTGCTGCAAGCCAGTCTTCCATCATCAAGTCTTCTTCTGAAGGATCGTGGCGCATATCCAGCAGCAGCAGCACCAAACACAGGCGCTCCCTGTTTCTCAAGTAGCCCTCAATCATGGGTCCCCAGGAAGATTTTGTTGTTTTGGCCACCTTTGCATAACCATAACCAGCCAGATCCACAAAAGAAAAGGTATCATTGATATTAAAAAAATTAACTAGCCGGGTTTTCCCCGGAGCATTGGCCACCCGTGCCAGGTTCTTACGGCTGCACAGGGCATTCAATAACGAAGATTTCCCAGCATTGGACCGCCCCGCCATGGCTATTTCAGGGAATTTCCAATCTGGATACCCATCTTCTGCAACCGCCGATGTAACAAATTCTGCTTTTTGAATAATCATGAAACATCCTATCCCGGCGGCTTTTCACCCCCGCTGTAAAACCGGTCAACAAGTTACTTCTCCTTATCCAACCCCCGCGCCAGCAATTCCCGGGCAAGACCATGTGCCGATGCCGTACGGTGGGTCCCGGAAAGAAGACGTGTAATTTCTTCTTCGCGCTCCTTTCCATCCAGCTTCTGTACTGTTGTGCGCGTTCTGCCGTCCACGGACTCCTTGCCGATATAGTGGTGGTGTTCTGCCAAAGATGCAATTTGTGCATGGTGGGTAACACAGAGAATCTGGCTGTTTTTGGCCATGGACACCATTTTCTCTCCCACTTTTTGTGCGGCTTTTCCGCCAACGCCGGCATCAATCTCATCAAAGATAAGGGTTGATATCTTATCCGCATCGGCCAGCATCGATTTCATTGCCAGCATCACACGGGACATTTCTCCACCAGATGCAATCCGCGCCAGTGGTTTCAGTGGTTCACCCAGGTTGGCCGTGAATAAGAAGGCGACAGTATCCCGACCATTTTCATCAAAATCACGTTCCGGGGAATACACAACGGCGGTTTCAAAAGCAGCTTTCGGCATTTCCAAATCGGTCAGATGTGCTGCAACACCCTTTGATAAACATTCTGCGGCAGCTGTCCGCATGCGGTGCAACTCTATGCACAACACTCCGGCTGTTTCTTCTTTCCGGTGCAGATCTTCCTGTATCTGCGTCAGCTGTGTTTCTGAACCTTCCAAATCATCGAGCTTTTTCTGGTTCTCCTCCCTGTAAAGGATGCAGTCATCGATGGTATCGCCATACTTTTTGCGGATATTCTGTAAAAAAACCAGGCGTTCTTCAATTTTATCCCGCATGCGCGGGTCAAATTCCGTATTGTCGCGCACATCCACTATTTCCCGACCCAATTCTTCCAGTACTTCCGATACATCGGCCAATTGGTCTGCCAGTGCCGAAAAACGATCGGAGACATGGGCTACTTTGCGCACTGCTGTCATCGCCCGAACAAGCTGCTCCCTGGCGCCGGCATCTTCCCGGTCTTCTCCTGAAATAAGGGTATAGGCTTCCGTGAATGCGGTCAAAATACCTTCTGCATGCTGGTACAAGCGGCTTTTTTCTTCCAGCGCAACGTCTTCGCCGGTCTTCAATGCCGCTTTTTTCAATTCATCCAGTTGAAATTTCAGGTTGTCAATCTGACGCTTCCGTTCCCGTTCCGAACCGGAAGTTTCCCGCCATAAGACTTTTAATCGGCGACATTCCAAATACACTTCCGTATAAGTTTGTTTTGTTTTTTGGAGTTCAGGACCACCATAGGCATCCAAAAGGTCTATGTGAGTTTCTTCCTTTAGCAGTGATTGGTTGTCATGCTGCCCGTGGATGGCCAAAAGCCGTTCCCCCACCGTTTTGAGAACGGCGACGGTAGTCAGTAACCCATTGATGCGGCAGG
>JBBRWP010000106.1:0-10358 GCA_038249175.1 Acetivibrionales bacterium
AAAGGGGTTGCACCCGCTTATCACCGATACAGTGTAACGATTCGGTTTACCAGAAGGGAAGAGCCTTTTCAGGTTTTCGATATCGATGCCTCTCTCTCGGATAATCGAAAATGGCTTCCCCAAATGGTTACATCCGAGCGCATACACCTTGATTTACCTGAGGACATGCCTCAAGGACAATATGCCATTGGTATCAGGCTTAGCGAGAAACAAGGCAAGTTTGTCCGTTTGATTGAACTTGGGATGAACGACAAATCAAAAGACGCAGATGGGTTTTTCACGGCATCTTCCATTGTGATAAAGGAATAACGTCGTTTCGGCAATGAATTGCTGTGATTTCTGTTTGACAAATTGGTATAATAGTTTAGATGGCATCCATCGTGAAACGGAGGATTATTCATGAAAGGTCAACCCGTCGAGGTGATACATGCATCACTCGTTATCCCTACCTATCAGCCGAATCTGCCCGACCCACACCCCGTTTTCCATGAGAAACGTTCCTATCAGGGTGCCAGCGGTCGCGTCTATCCGTTGTCCGTTACCAATGGCCTTGGACATGAGAAACAGGACAAAGCCTGGGACTGCTATACTTTGGAGAACGAGTATCTCCTACCTGTTGGGGATCGCACTTCGACTGCAAGGGCGGGAAATCGAAGCCTATGACAGGTTTGCGAAGGCAAAGTGTTTCCAGGCTGCAGATGGCCGAACTGGATTGCAGAGCCGGCCGGCTTGAACGTGCACTTTACGAAGTGGATCGCGCCCTTTCTGTAGAAACGGAAAGCCTGCGTGCTTTGAACCTGAAGATATCCCGATTTGGCGACCCAACGCAACGATCTATATGTTGAGTGGATGATTCTGCTTTTGCAGACCGGACGTCTGGATGAAGCGGCAGAACGGATCACCGCCCGGCAGTACGACGTGTATGAGGGCGGCGAGGGCCGGTTGGTCCGCGTCTATGAGTGGATCTGCATCCTTTGCGGGTTGAAACTGCTGGATGGGGGAGAACCGGTGAGGGCTCTTGAGGAAATCCTCCGGGCGTCAACGGTACCTGCCTGCTTCAATGAAGGCCGCAATAGTCATGCCTTTTTGTCCCATATCTATTGGTTCGCCGGAATAGCAGCCATTGCTTGCAGTCAGATGGACGAGGCTGAAAAACTGCATCGGAAGGCTTGCGAAGGTCCGAACTTCTTGACGGATCTCGCCTGCTATAAGGGGAAAACCCTGTGGGTGACGGGACGGAAAACGGAAGCGGAAGCTCTTTTCAACGAGATGGTGGTGGCAGGGGCATTGCTGGTCAAAAAGGATGGTCGCTACGATCATTTTGCTACAGGTGTGCCAACCCCAGCTCCTTTCGAGGGGGATCGCGGACAAAGAAACCGCTCAGAGGGCCTGCTGCTGGAAGCTTTGGGTCATGCCGGTCTTGGTGCGGACCAACAGTCTTCGGATGAATTACGAGAAGTGCTTGCAATTCAGGCCAACCACCTGGGTGCCTGGATTTTCGCGGGAAAATGCGGGATTGACATCCTGCATCGCTTAAAATAACATAAATCCTTCGTATCCTGAATTTTAAAAGCAAAATGGCCATCTGTTAGCAGGGAAATCTGCCTTCGGATGGCCATTCTTGATCCCGGCCAGGGTGTCATGGAACTGAGTATGATTCGGCACGCCATTATCCCACTGTCAACTGAATCAAGGCCGCATAGAATCCGTCGGAAATCCGGCCCTCGATGGCCATCGAAACAGGGAAGCCGGTATTTTCCTCAAACAGACCCAGCTCCACATCATACACGCCTTCAGGAATACCGTCGATCAGAACATTTTCTGACAAGACCTGATCTTCACCGGGATATAACGCCCCAGCGGTGAAGGTGGTTTTGGCAACCATTTCGTGATTACCATCCGCCTGCAATAAACGCAGCTGGAAACATGACTTGTTATAACAAGGTGCATTGCCGTTATTTATAACCCAAACAGAGAGAGGAACGTTCTGAAGGGGAAGGGCCGATGTAGCAAAAACAACACGTCGCAGTTCAATACGGTAACCAATCCGAGCCAGAGATGTTTCTTCATATTTCCCGCAAGTGTCCAAAATGGAGACATGCCAACGAATGGCATCACGCATCAACGCTTCGCCGACGTTGTTAGCAATCATGATGACCGGGGCTGTTTCCCAAACACGTTGCAAACCATGCTTTGCCAGTTGATCACCAATATCTGAGTCTTCATTTCGTACATCCAGGATGAGTCCGACGTCCGAACGACCCTGCAAATAGGCAGCCAACCGTCCAAAGCTGACATCAAAGAGCTTGTACGCTCGTGGAAAAGCATGAATATAAGCATCAGCAACGGCAGCAAGGTCTGTGTCATCCATGTTGTATTCACTTTCGGGCAATGTCATATCCATACTAAATAAAAGGGGATGAGAGTTAAACGCATTTCCCAGTGCTTTAATAAATGCAATATAATCCTGAACCGGTCTCTTTGACCATATCGGCGGATCCGCCTCAATCCTCAGCATGACTGTACGCCCGATTTGCCGGGCAAGGTCAAACGCCTGTTCAGCTACAGAAAAATCATATTGGTCAATAGCCGTGGCAACTTCCTTCCAGATAAGGTGTGTTGCATTAAGAAGACCTGTATCGGGATTAAAAAGGGGCCAGCGTATGCAACGCAAGTCCTTGGTCGTCATACCATTCATATCCATCCTCCTGTATTAGTAGCAGATGCTGTCATCATGACGTTGATCTTGAAAGAGGTGGGAAGGGATTTGAGGAACATGCACTTCCTCATTGATGCCGACATACCCCATGGGATGCCAGCCGCCGAAAAAATACTGTGTTGTGGCCAATAAAACATTCGGCTTGCTGCAGGAGGGATCAAGAATCGCCAATGCCAAAACATATTTACCATCCGGAATTTCGGGAACACAAAAATCACCGGAAATAGAATATACTTTTACGGGCACCTGATACGCACTTTTTTCAAAGCACCATTCATCGCCGGGAAGCCATTCCCGGATGTCGATTCCTGAAAACTTGTCCTGCCAGACGGGATTCTTCATTTCATCCAGCAGAGCGACAGCAACAGGCCAGTTGTAATAAATGGGTGAAGCGCCTCCATTTATGATATCCACTGATACGGAGAGTTTGCCGTCGCTGAGGACATATTCGACCTTTTTGGGCACAAATCGATGACCCGCCCGCTTTTGATATTCAGCGAGTCCTTCCAGTGCGGCTTCCTTGTTTGCCAAAGGCCTGATATGCATGCCCAGATGATTGTTGTGCTGCCAAAAGACATAATCTAAAAAACGCTGTTTATGATCGGGCGCAGTCAAGGTGTCATTCATATCGTCTCCAGGCTGAATGACATGTTCGCCCCAATTGTGTGCAACTTCACCGCCCATCACGGCAATGCGCCAATCCATATACCGGATGGTGTCGCGGGCGTAATGTTCCTCGTTGATATGTGCAAAGGAATCCCAGTAGGTGCCGAATCCCTGCCCCATACAATCGCGTGGATAGCGAACCATGCAAGGTGTCTTTTGAAACGCGTTGTGAAAAGCGTCCGCCATGTTTTTCTGTGCTGTGCGGCTCATAGCGTCTTCATGCTCCTCGCCCCAGAGGCCATAAATGCCCATCTCCATATAGGCAACCCGCGGATCATTGTCCCATGCCTCTCCAAGCTTTTCAACGAGGTTTCGGACACGGGAAAAGAATGCAGGCGTATCCAGGGTGGAAGGAACCATGTCGGGCGGGCTTGTATAGCGCAATTTCGTAGCCAGCGTATGATCGCCATGATTAGGCCATACCATGGCAATTCGAGGAATGAAGCGGACGTTCTTTTCGCGGCAACCGGCAAATCGTTGGTCACTGACCTCGAGGATATAATTCACACCATCTTCGATACTGCGTTCCACTTCATTCCAGTTGAAGTAGCTCTTCACAAGGCGAACGTACTGACTTTCAGGATCCACTTTGTATTGTTCTCCCGGGCGAGTACTTCCTCGCTGCCCTTTGAGAGAATTGGGGAATGCATAATCAGCCTCGATCGGAAATATCACTGTTTTTTTACTATCCAAAACATGCTCCTCTCTTCATTGGAATTCAGTGAAAATAATAATCCTGATTACTTTCCAAAAGTTTCATTTAACAAAATTCTGTACTGTGCTGAATTCGAAGTAGACATAAATTTGTGTCTTATAAAAAATTATACATTTTTCTTTCATAGATAAGTAGCACAAAGATTTCACATATTCCCGTTTTTTTAACAGTGTTTGAAGCATTGTTCGAAATTCGCAAAGTGATTTTAGCATTTGAATCACGAATGGTTTATTTTATGCGGGCAGTTGTCAGGAGCAACTTATGCCTTTTCCCAAGTTTGGTACGTTTCCGGGCCGCTCCTCAAGACAAATTGACACTAAACCCACAAATCAATCAATTTATGAAACAACCCCCGAATTTTGAAACCGTTTAAAATATAACGATTCAGGCAAGAAGTTGAGATTGTTCCATTAAACAATCCCTGCTATGCTGTGCATGTAATTCGACCACTTAAAAAGGTTTGAAGATGAAGGGAATTCTTATGACAATCATGAATCAAAAAAACGTGAATCAAAAAAAAGCTAAGGCAGGTGGGTTATTCGCTGTCGGAAGGGAACTGGCTGCAAATTCTGTGGCTTACGCAATGGCTTTGCCCGGTCTAATGGTCTTGATTGCCTTTTCATATGTTCCTTTCTACTATATCGTAACAGCATTCCAGAAATTCAATCTGCAAGCCGGGGTATTTGGAAGCCAGTGGGTCGGACTCCGTAATTTCAATTTCTTTTTTGGCATGGGAGGCAAAGCCCTGCAAATCACGTTCAACACATTGTTGCTGAACGCTCTGTTTATTATATTCGGAGTGGTCTTTCAAACCGGAATCGCCTTGCTTGTCAATGAAATTAACGGGAAGTTGTTCAAAAAAATTACACAAACCATCTATTTCTTTCCTTATTTTCTTTCCTGGGTTGTCATAGGACAGATTATCTACAATCTCCTTTCTTCGGAAAATGGTTCTATAAATGTCATGCTCCGGCAAATCGGTCTGGAGGGTATTTCTTTCTATAAACATCCGGAATACTGGCGGACTATTTTGGTGCTCTCTTATCTTTGGAAAGCGACCGGATATGGCTCCATGGTCTATCTGGCAACCTTGTCCGGGTTTGACACCTCTTATTATGAAGCGGCGATTGTTGATGGCGCAACCCGACTGCAATGTATGTTCCGGATTACACTCCCGCTTTTGAAGCCTGTCATCCTTGTCATGACGCTCTTCTCCGTAGGACGAATTTTCTTTGGCGACTTCGGCATGGTTTATGGGGTGGTACGGGACGTCGGACCACTTCTCCAAAAAGTGGAGATTATTGACACGTACGTATACAGATCATTCCGGCAGACCGGAAACATCGGGATGTCGGTCGCTATCGGGCTTTATCAGTCAGTAATGGGACTCATCACCATTGTTCTTAGTAACCGTGTAGTCAAGCAGTTCAATGAAGGTACCGCACTATTTTGAAACAATATATTCCTTTCTCCCCGGATGTTCGTGAACCTGTTGGAAAGGGAGTCTGGTGATACCTTCTCGAAATAAAATACGCAAAATCCACTGGAAAAGAAACACGATGATACCCACCGGAAAGGAAACGCAATGAACAATAGGATTGGATCCGATCAAATATTAAAGTTCGCCGCCGGTGCCATCATACTGATCTTCAGTCTGGCTTGCCTTTACCCATTGCTGCTGACATTCATGGTATCCATCTCCGATGAGTACCTGGTTCAAATTAACGGGTTCAAGTTGATTCCGGAGAAGTTTTCCCTGGATACTTACATATTTTTATACAAGACCAATGCAGACCGGATTTTGAACGCTTACGGCGTGACAACGCTGGTCACGGCAGGCGGGACAGTCTTGGCTTTGATATTTACATCCATGCTTGCATTCACCATTTCATTGAAGACCGTCAAGTATCGAGGTGCGATATCCTTTTTCTGCTATTTTACCGTCATCTTCCCCGCGGGTATGATACCTTGGTATATCGTTTGCGTAAATGTACTGCAGTTGAAAAACACATGGTTCGCATTGATTCTTCCTTATGCTGTGAATGTGTGGAATCTGTTTCTGTTGCGCAACTACTTCCAGTCAATTCCAGATTCGATACTGGAATCCGCACGCATTGATGGCGCAAATGATTTCACCGTCTTCAGCCGACTCGTGATGCCTATGTCAAGGACCGCCTTGCTGACGGTTGGCCTATTCTATGCAATTCAATTCTGGAACGACTGGTGGCTGTCCATTATGCTAATCTCCAAACGTGAGATGTATCCTATGCAGTTTTTTCTGTTCAACATCCTCAGCTCGGTCAATGCGCTTTCATCCGGTATGCTTCAGGATGGCTCGCGCATTCGTGTGCCGACTGAAACCGTCAAGATGGCCGTGACGATTGTTACCGTTCTTCCCATTCTATTTTTGTTTCCCTTAATCCAAAAACATTTCATCAAGGGAATTATGGTCGGGGCCGTGAAGGGATAGCGTCAATCCGGTGAACAAAAGTTCATGGATTGCCTATAATAAATTTACAGGAGGAATCTCTATGCATTACCGAAAAAGAACCAGACTGTCCTTACTGCTTGTCACTGTTGTACTGATTGCCTCAATGCTTGCCTCGTGCGGTGCCGCACCGGTAACAGAGAGTGCATCCGCCGCACCCGCTTCGTCTGAGGCTGCCTCTGTAGAACCTTCGACGGCGGCTTCCGAGTCTGCGTCAGCCGAAGAGTCCCCGACACAACAGGAATTCGTCACACTCCAGATCATCTATCCCGGAGACATGTCCAAACGGATGGAATCATTCCTGTCCAATGAATTTGCAACCAAAATGAAGGATGAACTGAGTCTGGCAGTTGAATTGAGCTGGATTCCCTGGGATCAATACTGGGGTAAGAAGGACGTCATGATCGCTGCAGGCGAGCAAATCGACTGGTACTGGGATGGCGGACCCAATTTCAGCCAGGTTATCACGAAAAGCGCAAGCACGGATATTGATGAGCTTCTGCAGAAAAACGGAACAGATATTCTTCGCATGATTCCGAAAGAAAACTTCGATCCTTTCCGTAAAGAAGGCAAGATTCATGCGATTCCGATTCAGGCTGCTCCGACCGCTGAGAAATTCAAGAGCACCCTCGCACGTACGGATTTCATGGAAGAAGCAGGCATCTCGGATATCAAGAGCGTTGCCGACCTGGAAACTTATTACACAGCCGTTGTCGCCAAGCACCCCGAAATGAAGTTTAGTGCCGGCATTCCAAGTATGCAGCGTGAATATATTCCGTTCAATTCGACAACTTATGGTGTAGGCGGAAGCATCTTGCTGAATGAAGATACAGGGAAAGCAGAAGCTTATTTTCTCAATCCTGCATATGAAGCCATGTGCCGAAAAGTAGCTGAATGGAATGCGAAAGGGTGGATTGGCGAAGATTTGACACTCAAAGCCCAGGAAGACCTCGGCCGTTTCGCCACCGGACTGTATCTGTTCAATTCCGGGGCTATCTCACGGCCAATGGAAAATATCAATGATGTCCGGAAAAATGCACCGGAAGCCACTCTAAACGAATACCTCCTTTCTCCTGAAAAACCGAAGTACAAATGGCTTTCCAGCACAGAAATCATTGTGATCAGCCCCACCGCGAAGTATCCGGATCGCGCGATGCAGATGATCAACTGGTTCCTTGCGAGCAAAGAGAATTACATGTTTGCAATATATGGTGTCGAGGGGCAGGATTACAAGATGGAAGGTGACCGCATCAGCCAGCTGACCACGGACAGCCTTTGGTACGAGTGGATGTTCCGAAACAGGGAATATGTGCAGTTCCCGACGACCGTGACGGATGACTTCATTAAGGTCTACAAGGCATGGGATGAAGGTGCTGTCCTTTCTAAGGCATTCGGATTTACATTCGATACAGCTGCTTCGGCAGATCAGGAAGCACAACTCAAGGCAGTTCTCGATGAAAGTTTCCTGGCGCTGACCACCGCTTATGTAGATTTTGACAAGAACTATCCGAAGGCAGTTGAAGACCTTAAGGCCGCCGGCATGGAAACCTACGTTGCAGAGTTCCAGAAACAGCTGGATGCGTATCTGGCGAAATAATCTGACGTAAAGTTTTCAGCAGATCGGATGATAGTAAAATTCCCATGCGAATTGATGTTCGCACACTCTCGAATGAAAGAATGGCTGGCCATTCTTTCATTCCAATTATGCATCGACAGGGAAGAACCCATGTATACAAAAGAATCCAGCAAAATTGGAAACGGGTGCCACGAAGGTGGCATCCATTTTTTAATCGAATGGCCACAGCACGCTGGCAGCTTGTTATGGGCCGTGCCCAATTTATTGGCCATTGAGAAGTGTGACAACAATCCGTATAATGACCACAGGCGGCGAAACTGTAGTCATTGAATATTCTGTCTGTGAAAGATCAAGAAAATCAACTACCTGCAACTCTGTAAGGTTATAACACTACAGCGTGACTTCGATATTTACTCCAAATCTAGCATCATTTTTGAGGATTCTGACTTGTTGTAAGTCCGCATAAATATAGGATCATAAAAATGAATTATTCAAACTCACGCTGTAGGGATAATTATAAATAAGTTTCTAGGAGGCGTAATTGTGAAAGGAATGGTACTGAACATACAGAAGTTTTCATTAGATGATGGCTCCGGAATTAGGACTACGGTTTTCCTAAAGGGGTGTAATCTAAGTTGCCTTTGGTGTCATAATCCTGAATCAATTGGGGGTGGATTTGAGCTTCAATATTTTTCTCAAAAATGTGTAAAATGTGGAAGGTGCACTGAGTCACTTTGAAAAGCAATGCTACCTTCGCACTACCGGATAAACAGCTAGCACATTGAAGACGCAGGATGGCAGTTTTAGGAAGAATCAGTATGAAGCGCATTATAATGCGGGTAATTTGGGGTTGAACTTTGCTATTGGGATGTAACTATGGTAATTATAAAATTATATGAATAATAGTTAAAATAATTATTTTAATAATACCTTGACAATTTATTCGGCTAGGAATAGGATAGATGTAGAACCAGAAAAAGGATGTGATAAACATGAATATTTCGACCAAGGATATTGTGTCGAATTCGGACATGATTAAAAATTACAAATCGTGCAGGGAAAAAGCGGAAAGTTCCGGGAAAATTTTCATACTAAAGAACAACCAGCCGGATGCGGTTCTGTTCTCTGTCACCGAATATGAACGTTTGTCCGTATTCATCGAATACCTGGAAAGCCTAGAGGGTGAAGATATCGCCGGCATACTCTCTACCATGCCGAAGAAAGGAGCCAGGAGGCTCTATTCAATCGATAGTCTGAAGCATGATATCGTGTAGAAATAACGAAAGTACTTCATAAAACGGCTTCCACCATTTCGCGGGACATAAAATGAGATTCGTCGGTAATCATCGATGAAAACAAAGTTTCAAGAAAATAAAAAGAATAAACAAAAGCACCTGTACAGGTGCTTTTGTTTATTCTTACTCTGATTTATACCCCATGCATCCTCCGTCGCATTCGCACAAAACTTACTGAAAATGCTACGCATTTTCTTTTTCAGAGCCATGTAATGCAACGTCATCTCTAACATGATTCAGCAGGATGTACTTGTGCCTAGATAACAACCATACGAATGCATGATGCTGAAAGAATGTGGTGATACATGTGATGATGCAGTCATGATTCTACCGTAAAAACTCGAAAATGATCCAATTTGATGCCAAATCGCGGCGCACAGACCGCGATATTGGCCTGAAATTGGTCATTTTCAATCAATTTCAGCCCCTTCGGGACCGAAATTGGAGTTATTACACCAGAATCAGTCATGTGAAAGCCCTTAAACGTTGACTTTATCCTTCAAACTTTTGCCGACTTTGAAGGCAGGCACTTTGCAGGCAGGAATGTCGATGGCTTCTTTGGTTTTCGGGTTGCGGCCTTTGCGGGCAGCACGGCTTTTGGTTTCGAATGTACCAAAACCAACAAGAACAACCTTCTCGCCTACAACGAGTGACTCTTCCACCGTTGCAATGACGGCTTCAAGAGCGGACTCGCTATCTTTTTTGGATAGACCGGACTTCCCGGCCATTTGTTGAACCAAATCTGCTTTGTTCATAGGGTTCCCTCCTAATGATGATTAAAAATACTTTGCCATTCTACATGCTTGGTGTTGAATAGTCAAGTATTTCCAACCAAGCTTTCCAAGATACGAAGAGAAAGGCTGAAAACTTTAGCGAACTGTTTGCAAGCGTTACGCAAA
>JBBRWP010000107.1:0-10304 GCA_038249175.1 Acetivibrionales bacterium
CGACGTTCTTCGGAACGGTTACTTAATATCTCATCGATGCGGCCCTGGCCGATGATGGAGTAACCTTCACGACCAATACCGGTGTTCATAAACAACTCATGGATATCTTTTAAGCGGCAGACCGTTTTATTGAGGAGATATTCGCTTTCCCCGGAACGGTAAATGCGGCGGGTGACAGTGACCTCTGAATAACCAATGGGCAGCGTTCCGTCTGCATTATCAAAGGTAATGGAAACAGCCGCAAAGCCTAATGGCTTGCGGTACTGGGTCCCGGCAAAAATAACGTCTTCCATTTTTCCGCCGCGCAGTGTCTTGGCGCTTTGTTCCCCCAGCACCCAACGCACCGCATCAGCAATATTGCTTTTGCCGCTGCCGTTCGGGCCGACAACTGCTGTCAGACCGGCATGAAAAGAAAGGCTGATTTTTTCTGCAAATGATTTAAAGCCTTGTACTTCCAAGGTTTTTAAATACAACGTGTACGCTCCTTATACAATAAAAGCACTGTGGCTTTACATTGTTATACTGGTAGAACCGACATCCATCATAACAAAAACAACCCCCTTCATCAAGTTGCAGGATGAAGGGGGTTGTTTTGAAGTTTTTGAGCCAAATTTGAACCATCCTGCTTTACATTGTTGCTTCATCAAAACGGCTGGATTGCAACCACGTTAAAAACGTTATTGTTTTTATGCCTCTTATTCTATTTTTATCCATTTTTATACTCACATCCACCCTTTCAAAGGGTGGGTTGAACTATTAAACCCCTGTAAGGGGTTTTTGCCCTTCATAATAGGGATTGCATTACAAAAATTTATTCAGACTTTATCGATTGTACATACAAGTTTAGTTGCAAATCAGAGATTTTATGTCACGGCACTCCTGTTTCAGTTCTCCCATGCATAGCATGGGGTTTAATGTTTGAATTACAGTTAGTGTCAGCAACGGTGAACATACCATTACATACGGCTCGTCAGCGGCGTATAGTTTAAGCGGCCTTTGATGTTTTTGTAGGCAGGACGAATAATTTTACCGCCGTTAACGTTCTCTTCGATAATGTGTGCACACCAGCCGGCGATGCGGGCCACAGCAAAAATCGGTGTATAAACGTCCTTCGGCAGGTTCAGCATATCGTACACAAAGCCGGAATAAAAATCGACATTAGCGCACATGGGTTTGTCCGTGTTACGCACTTCCCGGAACACTTCCGGTGCAAGACGCTCCACGCGCTTGTGCAGATCAAACTCTTCCAGGCGCCCCACCTGTTTGGCCAACTGTTCTGCCTGATCCCGCAAAAGGATGGCACGGGGATCAGACAGGGTATAAACCGCATGCCCCATGCCGTAAATAAGGCCGGAATGGTCGAAGGCATCTTTGCGCAAGAGGCGTTCGATATAGGTTTTCACCTGATCGTCACTGCCCCAGTCGGTCACTTCGGTTTTCAATTCTTCCATCATGTCCATTACCTTGTTGTTCGCACCGCCATGCTTTGGCCCCTTAAGTGAACCGATGGCCGCTGCAATACAGGAATAAATGTCCGTACCGGTGGAAGAGACAACGTGCGTGGTGAATGTAGAATTGTTACCGCCACCATGTTCGGCATGCAATACCAGGGCCAAATCCAGTATTTTGGCTTCCAGGGCAGAATACTGCCCATCTGGACGGAGCAAGGCCAGTATGTTCTCAGCGGTGGATAACTCGGGATGCGGGTTATGGATAAAGAGACTTTTGCCGTCATGGTAATGTGATTTTGCCGCGTATCCATAACAGGCCATCAATGGAAACGCTGCAATGAGCTCCATGCTTTGGCGCAGCAGGTTAGACACCGAAATATCATCGGGGTTTGTATCATATGAATACTTCACAAGTACCAAACGTGCGAGTTTGTTCATGACATCCATACTGGGCGCTTTTAATATGTTGTCCCGGATAAAATCTTCCGGCAGTTTTCGGTAATGACCCAACACAGCACTAAAATCATCGATCTGCGGTGCCGTCGGCAACTGCCCAAACAGAAGAAGATAAACACATTCTTCAAAACCAAAACGGTTTTCAGACAGGTAACCGTTCACAAAGTCATTAATGTCAATGCCACGATAAATGAGACGGCCCTCTACGGGTATTTTTTCATTGTCATCAAAAACATAGGCATGAACTTCCCCAATTTCGGTCAAACCGACCAGTACACCGGAACCGTCTTCGTTACGCAGGCCGCGTTTCACATTATAACGACTGTAGAGGCCAGGACGAAAACGGGTGTCAATTTCCACGGCTTCCCCGGACGTATTTAGGAAGTGGTCCAGTTCCTGTTGTGTCAATTCTTTCATGGTGCTTCCTCCTTTTTTTGCTTAGCGATGCTAATAGTGCTTGAAATTTTTTAACTTATTTCATTTTGCAGGTTTATCTTTCCTTTCTTGCAGCTTATTGATATTCTTTGTGGCGTTTTTAACATGTTGTGCCATCTGGGTTTCAGCCTTTTCTGAATCTCTGACCTCTATGGCTTCCAAAATACGCTGGTGTTCCAACAGCATTTTTTCAGCCCGATCTTTGTCGTGCATGGAGGTTTCCCGGGATTGTTGGAGATAATGATGAAACTGTCGCAAAGTCAGACTGAGTAACCGGCTGCCGCTTGCCTGAAAAATAAGTTTGTGAAAACGGGTATCCAAATCCAATATCGGTTGAAAGTCCCCACGCTGCGTGTAGAAATTCTCCAAATCCAAAATTTCATGCAATTCGGCAATCTGTTCATCCTGAATATTCACCGCTGCACGGCGGGCAGCAATGCCTTCAATTTTCATACGGATTTCGCCAATATCCTGAATGTCTTCTTTGGAAAGACCTTTTACAGTAGCCCCTTTGTTGGGAATATACGTGACCAAACCCTCCAACTCCAGCTGTCGTATGGCTTCCCGCACCGGTGTGCGGCTTACACCCAGGTCTTCCGCCACGCGGGCCTCAGTAAAATTCTCACCAACAGCGTAGTGACCATTCAAAATATCATTCTCCAGGCGGGTAAAAACCTTGCTACGCAATGACGCTTCGCTTGATACCGTTTCTTTTGCACCCTGTGCCATGTTCACGTCCATTTCTTTGAACCAACTATAGAAGAATCAACTGTAGATGGAATTTGTATCATTGTATACAATCATACAAATCATGTCAAGGCATTCTTGCAAGTTTTTATTGAAAAACTTGCAAGAAAAAAGCACCTCACAACGAGGTGCTTTAGAATAATAGTAGATATCAGCAAGAATACCGGTTTTCAACATATCGTTGCGGCACTATATCTTCAACAATCGCATCTCAAAACATTACGAAAACCGATATGCTACAAAGCTGTCTGGATCAAGAAAAGACCACTTTGCCGGAGGTGCTTCCACTGCCGGTACTTTCAAGAGCGCACCTTCCTGCAAAGCGGATTCGTGGGCAATTACACCCGGCAATACATAAGCCGCTGCCTTCCAGGCATGGTTTGGGGGCAGGGTCTGGGTCATCAGAGACTTCATAAAGTCATCAACCAGAAATTGATGCGAACCGAAATGTCCATTAGGCAAACCCTTGAAGCTATCCGGCAAGCGATAGTTGTGGTGCACTTTGGCCAATGTTGCATTGAAGTCATTTTTCAGTGTTTGATTAATATCACCGTCATCAAAGTGCACATAATCGTCCTGACAAGCCAGATCAGCCGTCAGGTTTTCCACTTCACCCCACTTCAAACTGGACCAGACAGAACCGCCTGCATGCTCTTCATAGCTGCCGGTTGTTCCATACATGCTCATATACACGCTGTTTTTACCACCCCAGCCGACACGACGGAATTCATTGATACGCATCATGCCGCCGTCAGATGTACGGAGCAGGGCGCTCTCATTACTAAAAGCGTTGTCCCACAAGTTGCCGCCTTCCTTAAAAACACCATCCATGTGCCTGTCTTTATACCCAAGGCAGGAAACCTGCGTTGCCTGTGCACCGGTTACTGACAGAATCATACTGACTGAATGGGTTGGATATAGCATAGGTGGAATGCCGGCTGTTTTTTTCCAGTCTGATCCACCAGAGTAACGAAAGGCATCATAAAATCCGTGTATCATATCATGATAATACTGTGCTTCACCATATACAAAACTTCCGAACTGTCCTGATTGAAAACGATCCCGGCAAAAAACGGTACTGGGGTAGTAGTAACTGGTTTCTCCTGTCATGTAGATAAGACCGGAAGAGGTGACTTCTGCAATAATTTTTGAGACTTCCTCTTCAGTTTGTGCCATTGGAACAGCACAGTACACATGTTTACCAGCTTTCAACGCTTGCAGTACGTGTTCTGCATGCAGATGGCGCTGTGTAAAAATGGCCACCGCATCCACATCGGCGTTTTTCAACATATCATCCAGGGAGTCATAGGTTTTATGAATGCCAAACCTGGCTGCATTCTCGTTACGCCGTTCAGGGATGAGATCTGTCAGACACACCTCATCCACAAAAGGGTGCATTTTGAAAAGGGGTATAAAGCATCTTGCAAACTGTCCAGTACCAACAATTCCAATTTTAAACCCCATCTTTTCGCCCTTCTTTCCTGTTATTCATTTTAAGTCGTGACGACTAATATATTTTTCGAAATTGGCTTGGCGAAACGCCTACCAGTTTTTTGAATTGCTTTGAAAAAGTAAAACCATCTGGAAATCCAAGTTCGATAGCAACTTCCTTCACACTGCGGTGTCGGTTCACGAGCATGGACTGTGCAAGATTCATCCTTCTACGGCATAAGTATTCTCCAGGTGAAATGCCAACTTTGGTTTTAAATTTTTTCCGAAACAGCTCCACACCCACGCCCAGTTCTTTCGCAATATCTTCAACCAAAATATGGCCTTGGCCTGAGCCAGCCAGATTTCCGATTAAGCGGCATGCGTTGTCAATCATATCATTGGTTGTTTCATCACCGGATTTATGACACATTTGGTTAATGGTGACAAGAATATGCTGTGCTTCTACAACCAGGAATGGCAAGTCTGTTTCTTCAGCTTGTTTACAGGACTGTAGAAACAACTCCAGTTTTGTCAGCAGTGCCATGGTAATGCCTGGATTCAAAACTTCATGTCTTACATCCAGCATACCAAGTTTCACGAGGGATTCGAACAGTTCCTTTCCGATACAAATATAAAACTCCAGCCAATTTTGGTTTTCACTGATCACAGTTGAATGTACTTTCCCGGGAAAGCGTTGTATATAACTTCCGGGTTTTACCACCCAGGAGTGCCCTTCGTTATCGATATGTGTCGCACTCCCCTCCAAGATCAAAACCCCGCCGTAGTAATCCAGCTTGAAGTTAATATCATTCTCTTTGAACATGCGAATATAGTCCGGTTCTTTATACAAAAAGCCACAGGTGACAACACCATTAAAAGGATCCGCTGTTAAGTTTCTATGCACAGTATCGGTATGATGCAAACGATTTGGTATGATTAAATCCATTCAATCTCCTTATCATTTCATTCAATCCAATTACAGCATTGTCCCTGAATTCACAAATGTTTTCAGCATTCATCTCCAAGGAAAGCCATCTGCCCTCAAACGTTGCGGCGAGCAATTCGTGACAAGGCATCAAAATATCTTTTTATGATATGCTTTTTCTGCAGCCTTAACGACAGCCTGCCCTTCCTCAACGGAGGAAACACCCCCCACATTATAAAACACTCCTTCTGGTTTCAGGTTTTCAAAAAGTACCGGTAAATCTTCCAGAGTTGCCTCCACATGGATCAATTTCCCTGCATCCTGAATTTTCTTTAGTGTCGGAATCCAGTGCGCAGCTGTCGGCTGACCCGCCCCGTAAACCCATTGAACACCGTTCAAATTTTCCTGTTGCAGCAAAACATCTAAATGCCGCAGGGCACCTGGTCCGTCCAGGTGGTAAATGCTGTGGTTATCCAACCATTTCAATTCTTCCTGCAGTTCCGGTAATATAAATTCATTGAACATATCCACCGAGAGCATCGTTGAAAAGTCACAGGACGTCACATACCATTTTTCGGGGTGCCATAGACCCATCCAGTTCGATGTACCATCCTGTACTGTTTGTGTCATGGCAAAAGTCTCATCAATTTGTTTGACCAGATCGCGGAACATTTTCATGGAAGCCTTTTTAATGGCTTCCGGTTCATCATAGATGTCCATGGCCAGAAGTTCAGGCCCACGAATGGACACAAGGCCATCTGCACCGGCATGAAAATCCGTCAAAGAAACCAGGTAGTCTCCTTTCGCATCTGCAATACCTGCCTGCGTCATCTCTAAAATTTTCTGCCACCACTTGTTTTTGTGGTCAAAGGTCAGTTCAGGATAATCTGCCCAGTCCTTTATAAAAGGGATGGAATAGCTGGTTGTTTCTTCAAAAACAAATTCTGCACCATAGGTAGCACCGAAAATGTCCGGCCCCAGGTTCGGATACCAATTTGGATAAGACTCTGCACCGTACCAGGTATTCTCCATATGCCGACGGGCAGATTGGATGACATATTCTGTATCCAGCCAGCGATCAATCATTTCATCCGGCTGCATCGGTGCAGGTATTTTTTTTCCCAAAGATGCTGCAATACCCAATAGAGGCCTGTCATGGTTTTCTTTATTCCAGTATTCAACATATTTTTGTTTCGTTTTTTCCCAATCTGGCTTGTTAATCATAAGCTCCCCCTCAACCAACTTGTCATTTTGTGTCACATTTTCTACATGTTCATGTTGTTCATTTATTTGAATACCAGATAACCTAGTGTACTGTCTGGTTCAAATTTACCATAATTACAGCATCAGTAATTTATATTTTCAGCTATAATGAACGATTATTACCGGTTTTTATTATGCCATATATTAGCTACATATCAACCAGACAGTGCACTAGTGTACTGTCTGGTTCAAATTTTGAAACGGGCTGTTTTTACCACATTTACTGCTGTTTTTTATTCATGAAAGAGTTGTTGCGGTGAAATCAACCTTAATTCTACCGTAAGAACCCGAAAATGATCCAATTTGATGCTAAATCAGTCTTCGACACTGTGCTATGCACAGCGCACAGTGCGCGATATTGGCCTGAAATCGCTCATTTTCAATCGATTTTGCCTCCTCCGGAGTCGAAATCGGGGTTTTTATACTAGAATCAACCTTAGATTATCATAGCAGCCAAAAAAATCGCTTATCAATACCACGTTCAGAATAACCTTAACAATTGGGCATTTTGTTGTGCCAGTGTGACTTGTTGAAACATTTTTGACACTTGTCTCTCAGTTGGATAGTTTTCTTCACTATAAATTCCCATCCTCTTCGTCAGGTTTTTCATATAGCGATATTCAGTTGGCGTCACATTCAGTTCTTTTTTGAACTGCTTCGAAAAATAAAAGTAGTCATGAAATCCTGATTTTTCACTAATCTCAGCAATCTGAATACTTGTTTCATCAAGTAGTTTGCAAGCATGGCACAAGCGCAATTTTGTAATATAGGCAGAGAAACCCATTCCCGTAACTTTTTTAAATATCTCAGAGCAATAGGTGTAGTTCAAATAAAAATGATCAGCAGTTTTTTTGAGCGATATATCACTTAAAAAATGGCAGTCAATGTATTCCAAAAAATCAACAACCAGGCAATCCGTTAACTCATGATGTTTTTTCTGGTATGAATCTACTGCAACTTTATACATCTAGCCACTCCTTTATCATTATATATCATGATAGTCGCCCATAAAGCCGTTTCACGACTTTTTCCGCAAGTTTTTTGCAGGAAATTGCAACAAAGCTGCATTCCAAGACAAATCAATACGCTTATCCGGTATTCTGTGGATGTGGGAACTGATCATTTCATTTGTTGGTGTAAAAGCAAATCGTTAAACAAAAACATTTTTAGAGCGTCATCAACTGTGTTCACTCTATTTGAGAAGCATATCTCCCCTGTTTTTTATTTCCAATTCCTGCATGCGGTTACATAGGCTTTCACATTTTCATAGGGAACTTCCGGTTCCAGCATATGTGTCGGTGCAACCCAAAGTCCGCCTCTTGTTCCTGCAATTTTCAGATTACGTTCAACAACTGCTTTGACATCATCCGGAGAACCAAAAGGCATTGTTGTCTGTGTTCCTAAAGTACCGTGAAAAGAGAGGACATCACCATACGTTGCATGAAGTTCTTCAAAATCCATACACTCCGGCTGAACGGGGTTTAGTACATCTATACCGGCATCCAGAAGATCTGGAATAAAAGGCGTCACGAAACCGCAGGAATGATAAAGAACGATGATATCCGGCTTAATAGCCTTTGCCGCCTGAATCACACGCTTGAGTCGTGGTTGCAGCCATGTGTTATAAAGTTCTCTGCTCATCATGATGCTATGCTGCATCCCGATATCGTCCCCCAAAAACAAACAGTCCACATTGGCTTTGGCGAAGGATTCCGCACGCTTCACACTCCGACGTGTTACTTCATCCAGGAGATATTCAGCCATAGGGTCATCATCCATCATGTCGCCCATCAAGGCCTCCATACTGCGCATATACCAGGCGGTTTCCCAAATGGTACAAGCCATTGGAGCACCGGCAGCATATCCGCGGGCATGGATGTCCAAAACTTCCTGTTTTTGATGGGTATAATCTGCATTTTCAAAATCCGGGAAGGCGTAAGCCTGCAACTCATCCAGTGTTGTCATATTCTTGAGAGGATGATGCATTCGTGTCATATGCATGGCTTTTTCAGAACCGGGTTCATGCGCAATGCCCCAATTGTCAAAATGTGTTTGGGGGTGCATTGTCTCCTTGAACAGTTTTTTCAGATCTCTCGTTGCTATCGGGATGTTTTGAGCATCTCTTACCATACGAACCGGAAAATCAAAGTAATCCGCCAGTGAAAGCGTCGTTCCGGTTTCTTCCTGAAACTGCTTCGCAAGAGAAGGGCACATTTCCATGTCTATCGGTGCATTTTCATACCCCGTTCTGCGTAAAAGGGATAAGAGGTTTTCACGTGGATTCATATTTTTAATACCATCCTTTCGACAATATAGGATAAATACCCTTACATGAAATCTATCATTGATAATTAGAGTATGAACATCCTGCATTAAAAAAAGAATGGCACATTTGGTTTACTGCATGTCATATCTGGTATTTTTTTTGCTTTCAAAATTTGTTTTCTCTCAAAAAATCAATCGTCATGCTATGTATAATGACTCTGCAACAACTCTATATTGAATAAAAAACAGCATTAAATGTGTTGAAAGCAAGCCGTTTCAGCTATAAAATTGGGATAGGCACCCTATTTTATGGCTGAAACGGGATTGTTTTCGAGTTGCTGCAGTGAAATCACATACGCAATAAAAAACAATCTCTGCCTTAAAGAACATATCCAGATGTTCTTTAAGGCAGAGATTGTTTATATGAATTTCGCTTTTTAGAAAAATCAAAACGAACCGTATTTCAAACCTGCCTCATACATGGCCACGACATTTTCAACAGGGCTAATCGCTTGAACGTTATGACAGGGTGCCAGAATATAGCCGGTCTTATCGCTTGCCAGAACCTCAATGCAAGTTTTCACTTCAGCGATCACTTCCTCCGTCGTTCCAAAAGGGAGTACATGCTGATTGTCAATCCCGCCATGAAAGCAGAGTTGCTGACCAAATTGGCTTTTTAATTTGTAAAGATCCATCCCTGGCAAGTGCCATTGAATCGGATTGAGAATTTCGATACCATCTTCACATAAATCAGGCAGCAAGGACATCATAGCGCCATCGTCATGGTGGAATACATGACACCCTTGTGATTTTACCAAATGAATGAATTTCCGAACCCTATCCTTAAAAAATCGGCGATACATGTCTATACTGATCATTAAACCGTTTTGTGTGCCGAAGTCATCGGTGACCTGGGACAAGTGCAGCCTGCCTTCGGCTGCCTCAAACAGCTTCGTATGATATGCCATATAAAACGCGCATATTTTATCAAGGATATAATCCGCCATATCCGGCTCTGCAGCCAAGTCAATCAGACTTTCCTGCATACCACGAATGTTATTAAAAACATAAAAGGGAGCTACATAACCCCCCTCCAGAGCGTATCCCTTGTATCGATCACATAAATCAGGAATGCCGGAAAAATCAAACCAATCAGCAGAGGGCCACTGATAATTTTCTTCAATGTCATCGATGCTTTCATACGCTTGCAATGGGTGCTTCACAATTTCTTCATATATACCGGCATTGTCACGGTAGGCAACTTGTTTTGTAATGACACCCCAAATATCCGCCTTCAAGTTACCTTCTGCATAAAGCTTTGGCCCTTTGTA
>JBBRWP010000108.1:0-10167 GCA_038249175.1 Acetivibrionales bacterium
ATGCACAATGGATTATCTACAAAAAAATACACACACCGGATTATCTGCAAAAAATATGCACACCGGATTATCTATAAAAAATATACACACTGGATTATCTACGAAAAAATATGCACACCGAAACATCTTCGGAGGAGCTGATATGGGTACAATGGTTAACCAGCAAACAATCACATCCATGGCAGATTTGGATCAACTGAAGCAAACCTGGATTGAAAAAGATAAATCCTATCGCAGCCAGGTACTGGTTTGCGCGGGAGCCGGCTGTGTTTCCTCAAAATGCTACGCAGTGAAGCGGGCAGTAGAAGAGGAAGTGTCTACACAAAAGCTCGGAAAAGAAGTCGCCGTTCGGGAAACCGGCTGTATGGGCATTTGTGCCGTCGGACCTGTTCTGCTGGTTTTGCCTGAAAGGACGTTTTATACAAATGTCACGCCAGAAATTGCCAAAGACATTATCCGTCGCCACCTGGTGAAAGGTGAAATTTCAACAGAATACACCTATTATGATAACTCATTGCACTGTCATGTCTCCTGTATTGACGACATCGATTTTTTCAAAGAACAGGTACGTATTGCCCTGCGCAATTGCGGAGAAATGGATTACCGTGAATTGGGGGCTTATGTGGCAAGAGACGGATACTTTGCCGCTGCCAAAGCCATAACGGCCAGTACACCCGGTGAAGTCATTGAAGAAGTAATGCGTTCTGGAATAAAAGGTCGTGGCGGGGCCGGGTTTCCGACAGGTGTGAAATGGCGTGCCGGTCAGATGGCCAAAAGTGAGCAGAAATATCTGGTGTGCAATGCGGATGAAGGAGATCCTGGAGCCTTCATGGACCGCAGCCTGATTGAAGGTGATCCGCACAGCATTATTGAAGGCATGATTATCGGTGGCTATGCCATCGGTGCGAATTCCGGCTATGTCTATATCCGGGCGGAATACCCGATTGCAGTGGAACGTCTGGAAAAAGCGATTTTGAAAGCCAGGGAAGCCGGGTTGCTTGGGAAAAATCTCTTTGGGAGTCATTTTTCCTTCGATCTTGAAATCCGTATCGGTGCCGGTGCCTTTGTATGCGGAGAAGAAACGGCATTGCTCGCTTCCATTGAAGGAAAACGAGGTGAGCCTAGACAGAAACCACCCTTCCCTTTTCAAAAAGGATTGTTTGACCAACCGACCATTATCAACAATGTGGAAACTTTCGCAAGTATTGCACCTATTCTATTGCATGGTGGCAACTGGTATGCCCAATACGGTACTGAAAAAAGCAAGGGCACAAAGGTCTTTGCACTGGCGGGCAATGTGGTGAACACAGGGATTGTGGAAGTACCAATCGGTATGCCTTTGGGGGACATTCTCTTCAAAATTGGCGGCGGTATGCAGGGCAAGAAAAAATTCAAATCCGCCCAAATTGGTGGACCTTCCGGTGGTTGTGTCACACAGGAAAACCTGAATGTGCCGGCAGAATATGATGCGCTTACAAAACTGGGGGCCATTATGGGTTCCGGCGGTCTGATTGCCATGGATGAAGATACCTGCATGGTGGATACAGCACGGTTTTTCATGGACTTTATTCAGGATGAATCCTGCGGTAAGTGTGTCGCGTGCCGACTGGGAACAAAACGTATGTTGGAGATTTTGGAGAGAATTACCCGAGGAGAGGGAGAAGAGGGCGATATTGAGCTGTTGGAAGAGCTGGGAGAAACAATCAAGCAAACGGCCATGTGCGGCCTGGGGCAGACAGCGCCAAACCCGGTTTTGAGCACCATCAAGTATTTCCGGGATGAATATGTGGAGCACATCCGCAACAAACACTGCCGTGCCGGCGTATGCACGGACCTCTTTATTTCACCCTGTGAGAATACCTGTCCTGCCCATGTGAATGTCCCCGGTTATCTCTCTCTTGTCGCTGCAGGACGTATCAAGGATGCCTATAACCTCATCCGTCAGGAAAATCCCTTCCCGGCTGTTTGCGGACGTATTTGCACCCGCCCCTGTGAATCGAAATGCCGCAGGGGTTCCACTGATGAACCCGTTGCCATCTGTGATGTGAAACGCTTTGTGGCTGATTGGTCCTTCAAGAATGAAACACCATACTCAGAAGACCTGGTCTTCCCCAAAAACGGGAAGAAGGTGGCCGTGATTGGTGCTGGAGCTTCTGGTCTGACCTGTGCATGGTATCTGGTTCGTATCGGTTATGAGGTGGACGTGTATGAATCACAGGATGTTGCCGGTGGTGTATTGGCTTTCGGGATTCCGGAATACCGTTTGCCGAAGGAAGTTTTGGCACATGAAATAGCCCTGATTGAAAAAGCAGGGGTGCGTATACACCTGAATGCTGAAATCGGTAAAGAAATGAAGTTTAAAACATTGAAGTCTCAGGTGGATGCCGTTTATGTTACAACAGGCGCATTAATTCCACAACAAATCGATATTCCGGGCGAAACACTTACCGGCGTATACCCGGGAATTGACTTCTTAAAACAAGTAAATTTCCACCAGCCGGTGATGCTGGGTAAAACAGTTGCGGTTATTGGCGGTGGCAACACAGCCATTGATTCTGCACGGACAGCGGTCCGTTTGGGGGCGGAACATGTAATGGTGCTATATCGCCGCAATATGGCCGCTATGCCTGCATACCTGTCAGAAATTGAAGAAGCCTTGCTCGAAGGCGTCGAAATTGTCGAGCTGGTTGCACCTGTACGTTTTCTCAGCAACAAGAAAGGGCACATTGACCAGATAGAATGTGTACGCATGCACCTTGCAGACTTTGATAAATCCGGTCGCAGAAAATCGGTACCGATAGACGGATCCAATTTCTTTATACCGGTTGACGCTGTGATACCAGCGGTGAGTCAACATGCGGATTTACCCTTTATTAAAAAGGAAGAAATCGGCTTGACAAATTGGGGGACTTTTGTTGTGGACAGTGACAGTCTGATGACGACCATGGCGGGTGTTTTTGCCGGTGGTGATGTGGCACGTGGTCCGGATACGGTTATTCAGGCTATCGCCGATGGTAAACAGGCAGCCATCTCTATCGACAAGTTTCTTGGTGGCAGCGGGCAATTGAACAAAGGCGCTCCGATTGAGATTCCAGTCATGGCGGATGACGATGAAGTGGTAGCTCTCAAACGCTTCCCATTGGATATGCTCCGCGTGGAACAACGTAAAGGCTCCTTTGATGAAGTCATCCTTGGATATCATAAATTGACGGCCATGGCAGAGGCTATGCGCTGTCTACACTGTGACAGAAGGTAATCTGAAAATGCACAGCATTTTCAGCAAGTTTTGTGCGAACTTGACTAAGACATATGGACTATAAACGCTGGAAATGTGTAGAATTTTCAGAAAGTCTTATGGCTGATTGAATCGAAAGGAGTGTTAATAGAAGATGATTCATTTAACAATTAACGGCAGGGCCATTGAAACGGAAGAAGGCACCACTATTCTGGATGCAGCCGCTGCCAATGGCATTCGCATACCAACCCTTTGTCAGCTGCCGGGGATTCACGAGTTTGGCACATGCCGTATCTGCTCTGTAGAAGTGGTTGGTGCAAAAACCTTGCAGGCTTCCTGTATGGCAAAGTCTGTCGATGGCATGGTTGTACTGACCAATACCTTGAAGGTCAGAAAAGCGCGTAAAGTTCTATACGAACTGATATTGTCCGACCACTCCAAGGATTGTCTGGCGTGTAAGCGCAATCAAAGCTGTGAATTACAGGAACTGGGTCAGCTCCTGGGGGTGGAAACCTCCCGCTTTGAAGGGCAGCAGTCGGAACGTGTACTGGACAGTTCCATCTCCATTACAAGGGATATGTCCAAATGTATCCTTTGCAGGCGTTGCGTGACAGCCTGCAATGAAGTGCAGGGTACTGGAATTTTAAATGCACAAAACAGGGGTTTTGCAACCGTTATCGGTCCTGCCATGGATTTGGCGCTGGGCACAGTGAATTGTGCTTTCTGTGGCCAGTGTACAGTGGTTTGTCCGGTGGGGGCACTCAAAGAAACTGACAGTACAGAAGCGGTTTGGTCTGCACTGAACAACAGCAGTAAACGTGTTGTGGTCCAGGTGGCACCGGCCATTCGTGTGGCTATCGGAGAAGAATTCGGGATGGCACCCGGTTCACGCGTCACAGGAAAACTGGCAACAGCATTGCATGAAATGGGTTTTGCAGACGTGTTTGATACCAACTTTGCAGCAGATTTAACCATTTTAGAAGAAGGTACTGAGTTCCTGGACCGGGTACGGCAGGCCTTGACAGGCAAAGCAGTAAACCCGGCAGAGACAATCCACATGGCGGTCGATTCTTCTCTAGCAAATGGCCATACGCCGAGTGCGGTATTGCCAATGATCACTTCCTGCAGTCCGGGCTGGATCAAATATATGGAGCACACATATCCGGATGCACTGGATCATTTATCTACCTGCAAGTCCCCCCATACCATGCTGGGTGCTTTGATTAAAACCTATTATGCAGACAAGATCGGCGTAAGACCGGAGGATCTTTTTGTGGTATCCGTGATGCCTTGCACAGCGAAGAAATTTGAAATTGTGCGCCATGAAATGCAAAACCTCGGGGTTCCAAATGTTGATGCTGTATTGACGACGCGTGAAATGGCGGCCATGATGAAGGAAGCCGGTATAGACTTTGTCAACCTGCCGGATGGAGAATTTGACAACCCGTTGGGCATGTCTACCGGTGCAGCGGATATTTTCGGCATCACCGGGGGTGTGATGGAAGCGGCTCTGCGTACTGTTTATGAGTTAGTAACAGGAAGAGTCTTGCCATTTGAGGGTTTGCATGTGACCCCGATTGTCGGCTTGGATCAGATAAAAGAAGCAACGATAAAAATTGAAAATCCCTTACCCGCCTACAGTTTTTTATCCGATGTTGAAGTAAAAGTGGCTGTGACAAGCGGACTCAGGGGCGCCGGCATTCTGCTGGGTCAGATAGCAGCAGGAACATCTCCCTATCATTTCATTGAAGTGATGGGTTGTCCCGGCGGATGCATCACCGGTGGCGGTCAGCCACGTTCGAAGGATCCGTTGGTCAGAGAAAAACGGCTTCAAGGTCTGTATGCCGAAGATGAATCCAAAATCCTTCGAAAATCGCATGAAAACCCCTTTGTAACTTCCCTATACAAGGAATTTCTGCAATATCCCAACAGCGCTGCTGCACATGAAATATTGCATACGACCTACACCAAACGGGGACCTTTTAATGAGCTGACCGAGGAAACATTTGTGATGAACAATACACGTACAGCTGCGCCCAGACGGAAAAACAGTGTACCCACTGAAATCAGTGCAAAAGCAACTGAATCTTTCAGACCGCAGACAGAAGCGGAACATGCCAGATTATTGGCACTTGAAGCGGAAAACATGCGTTTGAAAGGGGACCTTGCGGATGCCATGGAAACAGTGGATATCTTCAAAAAGGTGGTGTCGAATTACAATATCCGTTAAAGGAGGGGTTTCTATGGATCACAAGGATCAACTGAAACACAAAAAGGAAGAAATTCTCTATGAAATGAATGCTGTTAAAAAGTACATCGATGCACACGAGTATGATGATCAATTAAAGGCGGCCTGGGACAAAGATGTGAAGCGGGTGAATAAAATTGATCAGATTTTGGAGAAGAGCACGCAAAAACAAAAATAAAGCATTGTGAATAAGTTTATCTGTCTGAACGGGGGAAGGGCTGTTGAAATACTGCCTCCCCCCGTTTGCGCTTATATTTTTTCAGGTGTCGCATTTGCTTCAAACTTATATCCATATCCCCAGATGGTGACCAGGTAATGGCCATAGGGCTGTATGCTTTTTCGAAGCGATTTGATGTGCGTATCCACTGTTCGTTCTGAGCCGAAAAAATCGGATCCCCAAACTTCATTCAGTAAGGCATCTCTGGAAAATGCCCGGTTTGGGTTCTGAGAAAGAAAGGCCAGGAGGGCGTATTTTTTTGGTGTGAGTGAGACGACTAGTTCATCGACGGAAACAGCATGTGCGGCGATATCAATATAAAGCCCTTTGTAAAATACACGTTTGTCATGATCTTTCTCGAGAACACCGTTTCTCCTTAGGAATACTTTGATTCTGGAAAAGAGAGCCTTTGGGTGAAAGGGTTTCGGGATATATTCATCGGCACCAAGTGCAAAAGCAGCAATGCATTTTTCATCAGATGGATCGTCGCAAAGGATAAAAATAGGAACATCAGAAAGTTGCCGTATTTGGATAAAGGCATTGCGTCCATCCAGTTCCGGCAATATCATATTCAGCAAAACCAGCTGGTAATTCTGTCTGCGAAACAGTTTTATTGCTGTTATGCCGTCAATGGCTTCATCCATAGCAAAATGTGCATCACTGAGCATCTCACGGATCAGATTTCGTGTTTGGATATCCGGGTCCACAATCAAAATACGGATAAGTTCCATGCTTCGCCTCGTTTTTCATAATGTGTCAAGGTGCATAAGTCTCAGATATTAAAACCATACCATTATAACTGGCATGCTTTTGACCAACAAAAACAGTTTAAATGAACTATGCACTTTGACATTAGATGACCCCATTATACTGAAAGCATGCATGGCTTGCAAAAAAAGATGGAAGTTTCCGTTGCAACGCTAAGACTGTGCAACAACAATATGTACACCAGCCGAATGATATGCTTTTATCCAGTCTTTGGGCAAGACCTTATCCACAATCAGTGTACTGATGTCTGAAACGGCGGCTGTTGTGATGAACCCGATACGATCCATTTTTGTGTAATCGCACAAATAAATGGTTTGTAATGAACGGCGTATCATCTGCTTGCGAATTTCAGATTCCGGCTCGCTGGCGTCTGTAAATCCTTTTTCAGGGTTGAAGCCGCGGCAGGAAAGGAAGGCCTTTCCCGCCTGTATGCTGGATAACATGGTTTCTGCGGCACGCCCGACATAAGAAAGGCTTTCATGCCGAAGAATACCCCCTGTAGAGATGAGGGTAATATTTGTGCAGGCTGAAAGCGCCAGAACTATTTTTTCTGCATTGGTAATGACGGTCAGTTTTTCCTTGTTTTTCAGGTGTTTTGCAAGCGATAAGGCAGATGTTGAAGCATCCAGAATAATGGTATCCCCATCATGTACCAGTTTGGCGGCTCGCAAACCAATAGCGTCTTTGCCAGCGATATTAATACCCTGACGCACCTCGAGTGACGGTTCAGACTTTGTGTCATCTGCAAGAATAGCGCCACCATGGGTTCTTTGCAGAAAGCCTGAGGATTCCAGTAACTTCAAATCCCGTCGTATGGTTTCCTCCGTGACATCAAAAAACACAGCAGTCTCGGGAACCGAGAGGCTTTTTTTGTCTTGAATCAACTGTAAAAGGTTGTTTCTTCTTTCTTCTGCAAACATGGACACCTGCTTTAATCAAATTTGTTATTCGCTCGGCTACCGGCTGGAAATTCAATGTCAAAAGCGACAAAGTAGCCTTTTTGGGAATATTGTTTTACTTTGCTTGTAGCAACAACGGTTTCGTAAAAACACAAATAAACTTTTATAAAAGGGCGATTCGGGGGTGGGGACATCGTTTTGACGTTGTCCGTTTCACATTTTTACAGTGACTGAAATCTTTCCGTGGTACTTCGGCCGATTTCTGCGAAATATCGGGTTCTTTCTGACAGTTGGGGCATGGCGGAAATTGTTTCATCAGCGAACATCCCCTTGGAAAGAGCGTCGTTAGAAGCAGATTCGTGCCCAATCAGTGCCCAGGCGGCATCGGCCAAATTCTCGAAGCCCGGTTGGCGCATGGCTTCGCAAACAAAGGATTGGCGCGGAGAATTAATGTCTTCACCGCTGATTTGGAACAGTTGATGTATATCACAAAGGGAGCGGACGCGGATGAGTTGTTCCGCAGAATTTCGGGATGGCATATAGGTGACAGCGTGGAAGCCAAGTTTTTTGATCGTATCAAAAAGGAGGTCCAGATAACTGTCTTCAAAGGTCTGGGTTTTTTTATCACCGGTGACAGATTGTGTCACATCCCCCAAATAGGCATAGGCACATATAGCACCGGCTTCTTTGCCTATACGGAGAATTTCACAGACATCCGGACATTCTGTGGTCGCATTAATATAGAAAGACGGCATAAGGGAGCTTTTCAGAACGCCCAGCAGATCGTAGGTGGCAAATGCGTTCGTTTCATCGATCAGCTGCTGTTCGGCCTTTTCAGACAAGGCAACCTGAAGCTTTTCTTTCAGAAATTTCAGCAGGTCTTCCGACTTTCCATAGTGTGCAATCAGCTTTTGTGAAAGGGCATAAAGCAGGTGACGTTCGGTGACTGAACCCCCTTCGGCATATTTGGACAGTGGCAGTACATCCTTTTCATAATCGAGGCGAAAATGGTAGGGCTCTACAAGGGTGTGAAGTTTTCTCGTCATGATACGGTTGCGAACCTGGCGCGCTTCCACATAGGGTTTCATGAAGTTGCGCACAGCAGTGCGGGATGCTTTTGGAATGGCATGCAGGGCAATATAGGCAATCGTGTTCTGATCCGGGTTGTTGATGCGCAGGTTGTTCAGCTTTGTTCCGCCAAAATCTGCGGGGAATTCCTTCCCGTCGGTTGTAGGCATGCCCAGGCGATGACCCGCGGTTTCAAAAGCATCGGCACCGGCAAGGCTGTCGTGGTCCATGATGCCGGCGGTAGCCAAGCCAGCTTCTTTTGCTTTGATAACAGCCTTTTCAGGGCTGTAGGGGGAAAAAGAGAAGTGGGTGTGAATATGGTTGTTTACATCTTGCATGACGGTCCTCCCCGGGCTGTTCTGACTCTTTATAGTTTTACAATGTCAATGTCTGAAATTGTGCACACAACACCGCTTGTCTGGCTGTATCCGACAAGATATCCCCAAATATGTAGTTTTAAAACAACCCGTGTGACAGTTGTTGATTTTATGCGATGGTGTACGTCTGACGCTAACGCATCTCTTGTCCACCAGTAACATTGATGGCCTGTCCAGTCATATAACTTGCTGCATCGGAGGCCAAAAAGACCATAACATTGGCGATGTCGTTGTATTCACAACTTCGTTTTAGGGGTACTTGATTGAGGTATTTTTCCCGGATGGCTTCTTCGGAAACGCCTTGATTTTTTGCATATTGTTTGAACAGGCTATTCGGACCATCGTTCCAAAGACTGGAATTCAGGAGATTGCCGGGGCAGATAGCATTCACCCGAATACCGTGTTCAGCCATTTCAAGTGCCAAGCTTTGCGTAAAACCGATGCCTGCAAATTTTGCAGCGGCATAAGCGGAATTTTTATAAGATCCTTTTTTGCCGGATTTGCTGTTGATTTGAATGATGTTTCCCTGTTTGTTGGGGATCATGACGCGGGCGGCATGCTTGGCACAGAGAAAGTACCCAGTCAGGTTCACATCAATCATGCGCTTCCACTGATCCAGTGGGAAGTCTGTAACGCCTTTGGCGATGAGGATGGCCGCGTTCGATACCATAAGGTCCAGCCGTCCCCGATGTTTCACAACATCATCTACCATGGCAGATACCTGATCCTCGTTGGTCACATCGACTTCATACCCAATGCCATGTTGTAATACAGAGGCTACTTTTCTGGCAGCATCACCATTGATATCCACAACAGCCACAAAGCAGCCGTCATTGTCCAGTCTTTTGGCCAGCGCCTCTCCCAATCCCTGACCGCCACCGGTGACAATGGCGGTTTGACCATTTAGCATTTTTTCGTTCATTTTTCCCCCCCAGTTGTTCTAATCTACACCCCGCAAGGGTTTATCCTTGTCTAGGAGTGGTTTTGATTTGTTTGAACATTTCAAAATTTTATTTTTCATGGAATGACTCTGATTTCAGCGCTGTCTGAGTCAAAATCTGGTTCCTGACATTTGAAGCAATCATTTGCCAATGTCTGAATTATACCGAATACGTTGGAATATGTCTATATTATGTGGATATTTGTTGATTTCTTTGAACCGAATTTTTTCAGTCATGGTGTATTGGGCACTGTTTGTTGACCCGAAGAACATAAAATGTGCAGCATTTCAGCAAGTTTTATGCCTGCTCGATGAGAAAGGTATGATGATAGTTCTGCAAATCTGAAAATGCGCAGCATTTTCAGCAGGTTTTGTACGAACGCAACGAGGACACATAGGGTAAAAATCTGAAAAT
>JBBRWP010000109.1:0-10131 GCA_038249175.1 Acetivibrionales bacterium
GGTAGAGCAGCTGATTTGTAATCAGCAGGTCGGGGGTCCGAATCCGTCCACCAGCTCCATGGAAAAGCCGCTTCCTGTATGGGATAGCGGCTTTTCTGCGTCATAAGACTTTGTCCAAAATAATAGATCAAGATATGTGTTCCGATATATGTTTTCCGATATATGTGTTCTATGATACTTGTTCTATGATCCATGTTCTAAGATACTAGTTCCGAGATATATGATCTAAGATACTAGTTCCGAGATATATGTTCCAAGATATATGTTCTGAGATACTTGCTCGAGATCCATGTTCCAAGATACTTGACCGAGATGTTTATCCCGAATTGTATTCACTGTAATTGTGCTCAGTTTTAGTATATACTGTCCTATATTGTTTCTAAGTGGATATAAAAGGATAAGATAGTAAGGGATGCATTCCAACCTATCATTGATCCAGCATAGCATTGAGGAGGTTCTATGCCAGAAACCATCTATGACAAGGATATTGCCTCTTTTGAATCTCGGTTGGAGTTAACGCCAAAAGAGACTTTTCTTGATGTGCAGGCATTCCTTAAGGGAATAGAAGAAGACGGCCCTCCTTCTATAAAATGCGACATATGGAATTTAACGGGTCGTTATTATATTCTTTTGGGCGAGTATGCTGAAGCTAAAAATGCCTATGAAAAAGCCTTGGGTTTTGCAAAAATGTCTCAGGACGACCGCCGCCTATGTTGTTCAATGAAGAATATGGGCGTTTTATTGATGAAATTGAGCATGTTTCATCATGCTTTTAAGGTGTTTTTAGAAGCACGTTCTACGGCTTTGATGAACAACTTTGTATTGCTGCAGGGACAAATTGAAAACAATATTGCAGTCATTCAGGTGATGAATGGTAATTATGCAGAGGCACAGCAGATTTTTCAGCATTTACTTGAAAATACAAAAGAAATGGGTTTATCAAAGGCCATTTCCCATTATAATCTGGTGGATGTTGCATTGTATTTGTGTGATTTGAATTCTGCCGCACAGCATATTCATGACGGAAAGCTGGCAGCAATAGAAGAAAACAAACAATACCTTCTGGCAGGGTTTTCATATTTCACGGGTGTTTTTATGTTCCGCAATGGTCGGTATCTATTGGCTGAGAGGCAACTGATTCACGCGCTTGCAAAGTGTTTGGACTATTCCATGAAGGAAGAAGCCGTACGGTGTACCTACGAGTTGACCCTTTTATATGAAAAGAACGGCGATTGGGAACAAATGATTGCAAACGCGAAAAAAACGATAACTTTGGGGCAGAATCTATTTGAAATGGATGAAGTGCTGTATGCCCATGAAAAAATCGTTGAAGGATGGCACAAATTAGGTAATGGAGAAAAAGCATGGTTTGCATCGCTGAATTACGCACAATATTTGGAGAAGAAGGAAAGACAAAGTATAACTATGACTTTTACACTGATGGAAATGGCGTTAGAACTGATTCAAAACCGCCGGTTGAAGGTGAAACTGGAGAAAGAGCTGGCGATTGATGCGATGACAGGCCTTGAAAGTTATCGGAATCTGGATATTCGCGTTGCAGCAATGTCGTGCCCTGTGGGTACACCATTTTGTGTTTTATTTATGGACATTGATCATCTAAAGCATGTAAACGATATTCATGGACACGGCATCGGTGATAAACTTATTATTGCCTTTGCTGAAGCCATGTCCATCATTCTGCCTAAGAAAAGTATTTTGACAAGAAAATCCGGGGATGAATTTGTTGCCTACCTGCCAGACACCACACTTGCCACAGCCATAGAGATTGCAGAAGATTTTCTGGATAAATCAAAAACAGAACGTCTGGTGGGGGGTATTCCATTAACACTGGCCTGTAGTATTGGTATTGCTACCGCCCGTTATTGCGGGGATGAACCGATTGGCTGTATTCAAAGAGCGGATATGGCTATGCTGCAGGCAAAAAGACTTGGCCGCTTGAGCATTGTCGTGAGTGGGGAAGACGAGTGTTTTGAATCATAATGTGTGATCCATCCGTTGGAGGAAAACGTGAGTGAGTATGAAAGCCGGCCTGAAATTCTTGAAGAAATTCGATTGTTATTTGTTTCCGACCCGATAAAAGCAGAGCAAAAAGCGCTGACTGCTGTGTTGGCAGCGGAAGCATCCAATCGTTTGACAGATGCCTTTTGGATTCTGGCCGAGTTAACGTTTCATGCAACGTCAAAAAACGAATCCTTCATGGTCTTGGAATACATTCGCAAGTTGTTACAGATTGCGCAAACCATAGGAAAAAAAAGTTTTATCAGCAAAGCATACAACATCTACGGTATTTTTTATATGAACAAGGGGGATCCGCTTTCTGCGGTGGCACAATTTGGAGAAGCCCTAAGCTTAAATGAAGAAGGGGACCAACCGATTCAAACCGCCGGTATCATGGCCAATATTGGTGAAATGCTGGTAGAAATGGGAGATATCCCGCACGCAGTTCCTTTTTTGAAAGAGTCTGTTGATCTTTTTGTCAAACACATGTCTGAAAAAGACAAAAACTATTATCCGGATATTCTATTGAACTTACCCTACGTATGGGTATTTGAAGGCAATATTCAACAGGCATGGCGAGACCTCGTTCTTGCATGGAAAAGTAGCCGATCTGTTGTGGGATGGCCGCACCGTGCCCGATGTCATGAAATGGCCGGGTGGATTTGTAAAGAAAGGCAACAGTACCATTGTGCCATCCGCCATTACCATCATGCATTCGATATGTACAGCCAAAAATTGGATACTTTTCAGATGGCCTCGATACTTTATACCCTGGGCGAAGTTTTTATATCGATTGACAGAGTGCAAGAGGCAACAGAAAGCTTCCGTAAATCGGCCGATATCTGCGGCACCCACGGATATACACGCATTGAGATAAAATCGCTGCGGAAACTGCTGGTGCTGGCATCCGGTGCCATTGAAGCAGCTGTGGTGCAAAAACGTTTACAATTGTTGGTTCATGAGAGCATGAAGGTCGACAAAGCCTACCATCAAAACTTCGTTACAGTTCACAGTAGTGTGAAAAAAATTATTGAAAGCCGTGGAATGCTGGAAAAAGCATTGGAAAAAGACCTTTTAACCGACTTGATTTCCTACCGTAATATATTGGAACGTCTGGAGGAGTATGCACAAAAAGGATCATTTTTCTTCCTCTTTTGTGATGTTGACAAGCTAAAGCAATTTAACGATTTATATGGCCATTCTGCGGGGGATTTTTTACTGAGACTCTTTGCGCGTGATTTGGATGGCGCGTTGCCAAAAGAAGCTTCTGCTATACGTAAAAGCGGGGATGAATTTATTGTTTTGCTGCAAGGTTCCGAAAGGTCAACCGTGGATGCATTTATCCAGAGGCTCTACGTACTTTTGTCCAAACCACATGACTTTTCAGATAAGCAAATACAGTTGTCTTGCAGTATTGGTATTGCTCAGTGGCCGAGTGATACGAAAGATTTTGATGTTTTAGAGGAAATGGCCGATAAGGCCATGTACTATTCCAAGGCGGGGGGCAGAAACAGAGCCAGTTGGTACCACCAAATGTCGTTTTTATAAATTGCAGGTGCGAAATTTCGATTTCACGGCATCAGACACAGGTGTTCTTGCGGTGTTCATTTTTACAGAACTATGCTAAAATAGCGGTATCAGACAAGAATAAAGCAAGAGGATTGGGTGGCTAAACAACTATGCAGATGAGGCAACGGCTCTTGGGGTTTCTAAACAAAGTGACAGGTGTTCGAGCGAAGCAGCATTTGCATCACCATCCAGAGGGTTTGGAGGGTGAAAACCTGCCGCGACACATTGCTTTTATTATGGATGGTAATGGTCGCTGGGCCAAGGAACGCGGGCTATCCAGAAGTTTTGGCCATGCTGAGGGTTCCAGAATACTCAAAGAAATTGTGAAGGATTGTTATAACCTGCACATTCGCTACGTCACGGTTTATGCTTTTTCCACGGAAAACTGGGCAAGGCCGAAATCAGAAGTGGACCAGCTGATGAAACTGCTGCTGGATTACCTCAATAATGCCGAGGCAGATTTGGAAGGGCGGAAGGTTCGCATTCGCATCATCGGATCCCGTGAGGGTCTTTCTGCGGAAATTCTTGCTGCGATTCAACAGGTGCAAAGCAGCACAGCACACAATATGGACATGGATTTTATCATTGCCATCAATTACGGCGGTCGCCAGGAAATTTTGCAAGCCGTACAACACATCTCAGAAGATGCCAAACAGGGCAAAATTCAAGGAAATATCAGCGAAGAAATATTTGAATCTTACCTGTATACTGGCAACACGCCTGCACCGGATTTACTGATACGCACATCGGGGGAACAACGTTTAAGCAATTTCCTCTTGTGGCAGTGCGCCTATACAGAATTTGTTTTTCCGACACTCCTGTGGCCAGATTTTCGTCAGAAGCACTTGCACGAAGCCTTGCAAAAATATTCCGGTAGAAGCCGACGTTTCGGGGGTATCGATGAGCGTTAGGGTAACCAGTGGTATAGTTGGCATTCTATTTCTGACTGTAGCACTCATTGCACCGCCGGTGGTTTTGGTTGTTGTGGTTTTGTTGGCTTCCATGATTGCCATATTAGAATTCCGTCAAGCGGTGCAATCGGTAAACCGCACCGTAGACCCCTTCACGGCAATATTCATGACATTGATGCTGGTTGGAAATTCCTGGTTGGGGGATGAAAAGGTAATAAAATCGATTGGAGCAGACTTCGCTGCACAAGCAGGTTCTTTGAATATGGGTTATGTTCAGCTTGTGAATATTGCGACTTTCCTGTTTTCATCCCGCAGTGTTCGTGTGGCCGCATTTGCCTGCATTATCTGGTTGTTTGCCCGCATGGTTTTTGATGGCGATCGTTTTCACCTGGACGACTTGGCCATGACACTGACCGCTATTTTATACATCCCTTTTTTGATGACCTTCATTGTTCCCATTCGCACCATGCTGCACGGGGAGTACCTCATCTGGTGTGTGATTATTGGTGCGGTGTTTACAGATACAGCGGCCTATTTTGTGGGTGTTACACTGGGAAAACACAAGCTTATTCCAAAGATCAGCCCCAAAAAAACTGTTGAAGGTGCTATTGGTGGTGTTGTTGGCTCTACAGTTGTCATGACAGCCTTGGCTTTTGTTATTCCTCAGGCGGTTCGGCAAGATGTGCATTGGGTTCACTTTTTGGTGCTGGGCCTGCTCTGTGGAGTGGTGTCACAGTTGGGAGATTGGTCTGCATCGGCCATCAAGCGCAGTGCGGGCATTAAAGACTTTGGAAAACTGATTCCCGGTCATGGGGGCATGATGGACAGGATAGACAGCATTGTGTTTGTCAGTCCGGTCATTTATTTATACTTACATGCCGTGGTGGGGTTATAGGGCATTCTGCCGTTTGAACGGCTTGATAACAGGAGAGCAGAGTTGACGGTTTCGTAGGAGTTGACGGTTTTGTAGGAGTTGACGGTTTCGTAGGAGTTGTACATGATCAAAAGTCTCGCCATTCTTGGCAGCACCGGTTCAATTGGCACACAGGCGCTAGAAGTCTGCAAAGATTTGGGCATCCCTGTGTCCGCCCTCATTGCCGGTAAAAACATTGGCCTGCTGGCCGAACAGATTCGCGTCTTTCGACCCAAAATGGCTGTGGTGTCCAATGCAGAAGATGCGAAGCTTTTAGCACTTGCCGTGGTGGATACCGGGACAAAGGTTTATGACGGAAAAGAAGCCATGGTAGCGGCCGTTTGTGGTGATGCTACCGATATGGTACTAACCGCCGTAATGGGTTCTGTGGGTATTGCACCAACGGTAGCGGCCATAGCCGCCGGCAAAAAAATAGCTTTAGCGAACAAAGAAACACTGGTGGCCGCAGGCAGTGTTATTATGCCCATGGTGGAAAAGTATCATACCGAATTGTTACCAGTAGACAGTGAACACGCCGCCATTTTTCAGTGTCTGGCCGGCAACCGGCATGTGGATGTGGAAAAGTTGATATTAACAGCTTCCGGCGGACCTTTCCGTGGCTACACGGCAGAACAACTGGAAAAGGTGACAAAAGCAGACGCCCTGAAACATCCCAACTGGTCCATGGGTTCTAAGATAACCATCGATTCTGCAAGCATGATGAATAAAGGTTTGGAAGTTATTGAAGCCCACTGGCTTTTTGGGATGCCGGCAGAAAAAATTGATGTGGTGATTCATCCACAGAGCATTATCCATTCCATGGTGGCCTACCACGATGGCTCCGTGATGGCGCAAATGGGTGCCCCGGACATGCGCCTGCCCATACAAATGGCTTTCACCTGGCCGGAACGACCAAAAAACACCTATAAAAAGGTGGATTTTTTGCAATTATCCGGTCTGACATTTGAACTGCTGAACACAGGGGTCTTTCGCTGTCTGGCTTTGGCGTATACCGCCCTGGCAGTAGGGGGAACAACACCAGCTGCGATGAATGCGGCCAATGAAGTTGCAGTCGCCGCGTTTCTGGCCAATAAAATTCCCTTTTTCCGCATTGCGGATGTGGTTGAAGCGGCCATGCAGAAACATACCACAGACAAAAGTCCGACTTTGTTGTCTATAGAAAATGCAGACATTGAAGGAAGGGTCTTTGCAGAAGAAGCAATTTTGAAGATACAGAAAATTTCATGACGGGACTGCTCAAAGGCAGGCAACGATAGAAAAGCAGGTTCGAAGATACAAAAATCAATGTGACGGGTTTGCTTAAAGATAGAGAACAAAAGGAGCGGTGATATTAAAAATACAATAATATTCCATATTGTTTTCATCAATAATCTGACCGTTGAAAAAAAGAATTTAAAAATAAAGGAGTCTCTATGAATATTCTCATTGCATTGCTGGTGCTAAGCTTACTGATTCTCATCCATGAATTGGGTCATTTTTTGGTGGCCAAGTGGAGTGGTATCCGGGTTTTGGAGTTTTCCATGTTTATGGGACCCAAGCTGTTTTCCTTTCAAAAAGGGGAAACCCAATACACCCTGCGGCTTATTCCTATGGGTGGTTATGTGAAGATGGAAGGCGAAGAAACGGCCTCGGATGATCCGCGTGCGTTTAGTAAGCAGAAAATATGGAAACGTTTTCTGGTGGTGTTGGCAGGACCTGTGATGAACGTTATTCTGGCCGGTGTGCTGATGACCATTTATATGATGTCAACCCCTGTGATGACCAACAAAGTATCCGAGTTGGGACCGAATTCTGCTTTGGCCAAGTCCGGTGTTGAAGTAGGAGACACATTGACGTCCTGGAATGGTCGGAAAATTTATGATTTTAGAACAGACATGACCATGTTTTTATATGGTGCGGACAACAAACCCGTGCAGATAAAGTGGGAAAAACCGGATGGTTCCAAAAAGGAAGCAGAGATGACGTTGTACAAAACCCCGGCAGTGTACCGTCTGGGCTTTGCAGTGGTGACGGATGGCGACAAGGCCACCAATATCATTGACATGGTGGAACCAGATTCGCCAATCGAGAAAGCCGGCATCAAACAAGGGGATATCATCGTCAAAATTGACAGTACCGAGGTTGCTAACCGGGATGATATCGTGAAGTATCTGAATGAAGGGCGCGGCGAAGGCAACCCGGCAGTAACCGTAACAGTGCATCGTAAAGACAAATCCCTGGTTTTTCGAGATATCGCACCTTTTGAAGATTCGTATTACACAATTGATACAGACTTTGCTACCAAAAACGTCAACTTCCCACAGGCCATTGTTTCGTCCAGTCGCTACTCTATGTCCACGGTGCGCATGGTCTTTACAACACTGGGGTGGTTGTTTACCGGTCATGCGTCATTTAAAGATGTTTCCGGTCCTGTTGGCATCGTCGGCACCATTGGCTCCGTGGTCGGAAGGGAAAGAACCCTGGTCGACAAGCTTTTAAGCCTTGCCAGCCTTGGCGCTTTGCTGAGCTTGAACCTTGGTGTGATGAACCTGATTCCCTTCCCGGCATTGGACGGCAGTAAACTGGTGCTCTTGATCCTGGAAAAAATCCGAAAAAAACCACTGCCGCCGGAAAAAGAAGGCCTGATCTCCCTGATTGGATTCTCTTTGCTGATATTGGTATTGTTGGGAACCTTGATTAACGACATCCCACGCTGGTTGTTTTAAGTTCCTCATCGTTCCTTACCATAAGTGTATTCGTCTCGTTACAGACAGAAGGTTGTTGCCTGGCAATGCATAAAATTAAAATCGAAGCAATAAGAAGGTCGTAATATATCCTGATGCTGCATGTTTGAAGGAAGAGAATAGGATGAATTGGATCGATGAAAGTGCCCCGGTGCGACGGAAAAGTAAAACAGTGGCGGTTGGTCAGGTGCTGATTGGCGGGGATTCACCCATTGCCATCCAGTCCATGACCAACACCAAAACCGACCATGTGGCAGAAACTGTTGCACAGATTCATGCGCTGGAAGCAGCAGGCTGTGATATTGTTCGTGTGGCCGTGCCGGATGAGGCCGCTGCAAGGGCAATTTCAGCCATAAAACAAAAAATCCATATCCCGCTGGTTGCCGATATTCATTTTGATGGTCGATTGGCTCTCTTGTGTATTGAAAACGGGATTGACAAGGTGCGTATCAACCCGGGCAATATTGGCAGTGAAGACCGTGTAAAACAGGTTGTGTATGCTGCAAAATCCCGTAAGGTGCCCATTCGTATTGGCGTGAATGCGGGTTCACTGGATAAAAAACTCTTGCAACACTATGGCGGTGTTTGTCCTGAAGCATTGGTGGAAAGCGCCCTGTTGCATGTACGCATTTTGGAGAAACTGGACTTTGACGATATTGTCATTTCGGTGAAAGCTTCCAATGTGCCTCTGTCGATGGCCACGCACCGGCTGCTGGCAGATCAAAGCCCATACCCGCTGCACATCGGTATTACAGAAGCGGGGACACTCTATCGTGGCACCATCAAAAGTGCGGTGGGCATAGGGGCAATGCTGCTTTCCGGTATTGGGGATACCATCCGTGTTTCCTTGACAGGTGACCCGGTGGAAGAAGTACGGGCGGCAAAAGAAATTTTGCGATCCTGTGGGCTTTACAAGAAAGGCATTACCTTTATTTCCTGTCCCACCTGTGGCAGGACGGAGATTAACCTGATAGCCATTGCCGAAGCGGTTGAAAGAGCCCTGGAAGGCTATGATGCCAACTTGACCGTTGCCGTGATGGGCTGTGCTGTGAATGGCCCGGGAGAAGCACGGGAAGCGGATATTGGTATTGCCGGGGGCAAAAACGAGGTCTTGATTTTTAAGAAGGGTGAGATTCTCAGGAAAGTGCCGGAATGTGACGCCGTGGCTGAACTTGTAAGGGAAATCAGGCTGATGGGATCTGAGGAATCATGAAACAATGTACTTAAAAAACAATGTAGACAGTGCCGGAATGTGACGCTGTCAGTGAACTGGTGCGGGAAATCAGGATGATGGGGTCTGATGAATCCAAAATATAATGTATAAAAAGCAATGTAGTGAGCTATATCCGCTTGTTGTGACTGGAGGAAGAAAGATGAAATGTCCATTTTGTGCCGATCAAGAAGACAAAGTCATTGATTCCAGACCCACAGAGGATGGGACAACCATTCGCCGCCGCAGAGAGTGTCTAAAGTGCCACAAGCGCTTCACAACCTATGAAAAAGTGGAAAGCCTGCCCATTTTGGTGGTGAAAAAAGACGGTTCGCGCCAAACGTACGAGCGGGAAAAGGTGCAAAAGGGCATTATGCGTGCCTGTGAAAAGCGTAATTTTTCGGTAGATCAGCTGGAAGGTATTGTGGATGGAATTGAAGCCCAAATCTACAATTCCCTTGAACGTGAAATTACCACAGAGTTTATCGGGGAGCTGGTTATGGAACGCCTGCGTGATCTGGACGAAGTGGCATATGTGCGCTTTGCCTCTGTCTACAGGCATTTTAAGGATATCAACACCTTTATGAGTGAATTGAATAAGCTACTGAAAGAAAAATAATCATGATTCTACCGTAAGAACTCGAAAATGATCCAATTTGATGCCAAATCGCGGCGTTAGAGGCAGTACAATGCTCCGCATTGTACTGGTAGACTGCGATATTGGCCTGAAATTGGTCATTTTCAATCGATTTCGCCTCCTGCGGA
>JBBRWP010000110.1:0-10111 GCA_038249175.1 Acetivibrionales bacterium
CGCCCTGGCAGGGCATTTGAACGTAAATTACCAAGAAAAAAGCGCTTTCATATGAGAAACAAATCAGCCTTGTAAATTTATGGAGTTTTACGTTGATGACATTGTTAATCTAATAATAAATTAGGATAATGAGGATGTAAAAATGAAATCAAAAGTATTATTTGCCCCGATGGCTTACTCGCGTTACGAAAAAGATCAGACACTCCCTGCTAAATTTGATAAAATGCTGGATAAATGCCCGCCTAAAGGAATAACGCTTACAGGCGAAGCCACTCATTAGAACGACTGCACGGAAAGAATCCATTCATTCAGCTTGATGCTCTGCAAAATCTCGGTTTGAGTAATCAGGAGTATGACGATGAAATTGTTAAATAATAGTAACTGCTTAGTCACCCTCTTGCAAAAATGAAGTCTGACTGGATTATAAGTGCATTTTTTACCGCAATAAACGAGTAGATTCCAGGATTGCTTTTTATTCTTTGAAAAAGATCTACCTTGTAATTCAAGTTGTCAGAAGAAACAGTTTCTTCAACTATACTAACTAAAGATGCCATTTCACGATTGGAAATCGTGTAAACTTAACAGCTTCCATGGATTTGAATCCATTCTCTCCGTCAAAAAACAGGCTTCGAACATTGCACCAAGCCGGGTGAAATGGTATAACTGAGGCAGGCGCAAGCCAATGGAGGGAATGTATTGAAAACAAAAAAATTACACGATTCAACCGTGATCCAGATAGCCCAAATAAAACCGTGTTTATCGCACAGAGCGATTTTACTCTTTCTGCCCTGTCTGATGTTCTTTTCCGGTTGTTCGGATACGCCTGCACTGTCAAAAACGACTGAACCTGTGCAGACAAGCTCCGCAAGCACAACGGTTGAACCGGTGACGGAGTTCACCGACGAAGACGCCATTTTGGATTTGCTGATACAGAAAGAACCGGAGAAAGTTGTGTATGTGCAGTCCCAACTGGTGAGTTTGGGGGATCGACAGGATGCCATTGGGTATTATGCCAATCTCTGCAGCGCAACGCTGAAAAAAACACCAGATAATATCCCCCATTTAGAAAAGGCCCTTTTGCTCTATGAATCACGCGAAGTGAGGCGCACGCTGTCGGATTTTTATCGCCTTTCAGGGAATGCAGAACAAGCATTTACATCTTATGTCCTGCTGTTGCCGGATGCGAACGTGTTGGAGCAAATGCAGCAGTTGGGATTGGACCCGGAACGTATCAGTGCGGCGCTGCTGGAAAAGAAGCTGTGGCAGAATGCCATCGATTATGTGCAATCGCTGGAAGGCATCGCATTTTCCGGCGCGTCCCGTCAACTTCTGAACCTGCACCTAGCCGCCGCAACCGTTGAAATCGGTGATTTCGCAAAGGCGGTGCCGCTATTACAGGACATTTTATTAAAAGAACCCGAAAACCATGAAGCAATGCGCTATTTGGCCAGGGTTTATGAGGGGCTGAAAGACTGGCAGACGGCGCTGAACTCATACAACAGCCTTGGTGCTGATGGTGCAGAACGGGCAGGCGCCATGTTGGAAAAGCTGGGACGACAGGCAGAAGCTGCGAAGGCATATGCAGAGAGTTCGGATCCAAAAGCACTTTGGCGCGCAGCGCAGCTGAATGAACATACCGGTAGGAAAGAAACGGCACTGGGCCTGTACCAGCGCTTGACAGAAACTGTTAACCCGTATCGGGACGACGCCGCTTATCGTGCCTATGTACTCTTTGGCCGCGCAGGGGATACTGCTGCTCAGACGGCGTTGCTGCCGGTGCTGTCCACGTATCCCTCTATGCAGGCGCGTCTTGGTTTGGCACCGGTTTGGCCGGAACGTGTACGCACACCTTACAACAAGCCGGCATTCGTCACGCGTATGGAGCATTGGCGGCAGATAGGTCTCATAGAAGCAGCCGATATTGAATGGGATATCGGGCTGCGGTTTATCACACAGTCCAATCGTTTGTGGCTGGGCGCATGGTATCGGGAGCAGGGCGAGCTATACAAAAGTGTGGTTTGGGGACTGCGTGCCATCCGTGAGGTACCGGAGACTGACGGGTATTTACTGGCCTATCCGCGGGCATTTGCAGAAGAAGTGGCCACTGCGGCAGCGGAGTTTAATTTGGAACCGGAGCTTCTGTGGGCGGTGATGCGTGAGGAAAGCTTCTATCGACCAGAGATAGGGTCTGCGGCTGGCGCTGTCGGGCTGATGCAGGTGATGCCCGCAACAGGGAAAGATATTGCCACAAGTCTGAATACCCCTTTTGATACGGAAACCCTAAAGGTTCCTGCAGTCAACATTCGTTTCGGCGCGTACTACCTGCGCGCAATGCTGAACCGGTTTGAGGGAGACTACGACCGGGCACTGGCGGCTTACAATGGCGGCGCAGGGAACGTCAACAATTGGCTGAAAAGTAGCCTTATGACAGAAAAGAAAGACTTCCCTTCTGTCATCACTTTTTATGAGACAAGGGAATACATCTCGAAGGTGATGAATTCATATCAAACTTACCGGTGGCTGTACGCGGAGGAATAAGTATTCGAGTGATGTGTCCTTAATGGCAGTATATTATTTGTGCTATACGGCAAGAAAACTTGATATACTTTTGGCTGTCTGTGTTCCAGGGTGTGTTGCAGGATGAAGCCTAATCTCTTTGCTGAATATGAAATATTATATTAATAATTTATTGAACAATATGTTGACATATCATTGTAATCGGTGTATGATACGTTTATCTGGATGATATCGATGGGCGCGTCTCGTAAAGCGACCCAGTAGGTGACGAATTTTCTTTCTATCTCACCATTTCGATGTCGGTTTTAACGCTTTTCATGGTTCTTTATAAAAAGTAAAAGCGCACGTGAACAAGGCTACATACCCAATACGAAACAATTGAATATTGTCGTGTCAGATTAACTCGGTTGTATGAAATGGCCAGGGAAAAAACCGTTGGCATTCATTCAGCACAACCCGCTCTCATTTATCTTTCATGAAAGATAGCAATGCAGTGCAATCGTTATTATTTACGCTTGAAAGGCAGAATGACGCTGCCAGCGGTCACATTCACGAATAGAATGGAAAAATCGTCAGTCATACCAGCTGAAGATTTCTATTGGGAATCACGGCTTAAGAAAGGAATAATATTATGTTATGGACAATTGCAGTCATACTTGTCGTATTATGGCTTCTAGGAATGATTACATCTTTTACGTTGGGCGGTTTTATTCATGTGCTTATTGTCATTGCGGTTATCGTCGTAATCATTCAACTGCTTCAGGGCAGGAAGATTGTTTAACAAGCAGATGAATGGCTTATTTTTATTATCTTGCATGTTACAACCACCTTTGGTAGCTGTAACATCGCCAATCAAGGTTTCATTGCCAGCCAGCGGTAACCCCGCTGGCTGCATGCAACCATGAGTTGCAACAGTATCTTGCCTATTACATTAAATCAAAATGAATTAGGCGAATAACAAAACAAATAAAATGTCTGACAATAAACTTGCCATTTACATTGAAATATTCAAAAGTGGTATCTAGAAGATATTCTTGTGGAGGTGTTTTTATGACACATTTAACACGTAAAATTGATCGAACCAAAGATAAAATCTCTGGTGAAATTAAAGAAGCTACAGGCAAAATCACGGGAAATGAACAGTTGGAATTGAAAGGGAAGATTCAATCTTCTCAGGCAGATCTCAGGAATGGAATGAACGTCAGTGAAAGGGTCGAAATAATTAAAGAAAACATTGCCGGAAAAATCAACGACAGCATTGATGAAAAAGAAGCTAAGAAAGCCAAAAAGAACAAGATTGATAAAAAAACGACCAGATAGCGCACTTTAGACAAAGTGGACACGTATTCACTTTGTCTGATTTCTCACCAAAATCAAAATGGGGGGTTTATTGTATGAATTGGTTAGCATGGATTGTCTTAGGTGGTTTGGCCGGTTGGGTTGCCAGCATTTTAACGAAAAACAATGCACGGATGGGTATTTTTGCAAACATTATCATTGGTATTCTTGGCGCTTTTGCAGGAACTTTTCTTTTAAGTTATTTAGGTGTGCAAGGCATGACCGGTTTCAACTTCAACACTTTCCTGGTTGCGGTTGGCGGGGCCGCCGTTTTGCTTTTTCTTTTCAATTTATTACGTGGCAGAAGAAGATAGTCAACTGAATAGTTATAATATTGTTTAGTTGATGCAATCGTGATGCGAAAAGAGTTTACATATTCTTACCATTGAGGAACTGCTATGGCTTAAGTGATTGTTTTCATGTCTATTCGACAACCGTCGACAATATCACCAGTGTATCCATATACATCAATGTAAAATGATGTGCAACAATACAAATACACTTGCTGCACATCATCTTAAGAAAAAAATACCTTCCGTTTTTATAAGGATGGTACGAATTCCTCGAACCCAAAAAAGGGCTTATTCTCCATTCATCCCCTCTTTATTTTATCGAATAAATCAGTAAAAATCAGATCTCTATCGACATGAACGGCTATTTTCATGAAATGACGGCTCTGATCGACACTCCAGGTTACCTGGTCCGTCAGAACAGGACTATTTACAAGGCGGGTTGGAACCCAGGACGGGTTGATGAGGTAGGCAATTGCAGAAACGTCCCATATCACCCGTGACCCTGCAATATTTTCGCGATAACATTCTCTGACATTTTGCGTTAAGTACGTACCGATATCGCTTTGACCATCGACGTACTGTTCAAGCTCAGCAACCGTTGTAGATAAATGCGTGACCACATTCATGCAGGGAAGCATCACCAATGGAACCCCGCTGTTATAAATCATCTGTGCGGCAAGAACATCCTGAGCAAGATTAAACTCCTTTGTGTCAGGCCAGTACAGTGCATTTCCGCCAAGCCATACAATAACAATCTTTTCAATGATGCGGGGTTCTATGAGCATCGCTGAAGCGATATTGGTAATGGCACCAATCGCAACGACATAGAGTGGTTCCGTAGCGGACATTGCCCTGTCAATTAAATCCCGTACTGCTTCACTGTCACAAGGCGTATCCAGACTCTCCAGATAACGGTCTGATCCCTTTAGAACAAATCCGTCCGGTATCGTTCGATGCATTCTGTCAAACAGTCGGTGAATTTCTTCATAGCTCTTGTTCATACCGTCACCCGGACCAGAAGATTTTTCATTGAAAAAAGGTGCGGCATAAATAGCCTGTACATTGAGTCTTTCAGGTGAATGCATCGCATAAACCACAGCAAACTGGTCATCAATCTCGTTATAAGTGTCTGTATCCAGAACCATGTTTATTTTTCCATCCGGTAGTTTTAGTTTTTCCAGCAACTGTTCTGTTGACATTTTTGGAAAGTTCAACATTTTCTCCCCCTTATTTTTACAACCCTCAAGTGCTGTGCCATCCTCCCGGCAAACACGTACAGGCTATTCCTTTGCGACATACAGACATTATATCTGACTATTATAAGTTAGGCAATTACGTCACCAAGGGTGTGTGGACAAAAACCTGGACAGCTTATGCATTCACCCCAAACACCCATCTCGCGGCGGCCGTTTGTAAAAGAGAGATTGCAATACCCCCCTTAGGGTACGGGTCTGATACTTTTCATGACATTATAATCATATCTTTCATCTGCATCATTGGGAATGTTGCCAAGCCGCCACAAAGAGACCCCATTAATACCAAACAATTTCGCAAGCTGCAATTTATCACGCACGCTGCGTTCATCCTCATACCAAAGAAATATTTCTTTACCATCTTCCGTTTTATAAGTGATATACGGATTACGATAAAGCTCTGAATAGCCCATTACGGCACCATTTTTCAGCCTGCTGTCAATGGTTGACGGTGCAGGGCTTACCGATGTTGCATTGACTATTTTCTGGTTCTGAATTTCCCAGCCTACGCTGGCAAAGCTGATTGCAAGCGCAATTTCCGTGGGTTCCTCCACACCGGTCGTTTCGTCTGTTATGGCTCTTAATGCATAATAAACACTGGAAAAAGGTGTGAGCGGCGTGTTTTTGTAGAATGATGACCCCAGAAGATTTTCCGGCATTATTGTTTCATGATAATCATGGGCCATCAAAATAATTTTGTCTGCCAGCTTCCCAATAGTACGAAAGTCATAGGCATCATAATAAATACCATCCTCTGTGGCCGGTTGAACCGTTACATACAGTGTCTTCACCAAAGGTTTCAGTGCCGCCGAGAGTTCCTGCAGGAAAGCGTTATAGCCCGCTTTCAGTGCACTTCCTTTCATGCCTTCAAAATCAATAGTCACCCCGCTATAAGGATTATATCCAATATTGTTGTAATTTTTCATCAGTTCATTCGTAATCGCGTTCACAGCCTGTGTTCGTTGTGCAGCATCCAGAAGAATTGCAGAACAAGGATTGCTGTCCCCTTTGGCAGTGGCAACAGTCGTTGATGTATCCATATAAACGCTTAAGTGCGTTTTTGTTTTGTTGCTCCTCAAATAAGAAATGATATCCTCATAAGAAGTAGGAATGTAATACTCGTTGCCATTTGCTGTACTGGTATTGAGAATGGCCCCTTTTTCAAGGCTGTACGTCATGCGGCTCCAGCCTGTCGATACGGCGTCCATATCTTTTGTCAGCTCTTTTTGGGCGTAAGAAGAAATGGCATAAAACCCGTGTACCCAGGTTGTTTCCCCGATATATTTTTCATAAATACGGACAAGCATTACCGCAGCTTCTTCTCGCTTTGCTGTTAACTTCGGAGAAAATGTTGTTGCGCTTGTTCCTTTGGTCATTCCGATATCATACGCAAGGGTAATATATCCGGCATAAGCCGACACATCCATAAATGGGTTTTTCAGGGTAGAAACCGACTGTGCCAGTGATTGATACCCCAAACTCCTGACCAGCATCACAGCCATTTCTTCGCGTGTTATTGTGCCTTTGGGATGCAAAGTTTGTGTTTTATTTAACACGTTGTTTTTTAGTGCCGTTTCAATATAAGTGTAATACCACTGATCCTTCTGAACATCAGAAAAACTCGGGCTATCAGGATTGATGAGCGTCCAGTCAAACATCCTGACCAATACGGTAATAAATTCAGCTCTTGAAATACTGTCTCCAAAGCCAAAAGCACCAGCGTTGCCCTGCATAAGCCCATAATCTCTCGCTGCATTCACTGCACCCATAGACCAATGCCCTATGGGGACGTCTGTATAGTGTTCGGATGCCGCCATGGCGGCATCCGGTTTCAGTAAGATCAATAAACCAGTTAGAAGAAGTAAAAGCATTGTTTTCTTAAACATATGTCATTCCCTTCGCACGTTGTTCCTCATCGCTTTTTGTATGACCAAACAGAATCCTTTGCTCAGTGTGTGAATAAAGAGACTGGCGTCTCCCGGCCAATGACTGATTACAGTGTAAAAATTAAGAATTTCAAGCCGCAAAGAACCCATATCGAAGTGATACTCTGCAATCATGTCCATGTCCTGACAAAGCAAAATGATTCTGTATCTGTCACATAATAATACAAATCTTCCTTATGTCATAGATGCCTCGTAAATTCCTTTAATAGAGTGCGACAGCATCGCATGGAATGCATCATCCGTTTGTGCAACGGTTAAACCCTGAGATAACGCACGTGAAAAGCTGGCGATTAATTTGTGGTTGCGTGCCAGTTTTTCATTTGCCTCCTTTTGGGAATACCCGCCGGATAAAGCCACAATGCGCACTATATGGTCATCTTCCATCAAGTCACTGTAAAAATTATCTACCGTTGGTATCGAAAGCTTCAACATCACTTTCACAGATTTATCCAGTGCTGCAAGTTGTTTGGCTATCTCATATTTCAGCAGTTCTTCAGATTTTGCCTTGTCCTTGCTGTGGATATCAACCTCTGGTTCAACAATAGGAATCAGCTCCATCGCAGAGATTTCCTGGGCAATATAAAACTGCTGAGTAACAATTTTTTGAATACCAATTGGATTGGCCTCTTGAATAACTGAACGCATTTTTGTCCCAAAAACATTTCTGTCTACAGCGCGCTTTAAAAGGCTATGCAAATCCACCATGGGTTTCATTAGCTGAACCCCGTTTTCAAGGGCATCCAGTCCTTTATCCACCTTCAAAAAGGGCACAATACCCTTGTTTTTCCAAAGATAGTCTGCGGTAAACAAGTCGTCCACCGTGCTGTCCATGGTATTTTCAAAAAGTATGGCTCCGAGAATGTACTTTGAATTGAAGGATGGGCTCTTGATGATGCGTGTTCGCATGGCGTGCACCAGCTCAAACATCTCTTCATCATTGGCATAGCTGTTTTCCTCTATGCCATACTGTAGAAGTGCCTTTGGTGTGCTTCCACCACTCTGATCCAATGCCGCGATAAAGCCTTTGCCTTCATGGATACGATCCATTTGTTCTTTGTTCATAATGATGCCTCTTTCTTTTTCCAGAAAATAAGTCTTTCGACTTTCTTTGGAAAAGCTGTGAGGAACAATCGATCCTTCATCGTTTCATTCCCGCACACACTCTAATTATACCACTCATTGCCTAATACAAGAGTGATTCTGGTGTAAAAACCGTGAACATCCTCCGTATCAAAGAGACAATTTTTCCTGACAACATCTGCTAATCTTGAAACTATACCCTTTTCGCGCAGATACGGAAATATCTCGTCAATACGTTTTCCTACCATCGTTCCACCTCCGGATGAGTTTTCATTTGTATTATTTACCCTTTGTTTCGGTGTGCTATCAGATACACAATTATCCCTCGATGAACCTTTTTATCTTTTTCTGCGACGCCTCAGGATTCAACCGAAGAATCTGTTCTGAAATCCTCTGCTTCGCTTCCTGCTCACCAATGGTTGCTGCTTTTGCAAAAACAACTTCGCCAAAAAACTGTTCCGTGGTGCAAAATACCGTCGATGACCAGCCGTATTCCTCTCCTTTGAGGGAACGCTTTTGCTGCCGGCCGCACATGGTCAGGTACAGTCGCATCTGTAATTCTGTTAATGCTCTATCGAATGCAGATTTGTTTTCCTGTGAAAAACCAGCCAACTGCTTTATGGTATGCAAAGGGAGGGTACCGTTTTGAGCCACCACGGCATAAATGCGTTTGGCATCATTGCTAACCGTGCCATCGGCATACGCATCATCCAAAGTCAGTCCTTTACGCCGTGCTGCCAGAAAATACGGGTACCATTCTTTCGTGATGAATCCACTCTTTTTAAAGTAAATTTTGGCATACCCGACATCATCCCGCTCATCCAACACACGTATGCGCCACTCCCACGGGTCCGTTTGCGGGTCACCGGTGTGCCAGCGAACCGCCGTGTCATACGGGGGTTCTTCATTCCAGCTCCACGAAATCACCGAATAAATTCCCTCAGAATTCCCACCACCCATTGAAAAGCCGGCCGATTGCAATGCTGCAATGAAATCTTCATAGTTTTGAATCATGCGTCCATCCCCAAATCATTTGTGCAGACCAGACGATTCCCTTCATTGCTTAGGTAGTGCTGCCAAATGCAAACCAAATAAAACGTCACTTGCGCTCTACGCTCCTGCCATTCTGGGCATCCACATAGGTTCTTTACCCAGTTCCGCCCAAATATACTTCATCAACAAATCCATTTTTAGCGCTTGATGTGCCGTTTCGTTCCACAGATTATGAACTTCTCCCGGGTCGTTTTCCAAATCAAACAACTCACCGTAAGTTTGGTTGAAATAAACCGTTAGCTTATACTGCTTGTCCACGTAGGTTTTTAGATGAACCGTTGTCGGGTCGTGGTGGTGTTCGCACAGAATGTGGTCTCTGGCTTCTTCTGCCTGCCCTTGCCAAACCTTGCCCTGGTTCACCCCGGTCATTGCATTGGGTATTTTGATGCCGGCTTCGCTTAAGAACGTCGGTGCAAGGTCGACCAGAGATTGCATCGCAGCGGACACTTTTCCATCAGGTACTCTCCCTGGCTGACGCACAATCAACGGTACTTTTATCATATCTTCATAAAGATACGGCCCTTTGGCAATCAGGCCATGCTGTCCAAAAAAATGACCGTGATCTGTTGTAAAGACCACAAGGGTATTTTCTGTCAGCCCCAAAGCATCCAGTTTGTCCAAAATCCGACCG
>JBBRWP010000111.1:0-10004 GCA_038249175.1 Acetivibrionales bacterium
AAGAACTTTCTCTATAGCCTTCCAATCGATTATTAAATTGATTCGATTGAAGAAATCTTCTTTGATTTTTCTTCCTTGTATTGCCAAATCTGCAAACCCGATGTTTTGTGTATTTTTCATACACAAATATAACAAAAAAAAACGACTCAATACGCTGAAATACAATTATATATGATATATTTTTATGCTATTTTGCCTTGCAACGGTCTCACTATAAGTACTTAATATCAAGTTTTATGTATGTGTGTTTTACGCCAAGATTTGATTGTAAATCCAGTGTAAATACTTCATCTCAATGTTAATTAGATGGTTGAAAAACAAGTAAATTAAGTTCTTATATGTCGTAATTGATTATGACTAATCATACACCATTTTAATTAAGAGTAGTTACTACCAGTATTGGATATTTGAAGGATCTCTTAAAGATTGTATTTTTTAAATATTACATAATTGTATAATATTGAGAATATTAACCAAATCAATTTGTAATTCAAATGCGTATGTTGATTAATACCAGCTATTATTTTATACAAATAATTTAAATGCGCCTAAATTTGAGGAATTATAAAATGGTAAAGCCGTTTTAAATTCTATGGAAGAATCAAAATTAAAAGCATTAATTAGTTTACTTGACGATTTAGACCGCGAAGTGGTTGAGATGGTTGAAAAGACCTTGCACGATGAAGGGCTAGCCATTATTCCTGAATTAGAGAAGGCATGGGAGTATTCCATCAGTCAATCATTTCAAGAGCATATAGAGAATATTATTGAAGATATTCAGTCGAGGGCTATACGTAACGAACTAGGTAAATGGGTAAATGAGGGTTCAGAGAGTTTGTTAAAGGGGGCTTTCCTGATAGCAAAACATCAATATCCGGATTATAATTATGATGAGCTGAATGAGTTTATTGAGCGAATAAGCAGAGATGTTTGGCTTGAGATAAATGAGAATCTAACGGCACTTGAAAAGGTTCGCATCATTAATCAGGTAATGTATGAAATGTATGATTTTGCTCCCAATAGTACTAGTTTATTGTCGGTTAATAGTTCATACATCAATCAGGTATCAGAGTTTCGTCGTGGTAATGCCATTTCTCTTGGTATTATATATATAGCATTGGCAGAACGTTTAGAGTTACCAATCAGAGGCGTTAATTTGCCAAATAATTTTATTCTTGCCTACATGGATGAGTTTAATTATGGCAGTTTGTTTAAGGATAATATTTTGTTTTATATTGATCCATTAAGCAAAGGCACTGTTCTTGGTCGTCATGAAATTGATCATTACTTGGCAAAAATTAAGGTAAATTCGCAGCCTAAATTTTATATTCCCTGTACCAATATTAGCATTATTCAAAGGTTAACCGCAAACCTAATATATTCATACGATAAAGATGGTCTCAAAACAAAAGTGGAACAGCTTAAAGAACTACTTCGCATACTTGACCCAACAAACACGAGGCTTTAACCAAAAACCATTGATTTCATTTTATTTTTAAACCGAAACCTTTGTTTTTTTTTAAAAAAGTATCATTTCTATCATGTTAAAAATGCCCATTCTTTTTCTTGGCCATGGAAGCCCAATGAACGCCATTGAGGATAATCAGTTTGTGGATGGCTTTCGCAATATTGTAAAAAAAATTACAAAACCCCAAGCAATACTTTGTATTTCGGCACATTGGTATACCCAAGGCACAAAAGTTACAGCCATGGAAATGCCTCGAACCATTCATGATTTTGGAGGTTTTCCGAAAGCCTTGTATGATGTTCAGTATCCAGCAAAAGGAAGTATAGAGTTGGCAAAAGAAGTTCAACGACTACTAACTAATACGGATGTTGTACTAGATATGAGTTGGGGCCTCGATCATGGCGTATGGAGTGTTTTGAAACATCTTTATCCAAATGCGGATGTTCCCGTTGTTCAATTAAGCATCGATTATACTAAAACACCCGAATCCCATTTTGAACTTGCCAAGCAGTTAATGCCATTACGTAATAAAGAAATTCTAATTATTGGCAGCGGCAATATTATTCATAACTTGAGTTTAGTTGATTACAATAAATTAAACACCGATAATTATGGTTATGATTGGGCTATTGAAGCAAGAGAGACAATAAATCAATGCTTGTTACAGAATAATTTTGAATCCCTAATTCACTATCAAAACCAAAGTAAAGCGTTACAATTAGCCATTCCAACCCCAGAACACTTCTTGCCACTAATTTATTTTATGGCATTAACAAATACTGCTGAGAAAACAGAATTTTTTAATGACAAATTAGTTGCAGGTTCCTTAAGTATGACCTCGCTTATCGCATTCTAAAGGTTTTAATTAAATTAGTTTAGAATAATTCTGGCAGTAGTTTATTTGAATTTCGCTTTCAAATGGCATATATAATTCAACAGGTTAATTTAAAAATCTTAAGTCACCTAAAATTACTCGAAATAAAATACTTAGTTTTTTCTACGCTTTTCGAGAATTATTTGCGATCTTAGTTTTATAAATTATAGATAGAACCTATAAAATTAAAATTTATTCTTATGAAAAAAATAATTTTACTCTTTAGTTTAATAATTATTATTAAATCACTTACATACAGCTAGGATAGTCTTGTTGCAGTATATCCGTTGGATGGAAATGCAGTTGATATTATTGGTGGTCATAACGGATCGATATTTGGAGCAACCGCTACTAAAGACCGTAATAATTTCATAGGTAATGCACTTGACTTCGACGTATTTTCCGGTCAATACGTAGATTTGGATACCTTTTCATTTTTAAAAGCGAGGACGCATGGTGTATAAATATATCAGCAAAGAGAGTTGTAATTTGGCGCTGGTTTATTTCTCGCAGACATAAATGCCGGCTTTTCTGGAGGAAAAATGGACAAAACAAAAATATTCGAATTGCTTTATATTACCGTCATTCTGCTCATTGCCCTGCCCATGCACGAATTGGCACACGGTTGGGTGGCCTATAAATTGGGGGACGACACAGCCAAAAAAATGGGGCGCTTAACCATGAACCCCCTAAAACACCTGGACCTTTTGGGTACCGTTATGATGTATGCGGCGCACTTTGGTTGGGCGAAGCCGGTACCGGTCAACCCAAACAACTTTAAAAACAAACGTTACGGCATGTTTCTGGTAGCCTTGGCTGGACCCGGTTCCAATTTAATTCTGGCCTTTCTCTCCATGATGGTGATGGGATTTTTAGTGAAGCTGGAAATGGTGGGAATACTTTCAGCCGGCGACGGAACGACCTTTACCCTCTTGGATGCGGCTTTTCAACTTTTGAATATGCTGGTGCAAATTAACATTTTACTGGCGATGTTTAATCTTCTCCCAATTCCGCCGTTGGATGGGTCACGTGTGCTTACAGTCATTCTCCCCCCTAAGTGGGTGGATCAGCTCTACAAAGCAGAGCGGTATATTGGCATTGTTTTTCTGATTCTTATTATTGGATTGCCGCGTATTACCGGCAATCCAGGCATTGTGAGTGTGTATCTGAACGCAGTCTCCGGGCCGGTTATTTCAGCCATGGCCTGGGTTGCCAAAACCGTATTTGCCTTGTCTTAGGGATTTGCGATGGATACAAAATCTCCAGGGGCACCAGTATTGGTGAATTGGATGAAGAGTATGTGTTTGAATCACGGCAGTGCGATGTCTTACTTTTGGGCAATACACCGTGGAAAATGGCGGGTATTGATAGGAACAAGGTAACGGTTACCCCGGCAACAGGGACGAATGGCGCCGAGACGCCTTTTTGGAAGGGGATGGTCCTTGGGATGCTTTATCTGCAAGGGCACCGGTACGGGGCGTTTTTAAGAGTGCTGGAGGAGGTTGAGAAAACCGGCGCAAGTTGTCGTCAAGGCAGAATATTTCGTTTTTTTGTACGGTACTGGTTAGGAGAAAGGCCTTTGACTGACTTGAACACCCGGTCAAAGTAGGGCAGATTACCAAAACCGACCGCTTCGGCAATTTCAGAAACTGGCAGTTCTGTTTCCAGTAGAAGATGTTCTGCTTCACCCACACGGAAAAGGTGCAGAAATTCAATGAAGGTTTTACCCGTATACGCTTTGAATTTCCGACAGAAATGGTAACGGCTTGTGCGCACCATACCGGCAGCTTTCTCTGTAGATATCTGTGTCGCCGGGTTTTCGGAGACCGTCCGAAACAGTTCGGCAAAATCCCTTCCGGTTGCTGCCAGGGGTGCATGAGACGTGCTTTCTTCACTTTCGTGAAGGTAGCGGTATAAAAGAACCGCTATTTTCTCCAGATTGGTTCGAATCATCCATTCATATCCGGCTGTTTTTTCGTGATATTCTGTCAGAATTTCATGGATGGTGCTTGTAACCCGGTTGGAAATACCTGCTTTTTTGGACAGGGTATGCGGAAAACCGTGACGGTTCTCCAATAATGGCCGGATATAGCGATGATAGTCGGGGTGCAGTGTGATGGCTTCGAGGAGTTGCCGCTCATAAACAATCGCATCATACGTAAGGACGGTGTCTTTTTCAGAGGTACCGGAATGCACTTCATAAGGGTTAACAAAAAGAACATCCCCGCTTTTCACCGGATAGCTCGAAGGACCAATTTGAAAAACCCCACACCCTTCACGGATATGGAGTATCTCAAAATCTCCATGACAATGATATTCGAGCACCCCATCGCCACTGCCGCTGAGGTGGTAGATGCTGATGGGGAAATCGGCTTTTTCGTGCTGTTCAATTCGCAAAGTGTCTGAACCTGCATCATACATCCGCAATAGAAACCCACCCGTTGTTTTGTACAGACAAATCCACAGCGTCCAACACCTGACAGCACTTCACGCCGTCTTCAAAATTGGGACTTGTTGCTGTGCCGGTTGCAATGGCTTTTGTAAATTCATAAAATTCATGGACGAAAGTGTGTTCATAGCCAATGACATGACCGACCGGCCACCACGCCGACATATAGGGATGACAGCCTTCAGAAGCCTGAATGGTGCGGAAACCGCCGATTTCTGCGGGGTCGGCCGCATCATGGTATTCCAGTTCATTCATGCGCTCAAAGGAAAAACGGACAGAGCCTTTGCTGCCGTTAATTTCAAAAGACATATCGTTTTTATGACCGGCTGCAAACCGTGTTGCTTCAAAAGAGCCCAATGCACCGTTTTCAAATTCCGCCAGGAAGAGGGTTGCATCATCGACGGTGACCGGCTTCAATTTGGCATTGCCGGATGATTGTGCCGTTAAGCCCTGCATCACGCCCACTTCGGGGCGTTCCTTGACAAAGGTTTTGCTGCTGCCGACCACGCGGTTCATCGGGCCGACAAGGAAATGTGCCAAATCGATCAAGTGGGCGCCAAGGTCGCCGTGTGAACCGGACCCTGCAACATCTTTGTCCAGACGCCAAACCAGCGGGAAGGCCGGATCGATAATCCAGTCCTGCAGGTATTTGGCGCGGAAATGGTATATCTGGCCGATTTTTCCGCTGTCAATAAGTTTTTTGGCCAGCAGGATGGCCGGTGTAAAGCGATAGTTAAAGCCGATTTGGTGTTTCACACCGGCTTTTTGAACGGCAGCCAGGATTTCACGGGCATCGGTCACATTGAGTGCCAATGGTTTTTCACAAAAAACATGCTTGCCGTTTTGAGCAGCGGCAATGGCAATCTCTTTGTGCACGTTGCTCGGTGCGGTGATGTCGACCACGTCAATGTCTTTCCGGCCGACCAGTGTTTCCCAGGATGTTTCAATGCCTTCAAAACCAAAAGTGTTGGCAGCTTTCTGTACCCAGTCGGCATCACGACCACACAAGGCTTTCAGGCAGACCTTCACGCCGGGATCGAAAAACATACCGAGACGCTGCAGGGCATTTGAATGGGCTTTTCCCATGAACTTATAGCCCACCATGCCGATGTTGAGTGCTTTCATACAAACCTCCTGTACAGTTATTCAAACCCAAAACACATAGGGGATGGTTCAGCAGTGTTGCTGCTTGTGAGAACGGAACGATTTCGCTGCGTTTACAGAACAACTCTGAACCATCCCCGGAAATTCTGCGGGATATTGCACGTTGGTTATTGGCTTACGCCCACCACATGCCGCCTTTGTCTTCAAACATCAGGGCATCTTTTAAGAAGGCAATGGCTTTTTGCAAGCCTTCGTTCACACTCATCATGCTGTCTTCGTGCTCGATGCTGATAGCACCGTCATAACCCACAAGGCGGAGGTTACTCATCATGTCGCGCCATACCTGCATATCGTGGCCGTAACCGACACTGCGGAAAACCCAGGAACGCTTAATCTCATCGCTGTAGTGTTTCGTGTCCAATACGCCGTTGACCTTGCAGTTGATTTCATCAATGCCGGTGTCTTTGGCATGGAAGTGCTGAATGGCCGGTCCCAAATCACGAATGGCGTGAACGGGATCGATGCCCTGCCAGAACAGGTGGGAGGGGTCAAAGTTGGCGCCAATAATATCACCGACTGCCAAACGCAGTTTTTTCAGGGAGTCCGGGTTGTAGACACAGAAACCGGGGTGCATTTCAAGCGCAATATTTTTCACGCCGTGTTCTTTAGCAAAAGCGGCAGTTTTTTTCCAGTAGGGGATGAGGACGTCATTCCACTGGTAGTCCAGAACCGCCAGAAAATCTTCCGGCCAGGGGCAGGTAACCCAGTTGGGGTATTTTGCACCATCGTGGTCACCCGGGCAGCCGGAAAAGGTAACAACAGTGTCCACGCCCAGTTTTTCTGCGAGCAGTACCGTGTTTTGAAAATCTTTGTCAAAGGAAGCGGCAATGTCTTTTTGCGGATGCACCGGATTGCCGTGACAGGAGAGGGCGGATATGGACATGTTATATTTTTTGATCAGGGTTTTCAGCGCGTCAATTTTTGCAGGATCTGCCAACAATTCCACCGGGTTGGCATGGGCATTGCCGGGGTAACCACCGGTGCCAAGTTCTACGACCTGTACGCCTGAATTGTGGAGATAGGAAAGGGCAGATTCCAGATCTTGACCGGACAAAAGGACAGCAAATACTCCGAGTTTCATAGCATGGACCTCCTATATCTCAATTTGAATTTTTCGGCCTGTTTTGGCGCTTTCAATGGCGGCAAAGACCATGGCAAGGCTGTGGATGTTGTCTGTACAGTCGGTTTCGGCTTTTCGGCCTTCATTCAAGGCGGCAAACATTTCATCAATACAACCCTGATGACCTTCGTTTCCAACCCAGTCTGCTTCCGGGGTGATGATTTCCGTGTCCCAGATAAACTTCGCGGGGTCGTTGTCTTTCACGGGAACTTCATACCACGGGGCGCCAGCACCATCCCAGGCGGCGGAACCGGCTGTACCGGAGACACGCCAGACGCACTCCCAGGATGTGTTACCGCCTGTAGCGCACCAGGAACCGTTATAAGTATATATCATTCCGTTTGAGAATTCAAAAATGGCTGTAGCACCGGCATTGCCCTTATACCAGGACCCGGGTGGGTTAAATTCCTGACAATAAACAGAAACCGGGGTGCCGCCGGTAACAAAACGGGCCTGGTCAAAGGTATGAATGGACATATCCAGCACGAGCGGACTGTCCATGATGTCCCGGAAACCACCGAAATGCGCACCGATGAAGAAGTCGGACTGTATGAAGCCCGGTTGGCCGATAAGGCCGGACTGTACAATTTTTTGAAAACTGCGATTGTTTTTGATGTAACGGCGGTTTTGCATCACAGCATAGGAACACCCTGTCTGTTTGGCTGTGTCCACCATGTCTTTGGCCTCTTGCATAGAGTTTGCCAGAGGCTTTTCACCCAGGACATTACAGCCCATCTTTAGTGCAGTGGTGACCACATTGTGGTGACCCTCAGGAATGGTGTTGTCAATGACCAGAGTCGCGCCGGTTTCTTTGATGGCCGTTGCAAGGTCGGTATAGGCCGAACAGGGAAAACTGTATTTTTCAATAAGGGCCTGCGCACTTTCCAGACGGATATCCACAGCACCCACATAAGCCGTATCGGCCCGTGCGTTGATGTGGGGAATCCAGGCATTGCTGATGCCGCCGCAGCCAACCTGCAGCACTTTGTATTTTTTATCCATGAAGTCTCCTCCAAACCAAAAAGAATATTCTGCCAAAAACGCCTTTACTTCGGATTGGGAACATAAGATCCGCCACGGCACTGTTTCAGGTAATTCAGGCCGTGTACCTGACCGGTGTATTCCAGTTCGTTGCGGTAAACGGGATCGTGGAAACCTTCAATATCAATGGATCCTTCGTATTTTGCTTCGCGTAAAATGGAGATAATGCGGGTCCAATCGGAATCTCCGAAACCCGGCGTGCGATGCCAGGCGAACTGTTTTGGCCCGTGAATGCCATATTCTTTGATGATGTTCCAATCGATTGTGCAATCTTTGCCATGGACATTGAACACTTTTCCAACCCATTTTTGCAGCTGTGGTATGGGGTCAATGAGGCTGACCATCTGATGGCAGGGTTCCCACTGTAAGCCAATGTTATCTTCGGGAATGGCATCGAACATCATTTCCCAGGCCGTGGGGTTCTGTGCGATATTCCAATCGCCGCGTTCCCAGGTCCCGCCCATATCACAGTTTTCAAACGCGATGCGCACACCTTTGTCTTTGGCACGGCGGATTAACTCGCCAAACACTTTTTTGAATGCCGGTATGGAGGCTTCTATCGGTTCATCAACAATACGGCCGGTAAAACCGGTGACCAGATCTGTGCCAAACAAATGGGCTGCATCAATGGCACGCTCCCAGGAAGTCAGGGCATCTGCATTGGAACCCGTGCCGGTGAGGACATTGCCAAATACGCTGACGGAGGAAATTTCAACCCCCTTCGGGTCGGTGAGCGCCCGGACTTGTTTGGCCAGTTCCGGAAGATCAAGACCTCCGGTTGTTTGCCAAAAGGTGAGACTGAATGTTTCAAAACCATGGTCAATAATTTGCGGGATGATGCGCACGGCATCGCCGCCACCAATGAGAGTGCCGACTTTAATTTGTTTCATGATGGTACTTCCTTTCATTTTTTGTGGATTGCCGCCATTGCTTATCCGGCTTCAAGCGTCTTTTCCACGGCACTAGGGTTCTACGACGGTAGATTTTCAGGGTTTGACACGAGATTATGACGATAACCCCATCCACCTCATTATACCGTTCTGTGGTGGGGTTGTCCTATACAAAAGTGCTTGTTATTTATCCGATATTGCTCTTTGTGGTCGCTAAAGGTAAGAAATAAGACTATACGAAGAGAAAAGAATAGCAATAAATCAGGGCCTGTGCAGAATTTGCAGTTCGGAAAGCGGCAATGGACCCCGAATTACATTTTTGCTGACAGAAAGTACACCATCAGCATCAGGTCGTACACGCCAATGAATCAGGGCAATCTGACCATCCACAATTTCAACACCGGTAATACCGCGCGGGTGTATGCAACAGCCACTGTTTATGTAGGGGACATCTCCGTTTGAAGGGAATTTGGGTCGGTGGGTATGACCGCAAAGAACAGGGATACCGGTTCTTTCTATCCATTTTGTAAAAATGCGTTCAATTTTGTGTTGTTTGTGGAAGTTCTTGGCCGGACTGGCCGGGTTTCTGAAACCGACAATGTGCATGAAACGCCAGAAGTTGCGGAACATGAACATTGAAAACAACCAGAATTGATCATTCATCATATCGCCCTGATGGCCATGAATCACCAGAATTTCCTGTGTATTCCCGGCCGCTGCGGCACTCTTTTGCGGATAGGCACCAGCCTGAAGCGGGTCTTTCGTTCCATCAATGATTTCTGGCGATATCGCTGGACTTGCTGCAGCGGGGGGTTCGGTTGGCGCCGCCAGACCTGCCAAAACGGAGGCTTCGGTTGGCGCCGCCAGACCTGCCAAAACGGAGGCTTCGGTTGGTGCCGCCTGCCTTGACAAAACGGAGGCTTCGGTTGGTGCCGCCAGTCCTGCCAAAACGGGGGTTTCGGTTGGTGCCGCCAGACCTGCCAAAACGGAGGCTTCGG
>JBBRWP010000112.1:0-9927 GCA_038249175.1 Acetivibrionales bacterium
CATGAGCTACCAGGTCTCGCCGGCGCAGGCTGTCGAGAGCTCGGGCAAGCTGATGAAGGAAGGCGCCTGCGAGAGCATCAAGCTCGAGGGCGGCCATGTTTGCTGTTCCTGGGAATGCGCTGAGCGTTACAAGTCGAGGCTGTAACCGCATGATACGGGAGGGGGCAGGCCTTGTGCAGGAAATACAGGATATTCTGGAGTGTCTGACGGATGTGAGGGGTAGGTGGGATGCAGGTTCTCAAAGGAGCAGGGACAAGTTAGGGAAAGAAATGCACATACAGTTAAACTTTTCAGAACAATTGGTGTACAACCTATTACAAAAAGAACCGATGTACCCGGATTTGCTCTGCGCCAGGACTGGACTGCATCCTGGAGAATTACAGGAAGTTTTGTTGATGCTGGAAATGAAGCGGCTAATCTTACACGCTGGCGATGGCCAGATGCTGCTTCGTTAGGGCAAGAATGATATTCGAAAGTATTGACTTGCTGAAAATGCTGCACATTTTCAGATTTACCCCATGCTTCCTCGTTGCGTTTGCACAAAACTTGCTGAAAATGCTGCACATTTTCAGATTTGCTAGGGTAAACATTGACAAAAAAAAGAAGGTTTTTGGTGCGCCTATACGATAATGTATTTTCTCCAGTGCCAGTTTTGCAATAATATGTTTGAATGGAAGAATGCAGGGCAAATTATATAGACACGATGTTCCAGGAAAAGATTGAAAAGAAAACTGGAAAGGTTATAATAGTATTAACAGGAAAAGCAAAGTCACATCACAAAAGAAAGCCGTTTTGTCATCATGTCTCTTTACAATATACATGATGAAAAAAATTCACAAAAGACGCTGAGCGCTTTGGAGGTTTGGATGTCCGGTACGCTGGTAGAAAGCAATGTTGCTAAAATTTCAGGAAAAGTACTTTCAGAATCGGTTTTTAGTCATGAAGTCTATGGTGAAGGCTTCTACTCGGTTAACTTAAATGTGCAAAGGCTCAGTGATTCCTATGACATCATACCCGTGATGTTTTCAGAACGCCTGGCGCCACCAAGCGCTTTTACACCAGGTATTTTTGCCGTTGTTGACGGACAATTTCGATCTTACAACAATTACAACAGTGCAGATGGGCATAGACTCATGCTGACAGTTTTCGCTAGAGAAATCACCTTATCAGAAGAGGAGGTGGAGCCGCGTAACCCAAATCAAGTTGTTCTGAATGGGTATGTATGTAGGAAACCAATGTATAGAACAACACCGTTTGGACGAGAAATTGCCGACGTTTTGCTGGCGGTGAACCGTTCATACAACAAATCAGACTATATCCCTTGCATTGCATGGGGACGGAACGCACGCTTCGCAGGGAATTTTGCGGTGGGGGATAATGTTCGTGTTTGGGGGAGAATCCAAAGCCGAACCTATCAGAAGCGAATCTCCGAAACAGCGTCGGAAGATCGCATTGCCTACGAACTCTCCATATCGAAAATTGAAATTGTGAAAGACGGTGTTTCCGAATTAAGTACTGAGGCTTGAATACAATAATACACGGTATGCAGAAAGGGGACGATGCCCATGATAAAGGTAATGGTTGGGGAAAAAGGTGTTGGAAAAACAAAATACATTCTGGATGACGTCAACGAAGCAGTGAAGGACTTGAAAGGTGAAATTGTTTTCATTGACAAAAGCAACAGTCACATCACAAATGTCCGACATGAGGTGCGGTATATTAACATTTCAGAGTTCCCTATTTCAGGACTAAATGATCTTTTTGGTTTTCTCTGTGGCTTGATTGCAGAAAACTATGACATCACAGCCATCTATATGGATGGTCTAGATAAGTTTGATGAAACTTGCGGCGCATTACCGGCATTTTTCGACAAAGTAAAGGGGTTGGCAGATAAATATAACACCGATTTTATCTTCAGTGCATCCGGAAAAATTGATCATTTACCGGACCATGTTACCACAGAATATAACCATTAAATGGATATGCTTATATAACACAGGTGGGTCTCCCAGTGATGGGTAGACCCATTTGTGATTCCCAAGGAGTAAAAGTGACTGTATCTGTTGTGCTGGCGGACTCTGCCAGAAGTTTTGATAAAGAATATACTTATGCCGTGCCGGAAGGCATGCAGGTTTTACCCGGAATGCGTGTTCTGGTACCTTTTGGTCGCAAAAAAGGCTTGCGAGGTGGTTGGATAACCCGTCTGAATCCGCCGAAAACAACATATGCCCTCAAAGACATTGCAGAAGCAGTGGACGAAGCGCCCTTAATTACCGAAGATTTGCTAAAAGTTGCAGAGTGGATGCGGGGTCGTTACCTTTGTACGTGGCACCAGGCCTTATCGGTCATGCTGCCCTCCGGCGCCCGTTTGGTGGTACAGGAAAACGGCACATATCAGAAACGGGCCAACGAAAAAACCTGCCGTGCCATGGAAGCAGCGGTGTCAGCTGAAGATTTTGATGCCTTGTGCCGTGAAGGAGCATTTCGCAGTCTGCACCATGTACATATTCTTGAAACCCTTTTACAGGAAGGGCTTTGCACCGTTTCGGACCTTTGTCTGCTGCAAGGGGTTACACCCGGCATGTTGCTTACACTTAAGAAAAAAGGACTGGTTCGCGAATTGCGGCTGGACGTGGATAGGGATCCGTTTCAAGGACGCTCGGTTGAACCGGTGCTTCCTCCAAACCCCACAGAAGAGCAGGAAAATGCCTTTCAGACGCTGGCTCCCTTGCTGGATCAAAATGGCGGTGAAGCCCTGATTTTTGGTGTTACCGGCAGCGGAAAAACGGAGTTGTATCTACGTCTCATCGAAGAAAGCCTGAAAAAAGGCAAAGGGGCGGTGATGCTGGTACCGGAAATCTCTTTAACACCGCAAACCGTAGACCGTTTTTTGGGTCGTTTTGGCAGCCGTGTGGCAGTATTGCACAGCCGTCTCTCTATTGGAGAACGTTATGATCAGTGGCGGGGCATTAAAAACGGTAACCTGGATGTGGTGGTGGGCGCACGTTCGGCCATATTTGCACCGTTAAAAAACCTGGGCATTGTGATCATTGATGAAGAACATGAGGGTGCTTACAAGGCAGAAAGCACGCCGGGTTATGACGCAAGGCTGGTAGCCCGTGCCCGCTGCAATATTAGTGGCGGCCTGCTGCTCTACGGTTCCGCCACGCCTTCTCTGGAAACTTTTCATCGGGCGGAAAGTGGCACCCTCTTGCGTGTCGACTTAAAACAAAGGGTTGCCGGACGTCCCCTACCGAAGGTAACCCTCATCGATATGAAAAAGGAAATGCAGGATGGCAACCGCACCAATATTTCCAATGCACTAAAATCTAGAATTGCAGCGGTTCATACGGCAAAAGAGCAGAGCATTCTGCTGTTGAACCGGCGGGGGCTTTCATCTTTTATGTTGTGTCGGGATTGTGGAATGGTGCTGTCTTGCCCGCATTGCAGCATTTCGTTAACCCTGCACCAAAAGGATCGCTGTGTCTGCCACTATTGCGGGTATTTGGAAAAAGTGCCGAAGTGCTGCCCAAGTTGCGGCAGTGAACAGTTTATACCCATGGGCATGGGCACACAGAAACTGGAAGCAGATCTTTTGGAAAGTACGCAGGGGCTGCGCGTGGTGCGGATGGACCTGGATTCAACATCCGGAAAAGATGGTCATAAAAAACAACTGGACTTGTTTCGTAACGGGGAGGCTGACTTGCTGGTGGGCACACAAATGGTCGCTAAGGGTCACGATTTCCCCAATGTAACCCTGGTCGGCATTCTTTCTGCGGATGCCATGCTTTCCAGCGGAGATTTCAGGTCTTCTGAAAAAACCTTTCAGCTGCTGGCACAGGCGGCCGGTCGGGCCGGTCGAGACGAAAAACCCGGTGAAGTGCTTGTTCAGGCTTATAATTTGGACCATTACTGCCTGCAGGCCGTTATTCATCACGATTATGAAGGGTTTTACCATCAGGAAATTGCGCTGCGCCAACAGTTGAACCTGCCGCCTTTTTACCATGTGGGGGTGGTGCTGGTTTCCAGTAAGGAGATTACAGACGCAGAAAATCTGATACAAAAAGTTTACCGTTATCTGCGAGACGCTGCGAATTTTACTGAAACAGCCCCGTTTATGCTTTCCGAACCACTACCGGCACCCATATCACAAATGAATGGCCGCTTCCGTTTTCGCATCATTTTGCGACACCGCAGTGTCCGGACCTTGCTTTCTGTGTTGAACATATTGCAGGAGACTTTTTCCAAGGAAACCTCCGGAAAAGAAGTGCACATGGGCGTAGATATAGATCCGGGGTCGATGTTGTAGTGTGGATAAGAAAGCGATGTCCGTGTATAATGGTTTTAGAGGAATCCTTGGTGTTCAGAAAAAAATCCATTCTGAAATATTGTAGAACACCGGGGAAGTAAAGAAATAATTCAGGAGTGTGTGATATGGCCATTCGAACAATTGTACATAAGGGTGATGATATTTTACGAAAAAAGAGCCGCAGTGTTGGGGAGATTACCCCTAAGATTATCACATTACTCGAGGATATGCTGGAAACGATGATAGAATCTAATGGGGCCGGTCTTGCAGCACCGCAAGTGGGCGTATTGCGCCGGGTTGCCATTGTGGATGATGGCAGTGGGCCTATAGAGCTCATAAATCCTGTAATTATATCGCAGGAAGGTTTACAGCATGAGGTAGAAGGCTGTCTTAGCATTCCTGGTGTATTGGGCATTGTGGAACGGCCGGAGCATGTTGTGGTGGAAGCCTTGGACAGAAACGGTGTTTTGCAAACTTTTGAAGGCGATGGCCTTCTGGCAAGAGCATTTTGCCACGAGATTGATCATTTGGATGGCATTCTTTTTGATGAAAAGGCAACAAGTTTTTTAACAGAAGAAGAGATTGAGACATTGCGGAGTGAAGCGGCGGAAGAAGATTTGTAGGGTGGCTGAAGCATCGAGTATCAATTGGAAGGCTATAATATGAAAATGCGCAGCATTTTCAGCAAGTTTTCTATCAATCTGAAGGGGAAGAGATGGCTGAAAATATGAACATTGTTTTTATGGGAACACCGGAATTTGCAGTACCTAGCCTGGAGGCACTTGTCTCCCACGGCTATAATGTTGTGCTGGTGGTGACACAAAAGGACAAGCCGAAGGATCGCGGCAAAGAAGTGAAAGCGTCGCCGGTCAAAGCCTTTGCAGAAGCTCAAGGAATTCCTGTTTTGCAGCCCACCCGTCTGAACAGGGAACCGGACATGGTCGCAACCATTGCTGCAGTGAATCCAAATGTCATTGTCACTTGTGCCTTTGGCCAAATTTTACCAAAATCTTTGTTGGATGTTCCAAGTCAGGGTACAATCAATGTCCATGCTTCCCTTTTGCCGGAATTGCGTGGCGCAGCACCTATACAATGGGCTATGCTGCGTGGTTTTGCGGAAAGCGGTATTACCACCATGTTTACCGATGAAGGTCTGGACACAGGGGACATGCTTTTGAAAGAATCGGTTCTCATTCCAGAAGACATGACAGCAGGAGAACTGCACGACATGTTGTCTTTACTGGGGGCTGCTGTGCTCTTAAAAACACTTAAAAAAATGGAGAAGCACCAACTGGAACCTGTTCCACAAGATAATACCAAAGCCACATTGGCACCCCGGTTTATGAAAGATATCGGTATTATTGATTGGCATTTGTCTGCATGGGAAATTCATAATCTGGTTCGTGGAATGGATCCCTGGCCCGGTGCCACGACGACATATAATGGTCAGCGCGTGAAAATTTGTCGCTCGATTACACCGGGCAGGCCACAAAACATGCTGGTTGTAGAGGTTATACCGGATTTGTCACAGGCTGGAGACAGTGTGATGAAAGCCGAGTTGGATTGGGCCTTGGAACACGTGGATACGAATGGGAGTTCAACCGAAGTTGTCAATTTGCATTCACCGGGCACCATTCTTTCGGTGGGAAACGAGGGGATGTGCGTTCAAACCGGCAACGGAGAACTTCTGGTTTCAGAGATACAAATGCCCAACGGCAAGCGAATGTCTGTAAAGCACTATTTAAATGGCCATAGCCTTGCTGTCGGGACGGTTTTGAAATGAAGTTTTCTTGGAAGAATTTTTCATATGGTCTTATAATGAAGTCGTTTTGGAATAACACGTTGTGCGGTATTATAACGAAGTCGTTTTGGAAGAGCACGTTGTGCGGTCTTATAATGAGTTTATCTTTGAAAAATGTTTTGAATGGATCGAAAATGTGGCTTTTTTGGATGAATAATTCGGGTATCACAAAAGAGTCAGCCTTGCAAAGACACTGGAAATACGGTCAGACTCGGGGCTTGCTGGTTTCTGTTTTCCTACTGTCTATTGGTTTGCTCGCTTCAGTCTCTTTAACTGCTTGCAGTGCTTTTCCGCCTGTGAATTCTTCAGGACCGCCTTCTGCGTCTGAACCTGCCTCAGCAACAAACTCGGGAACGGCTCCGCCGGCAGCAAACCCGGATGCAACATCACTGGCAACAAGTACGAAAACAGCAATCCCGCCTAAAAGCACGGAAACACCTTCACCGGAAACAAGTCCAGATGCAACAGAACCAGAAAGAAGTCCAGATGCAACGCAACCGGCAACAGGCACAGAAACCGGTTTGTCGGTATCTGATACGAAAAATGGAAACAACTTCTTGCCCATCACGGATATCAAAGAGCTTCTCTCTAAACTTTCCTTAGAACAAAAGGTCGGTCAACTGATGTTCCCGGCTTTTCGTACCGATACACAGGGAGAACCACTCACCGTTCTTAACGACGCAACCAAAGAAATTTTGCAGAAATGGCAACCTGGTGGTGTTATTCTGTTTTCTCAGAATATTCAGACGGTACGACAATGTCGCACCCTGGTTGCAGAACTGCAAAAAACAGCCCGATTACCCCTTTTTATCGGGACGGATGAAGAAGGCGGTATTGTATCCCGTTTGGCTGCTGCGAAACAATTGGGTGCGGTGTCCATGCCACAGGCCGGGGATATTGGAAAAACAGGAAACACAGACCTGGCGCGGCAGGCCGCCGTTGCCACCGGCAAACAATTGCAGCAATTGGGCATCAATCTTAACTTTGCACCGGATGCCGATGTGAACACAAACCCGCAGAATCCCGTTATCGGAAACCGTGCTTATGGCACAAAGCCGGAGGAAACGGCGGCCATGGTGGCCGCTGCATTGCAAGGGTATACGGAAACGCATATTATTCCGGTTGTGAAGCATTTTCCCGGCCATGGCGATACCACCACGGACAGTCACGACGGTTTGGCTGTGGTACCGCACAACATGAACCGCCTGAAAAGCGTTGAACTGGTTCCTTTTGAAAAGGCCATTGCTGCCGGTGTCCCCATCATTATGACTGCACATGTACACACGCCAGGCATTTCCAAATTGGATGTACCGGCTACCTTGAACCCCGATGTGTTAACAGGACTCTTGCGTAACACACTCGGTTTTCAGGGCATAATTATTACCGATGCCATGGAAATGGGTGCCATTACAGAAAGTTTTGGCGAAGCGGAAGCCGTTATGCAGGCCATTCTGGCCGGGGCAGATATCCTGCTGGTTCCTGCGAACTTAGAAACCGCTTGTTTGGCAATTTTGCAGGCGGTCAAAGATGGCCTTATTTCCGAAGAACGTTTGGATGCATCGGTTTATCGGATTTTGTCTTTGAAGCAAACAGCGGTATTGGTGGATACTGTGAATGCAGCCAGTCTTTTGGATGCAGAACTCCGGCGATTGCCGGAAACAATTAGTGGAACAGAAGAATTTAAGGCCGTTGTAGCGCGTATTCAAAAAAAATAGTGTTTTTTTTGATGAACAGAAAGGACCTTACCCATGATAGACATAAACGACAAACACCTTTTGATGCATGTTTGCTGTGCGCCGTGCTCCGGAGCCATATTGACCAACTTGCAAAAAGAAGGCTTTGACGTGAGCGCAACCTGGTTCAACCCCAACATACACCCTATTGAAGAGTGGCAGAACCGCCTGGCATCTGTGGTAACCATGACACAAGAACTGAATATTCCTTTGTATCAGTCCGCTGAATTTCAGCAGGAATTGTGGTTGAAAATGGAAAAAGAGCGCTGCAATTATTGTTATATAACCCGCATGGAGGCGACGGCAGCTCTGGCGGCCAGGGAAGGTTTTCAAGCATTTACAACAAGCCTGCTTATATCGCCATATCAAAATCATGAAGCCATATGCAATGCGGCAGAAGCCGCGGCTGAAAAGTATGGAGTGTTGTTCTTTTACAGGGATTTTCGTCCCTTTTATCGTGAAGGAAGAAACCTTGCTCGTGCCAAAGGCTGGTATATGCAAAAGTATTGTGGCTGCATCCATTCATATTACGAATCGGATCACCCGAAAAAGCCGAAATGGGAGAGTCTGCAGGCCACATTGTAGAACATTCTACTCATTTGAAACCGGATTGTCATGTTCAAAGGGCTGTTTCGGTGGTATAATTTGATGGAAAGCGAAGCGTTATTGGTATCATTGAGATAATATAACACGTAAATGGTTGAACACAAACCGCCATTGAAGATCGGGTGCGAATACAAAGGAACACTTTAGTATCCGCATGTATCCTTGCGAATTGCTCATATGCAATTGCCTCATATATCCTTATGCAATTGTCTACGAACATCCGCATATTCAATCATACAACTGTCTGTAAACATCCACATACAAAAGAAAGCCTTTTCATGGGCGATGAACCGCACACGAACTAGGAGGAAATTATGAAACTTCAAACAAACAAACTTCAAACAAACAAACTTCAAACAAACAAACTTCAAACAAACAAACGTCAAACAAACAAACTTCAAACAAACAAACGTCAAACAAACAGAATGATCGGTAGAATCATCAGCAAAAAAAGCCAAAAAAACGTGGCAGCATTTCTTTTGCTGTGTTTTTTTCTGCAAACATTCGCCGGCGTTGGCAGTACCTCTGCATTTGCGGCAACGGATACTGTTCTGGAAAAAATTATTGGTGGTACGGTCGCAAAAGTATCCTATGTTCCCGGGATTAACAACCAGGCCAATGTTTTTATCACGGCAAAGAATGCCGAAGTGGTGAACCAGGAACTGTGGTCTCCGGACGCGACCCACACCTATTTTCGACTCATTGTCGATTTAAAGAACGCCAAAGTCTCTGAGATGGGCACAGTGCCGGTAAACCAGAAAACGGTGCTGCAGATTCGCTATGCGCAATCCGACCCGTCCAAAGTTCGTTTCGTCATTGATTGCTCGATAAAACCGGATTACAAGGTTGTTGCCAAGGGTGAAAGTGTTCAGATACTGCTGAACGGGGCTCAGGAACTTTCAAAATTGCCGGCAAGCGGAACAACACAAACGGCAGTACCAACAGCGGCTGCCACCCCGAAACCGGCAGCTGCTGCAACAAGTACCCCAAAACCGGCTGCAACGACCATTGCGCCGCCAGCAACAACTGCTACAAAACCAGCAACGCCTGTAAGTGGCAGTAATTCCAATACTTCGGATACAAATCTATCCTCCCGAGGTAGTTCTGCCGGTACCAGTTTGGCTCAGGCACTGGCAGCACTCACAGCCAAAGGTCCTGTATCTGCTGCGATGCAAGGCGATGCCTGTATCCTCAGAATTGCCAATACGAACCTCTCGGATCTTGTTGCCCGCGGCGCTGCGGCGGTAGAGAACCGTAGCCGTGAAAAACTACTGCAGATTACCATCAATGGTATTGATACGCGTTTTATTACCGGCTCGGTTGCCGGGAATGCCGTTATTTTCGGGGTTTTAATTTCCAATAACAGCACCCTTGGTACCACAACCCTGCGCATCTCCGGCAGAACACCGCTCGTTTACTCTTTGGCACAATCTGGTACAGATACAGTTTTAACATTGCGTACCGATGGTTCTACACCG
>JBBRWP010000113.1:0-9858 GCA_038249175.1 Acetivibrionales bacterium
ACTTGTCACACCGGAAGAAAAAAAATGGCCAACGATGATCAAGGGCATGTGTCGTTGTAGGGTTAAGAACAGTGGGCATGTGCTGTTCAGCGTGTCGCATGAAAAAAATAAAGACAAAGGCTTCTTCATGGACGATGCAGCCGATATGAAGTTCCTGGTTGATATCCGCAGCGTGGATAATAACATCGACATCCCGGCGGCGTTTTCGAATGACACTTTGGCTCTGCTCAAAACATCAGCATTCGATTCTGGTCTGGGGTGCGTCTACGTTCGAGAGTTTGCGGCAAGACGATACGAATTCTATAAAATACGGGCATTCTCCTGTTGTCTTGAGACTTTCCGCGGTTCCCCGTCGCAACTAAGAAAGAGCTGACCGGCAATTCCACTGGATTGAACGTTAAGCGACGATCATCCCGGTACCCCACATCAGACTATTGAACAAGGATACAAATTGACGACCGAAATACAACAGCGATTTGAGGAAGCGTCCCGTTACGATGCTATGATGGCACGCATCTTCCCCGGCTATGAGCAACTGCCGCTTATCCTCCTCTCGCATCTTCGCATATACTTAGGTTCGGGGGCACGGGTACTGGATGCCGGGTGCGGTACCGCTTCTGCGCTTGCTGTGTTTGCGGCAAACCAGAAAGACTGGTCTTTCGTTGGCGTGGATCCGGCCGAGCCCATGCTTGCTTTGGCTCGCACGAGAATTAATAATGCCGGGGTCGCAAAACGGGTTACGTTGGTCGTTGGAACAGTCGACGGCCTGCCGAACGAGCCTGCGTTCGATGCCGCGACCGTCATTCTTGTCGAGCATCTGCTGCCCGACGACGGTGCCAAGCTGCGATTCCTCGAGGGGATCTGGCGCAGACTCGTGCCCGGTGGATGGATGATCTTAGCGGGATTACACGGCGATCTTGAGTTAGGCCCCGCACGGCATACTCTACAGGCGTGGCTGGAGTTCGTATCCCTGCAAGGTCTGCAGCCAGAGGTGCAGGAAATGGTTCGACGCAGAGCGACGGTGGAAGATTCGCTAGTGAGTGAGACACGGTTGCTGCAGCTCATGGCAGAGGCTGGGTTCGTGAACGTTAATCGAATTCACCAGGTTTACCTCCTCGGAGCATGGGCAGCACAAAAGCATCAGGGAATTTAGGCACACCGGGGCCGCTGTCCGGCTTAAAAGAACAAGAAGAGATGAAAATGAAAGACTCATGGCAATCGAGTAGTCCTTATGACTTCTTCTTATCTTAAATGAAGACATAGCAAGTCGCTTCACCGGACATTTCGCACTAGGCCAAAAAAGGCGGTGTGCTAACCGTTAATTTTTATCAAAAACATCGGTCATATGAAATTTATTTGGATTGGCATTTTTTTTCTTTTCTTAATATGGTCAGCAATTAATCCAAGGGATTACTTCACGTGGTTTTTAGAAGTAATACCTGCATTGATAGGGTTTGCTGCGTTAACTTTTACGTATCATAAATTCAAATTCACGAACCTTGCCTATACACTCATTTTAATTCACTGCATAATTTTAATGATAGGCGGTCATTACACATACGCTCAAGTTCCTTTGTTTGATTGGTTCAAAGAAATTTTCGATTTAGATAGGAATAATTATGATAAGGTCGGACATTTCGCTCAAGGATTTATACCTGCGCTTGTTTCAAGAGAAATATTGATTAGAAAGAATATTATCAATGGAAGAAAATGGCTTGGCTTTTTCGTTGTCTGCTTTTGCCTTGCTTTCAGCGCATTGTATGAACTTATTGAATGGTGGGTAGCCATCTCAACAGGTGAATCAGCAGAAGCTTTTCTAGGCACACAAGGGTATGTGTGGGATACCCAGTCTGATATGGCGTTAGCGCTCTTGGGCTCAATATGTAGCTTAATTTTATTAAGCAGGATCCATGACAAATTAATTGAGAAAATATCAATTTAACCAGCCCTACGCTATGTCCGCAAACAGCGCAAGCCAGTGAATTTCAAGTATGTGCAATTAAAAGAACATGGGCTTCATGCAGGGGAAGTGAAATGAAAAAAATGTCTTATGTCGGTCATCATCTTGTTAATACTAAGCAATACAATGATCCTTACTGCTGGTCAAGCGGAAGTGTTCCAAGAATTGCCAAAGAACTATCATTTATCCCACAATGCAATTGTCTACTTAGAAAATGACGGTCGATGTAAGGATGCGCAAGTGATTAAAGTCACTGGTGGAAAAAAGAGCGAGGGGATTCCAAGAAAATATGAATGTGTCAAACGCCCGAAATGAGTCTTGAGGCGGCAGGGTGGCACCTTTGAAAATTTGCTTTTTCTACAGGCTCATTGCACCCGAGCATCAAAAAGCATATGGCGATTAAGGAGAATTCAAAATGTTTAGTACAGAATTTCTGATAACAATTCACTCGTCGTGGTTCTGATACCAGGTACCGGGGTTATCTATACGATCTCTAATGGTCTTTTTCTTGGTTGGCGGGCAAGCATTGCCGCCGCTTTTGGCTGCACGGCAGGAATTATCCCGCACTTATCTGCAAGTATACTTGGATTATCTGCTATTCTACACATGAGCGCTCTCGCCTTCCAAGTTGTCAAATTTGCAGGTGCGGCTTATTTGCTGTACTTAGCGTGGGCAATGTGGCGTGAAACAGGATCATTAAAATTCGATTCACATTCCACAAAAATCGGATTATGGCAAATAATCAGAAGAGGTTTCTTGATCAACATTCTTAACCCCAAACTTTCTATATTTTTCTTGACTTTCTTACCTCTTTTTATCGATCCCAATGCTGCATCACCAACTTTAAATATGGTTCTTCTAAGTTTAATGTTCATGACCATGACGTTAGTTATTTTCGTGCTCTACGGTATTGCAGCGAATGGTGTTCGCAGGTACGTCGTTAATTCTCCAAGGCTTGTCGTTTGGGTACAACGTTCATTTGCCGTCACCTTTGCCGCACTTGGCATAAAGCTCGCTGTGACTGACCAATAAAGAATACTCAATAATATTGAAAGATACCAATGGTATAACAAAAGCAGCTACCAGGTGGCGAGAAAGTTTGCGGCACTGACGCGGATGATTTAGGTGGTGCCGCTGGTGACGCCGGTCGTTATGCTCAAAGGGAAACCACTATGAACGACATACCAAAAGTAATGAAGGGCATCCAGCTAACCGGACACGGTGGCTTGGATAAACTGTTGTATCGAAACGACATTCCCGTACCTATTTCTGGTCCACGCGATGTACTGATTAAGGTCAGCGCAGCCGGCGTTAACAACACCGATCTCAATACTCGACTTGGGTGGTATTCGAAATCAATTGGAGACAGCAATGACGCAAGCTGGTCAGGAAATGCCATTCAATTTCCCCGAATCCAGGGGGCTGATGTATGTGGTGAAATCGTGGCCGTCGGAGAACAAATTGATGCCAGTCTCCTCCATGAAAGAGTGCTTGTTGAGCCATGCATTCTGGAGGCAGGTGGCAAGGTGCTGGATCGACCCTGGTACTTCGGTTCCGAATGCGACGGTGGCTTTTCTGAATACACCGTTGTCGCGGCCAGGCATGCTCATAAAATCAAAAGCAAACTCAGCGGTGTTGAACTCGCATCTTTCCCCTGTTCCTATTCCACAGCTGAGAACCTTCTGACCCGGGCCAACGTCAGCGCCAATGACATTGTGTTGGTGACTGGAGCGTCAGGCGGTGTAGGTTCTGCGGTCATTCAACTTGCTAAGGCAAGAGGGGCGCAAGTTATAGGCATTACCTCGCCATCCAAAATGGATAAAATATTGAGTCTTGGGGCTGATCGCACGCTAGCAAGAGATGCCAGTCTTGTTGAAGAGCTTGGAAAAAGCAGTGTTGATGTCGTGATTGATCTGGTGGCAGGTAAGCAGTGGGCGAATTTATTGGATGCGCTTAAGCCATTTGGTCGGTATGCCGTTGCCGGTGCTATTGCCGGTCCGCTTGTTGAGCTGGATGTCAGAACTCTTTACCTGAAAGACCTGAGTTTGTTTGGCTGTACTGTTCTTAACGAATCGGTTTTTCCAAACCTGATCAAACAAATTGAGACAGGAAAAGTCTGTCCTGTGGTCGCCAATACGTTTTCTCTCCACCAGGTTCCCGAGGCACAGAAACAATTCGAAACAAAAAAACATATCGGAAAACTGGTGATCGATTTGTTGCATGAAGGATAAATACGATTCATAGCATAGCGCCTGAACTGCAACGGACACGCCGCAACCCTGAGCCCAGACGTTTGCCATATATGAAAAATATGAAATTTACAGCACTTGGTGAAAACTACAATAAAATAGCGGAGTGGTGGACTGCCCAGATGGAAGGATCGGATTATGGCATGAAGTATGTACGTAAAGCCATGAGCCTTGCAAAGAAAAATTCTAAAGTCCTGGATATCGGTTGCGGAAGTTCCGGGAGAACGATTGATGAAGCCTTGAAACATAAGGCAAGCCAGTGTTCTCTGCCGCCAATCTGTGGGAGGCGATCAGCAACGTAGAAACTCTTATTTCTGATGGTCGCGGTTCAAGTGAAAATTAATCCAAGAAGAGGTCTTGTTCAACGCCCAGTTTCTGGGGGGGACCTTGTCTATTAGAAAAATGGTCAGTTTATCGGCATGTTCCAGACGGTTATATGCTCTGATCCATATGCAGTCTTTCTCCGGATAAACCTCACAGGTACCATTCCGGCTGCCGCCGCAGGGGCCGTTACGCGTATGCTTGGGGCACCCGGATTCTGGACACAGGAAGCCTGCATGCTGGATGCCGCAATCTCCGCAACTTTGGCAGGACAGGAGGGGGATTTTAATGGGGTCTTCCAAACCGTGCTTCAATATCCATGCTTTATTGTGGGAATCCAAAAAAGCAGCCACTTTTTGATAAACTGGTGCCATTTTGACTGTTTTGTCAAAAAAAAGACTGTGGGCAAAAGAAAGCATTTTATATGGCCAGTGCTCGAGCACCCTCTTCCTCAGGCCCGGCTTTGAAGCAGGAACGGGTTCATTTTTAATAACCTGATCGTAAACATAATAGGCGCTTTTTTCCTTGCAGGAAAAGTCATTCAAATAGTTGGGCCAGGAATCTTCAATTTCTTTCATGCGGTCCAGGATACGGGCAATTGTCTTGAAACTCCGGTGTATACCGCCAATGTGAATTCCCCGGTATCCGAATGCCTTGAGAATTACCCCCAGACGGGCTGCTCGTTCAATGGCTGCATTGAGGCCTTCCTTTGGGCTTTTCCACTCCCGAACTACTGTTTCATACAGGGTGTCAGACACATAGGCGCCAGGAACCCTGCCCCGGTTCATAGCCCGGGCTGCCTTTGGGCTGAGAAGATATACCGAAGCTATAACTGGTATCGAGGCATTTTTTTCATTATGGTATCGGATCAGTTCATTAAATTTGTTGATATCATAGCCGAGCTGGGTAATGACAAAAGCAGAACCCGCATCAATTTTCTTGTCCAGTTTTTTATATTGAGCCAGGCATTCCGATTTCAATGTTTTAAAAGGAGAAACCCCGCACCCGGTAAAGAATGGTTCTGGATCGCCAGAAGCCATCATGCGGTCGTTCAATCCTTTCAGCATGCTGGTCAGCAGGACAGAGTCCAGGTCAAACACTGGAGTGCCTCGCCCGCCAAAGCCCTTTCCGCTGTAGTCTCCGGTCAGACATAAAATGTTCTTCATGCCCATACGGGCCAGCTGCAGTGCACGGCTTTCCATACCGACCCGGTTCATGTCCCGGCAGGTAAAATGAACGATCACATCCAGCCCATGCTTGAAGATTTCAAATCCCAGAACATCCGGGGACAATGAAGGGTTGCCACCGGGGTTGTCGGTTATGGAAACGGCAGAAACCCTGCCATCGGTAAAGGCATCTTTTGCGATGCCCACCAGGGTATCGGTACTGGCACCAAAGGATTCACGCCCCGGCACCAGCTCAATGGTGACCACAAAGTTTTCCGGGTTCATCAATTGTTCACTGAAAACACGAAGCATTCACATTCTCCTGATTCAAGGTTATATTGTTGTCTGGAATATTAATGAATCTAATTGACTAAAACATTGATCTAGATCAAGATCCACTTATTTGAGCATAGTGTACCATTTGGTTAGAGGAATTTACTATGGAGGGGAAAGATGTTCGCATGAAAAATAAAAGAAAACAGTTTTGATCGATACAGATCGATCTCGCTATGGCCAAGGAATCTTAAACAAAAAAACTGATATTTTTTGCTTAACCCGGTTGTCTGTTCCATTACTGCCTAAACCTCATTGTGAAAACCAAACTCCTGCTAAATTTTTCGAAAAATTGAGACGGTAGGGGGAGTAACTTTTGAAGATTGGCTTTTTCTACAGACTCGTTATAACAAAACATTCCACCGGCCTAGCTGAGGCTCGTCTGTGAACTTATTATTATCTGTAAGGAAAAAAATGATCATACCAGATTCAAATCTCGATGGTAAAAGTCAGTTTCATGACGATGATTTGATATGTTACTGCTTTGCATATACAAAGAAAAACATAGAAACAGACTATATCAAAAATGGATATTCAACGATTCTTGAAAAGATCAAAAAAGAAAAAAGCATAAATGGTTGCAGCTGTGAGGTGAAAAATCCCAAAGGCAAGTGATGCCTTGGCGATGTCCACCAGGCGGTGGAAAGGTTAAAAGAAAACAAATAAAATTAAACAGATAACAACGTGTAGCAAAATGTTACAAATATCGAGAAATATGCAGTTATCGGTATGTTGTCTGTGTGATACCAACATTTTGACCACTTAACCGTGACAAAATACAGACCTCACCCCTATTTACAAGGGCAGTTCATTCCGGTTTTCTGCAGTAAACAGTTCCATAAAGGCACTTTTGAGTAATCTTTTGTACATTAGTTTGGCATTCACCATATCTCACTGATTCATGACTGCGTAATTCAGAAACCAAATAAAAAAGGAGAAATCATCATGGGTTTTGCACCGACAACAATGCGGTTAAAAAGTGATGCGTTTGAACAGGATACTCTGATACCGTCCAGGTTTACCGGAGAAGGGGAAGATGTTTCACCGGCGTTGGCCTGGGAAGACCCGCCTGAAGGAACAAAGGCCTTCGCCGTTATCTGTCATGACCCGGATGCCCCGCTGGTAAGTAGCAGAGGTACTTATGGTTTTGTTCACTGGGTACTTTATAATATTCCCGGAGATGTGACGCATCTGGAAGAAGGCACCCCTTTGTATACCAACGGCATTACTGATTTCGGAAAAACCGGCTACAACGGCCCCATGCCGCCCAATGGGCACGGCCTGCACAATTATTATTTTTGGGTACTGGCATTGAATAAGTCGGTGACGCTGACACCGGGACTGAACCTGTGGCAGCTTCTGGAAAAGATAGAGCCACACCTTATCGGAATGAACCGTCTGGTGGGGCGCTATAAAAGGGAGTAAAGAGACTTAAAAAAATCGCACTGGTGAAGGGGGCATTTATGCTATGAATCCAGAGAAAGTCGTAAGAGACAGGATCAAGGTCCTCTCAGATCTGCCAAATATTGGAAAAGCGATGGTCAAAGATCTGTTAATAATTGGGGTCAAAGAACCTTCTCAATTAATTGGCAAGTCACCATACAACATGTATGAAGAACTTTGCATGAAAACAGGACACAAACATGATCAATGCATTATCGATGTTTTTCTTTCAATTACTCACTTTATGGAAGGAGACGATCCAAGGCCATGGTGGAAATATACCGCAGAAAGAAAAGATTATCTCAGTAAAACAAAAGCATAACCAGACACTGCTTTGCAAGTTGGAAACAGCGCGAAACCAGTGAAGTCAACTATTGTCAATGGCAGAAAATGAGGGACAATTTTATGTCGGAATTCAAGAATGTAACAGCTATTAAAGAAGCAAATATTTATTTTGACGGCAAGGTAACGAGCCGGACTTTAGTCTTTGCTGATGGATCAAAAAAAACGCTTGGCATTATGTTCCCAGGCAAATATGAATTCAGTACAGCAGATAAGGAAATTATGGAAATTTTATCCGGGGATCTTGATGTTCTGCTAGCAGAGGATGAAGGGTGGAAATCGATTAAAGGTGGCGAGCAATTTGAAGTACCCTCAGAAACCAAATTCAATCTCAACGTAAAAAGCCTTACGGATTATTGTTGTTCTTATATTAAATGATGGCATAAACAGTCACTTTACCGGATATTTTGCATTTCGCGCAAAAAGCCGTGCGCCTTTCATACCGGCCGTTGAGGGAGAGCGATAGGGATATAAAAAATTCAACTAACTAATTAACCAGGTAACATTAAATGGCCTCCATAATACAACAAATAGGTACACCGCTTCAGCTAACGGCTCTGTTCCTTCTGCTGATCTTCGGCGTGTTACGGCTACTGGTACGCTCGGGAAAATGGACTCCTTCTGCGTCGATCAATCGCCTCGTCATCAACCGTATCTTTCAAACTGCAATGGTTGCATTGGTCCTTGGCGTACTCAGTTCCACATTCGCGCCATCATTCAATCGCTGGATTAACGGCAGTGAAATATTCCATGGGGCTGTACTTTCCACGACAGGTGACCCCATTGCCGGCGCGACTATCAACCTTATAACTATCGCGACAGTATCGACGAATGGTGTTGGTCAATTTGACATTACTGTCCCTCATGATCGAATACTCAAGGAATACAAACTTCAAGTCAAAGCGCCCGGCTATGAGACACCCGATGTCATAACTAAAAGCGCTGCGGAGATGAAGAATATCGAAATACGCTTGACATCGGCTCCTCCGGAACTTGTCAAGGCCTTTGACCCCCCCCTGTTCGTCGGTCAATATTTTGGAAATCCTTTCGCGATGATATCACTGCGAGTCGAGAATGTTGGCACGTCAATGACAACGATTAACGAAATACGCGGCACATTAGTCAACGGGGATACTTCCTTTGTCCTGTCACCTGCCTTCTGGACAATTGTTAATCCGTTTGGCCCGTTTTCCCCGGTGATGGGGCCGTTTCCAATTTCTGCCGGAGCCAAACTGAATCTGAGAGTTGTATTGATGCCGGGAATGAATTTTGCGAGTCTCTACAGTAAGGTTGGCGAGTTGCCAGAGTATAAACTCCAGCCACCCTGTGTGCAGAAATTTAATGGTATGGTCGATCCAATGAACGACAACGCATACAAGATTTCCAAGGCGTTCGCCGACGAACATTACGCCTGGCGTGCAGGCGAATGGCATTTGAAGGTTGACGTGGTCGCAGAAAATGAAGCCAAGACTTTTCAACGCGATTTTTTCCTTTCTAATAGTGACGTAGATCGTCTTCGTGCTTCCATTGCCTTACTGAAGCAGTGCTTATCGGCAACCGCGACTGCGCCCCTGGCACAGGACAGGGGTATGGCAAATTTTCTAGAAAAATAAAGCCGCACCTTATTTTGCATCATGTTCATCTGTTTGTCGTTGATACCGGAGAGCATGGTATCTCCAAAAGCCTACTTTTTATAGCTGGCAGGATTGCTCAAAAGTGGAACATTCGCCAAAAGAGAAGGGGGAATTCTGGGAAACCAGGATGCCTAATTGTCAGCCGAGTGAATATAATGAGTAATCTTGAAGCATTAAAACAAGAAGTGTTATCCTGCTCTCAATGTCCATTGCATCAAACAAGAACTCATGCCGTATTTGGCAATGGCAATCCTGATGCTGAGATAATGCTCATAGCAGAGGCCCCCGGATTTTATGAGGATAAGAACGGAAGAGTATTTCAAGGTAAATCAGGTGAACTTTTAGATAAAATATTGGCGGCAAGCGGTTTTGACCGAAATGAGCATGTTTATATCAGCAATATTGTGAAA
>JBBRWP010000114.1:0-9850 GCA_038249175.1 Acetivibrionales bacterium
GGTTCCTCCTAAAAAAGCATAAAACAACGCAATGTGTTTGTTTTCATTATTTTAAGCTGACTTTCAACTTCCTGTCAATTATAACATCCCGAAAGCCTTCTCTGAATCTGAGAATTGACAAGAATATCCTTCCAAAGTCTTCTCTGCATTTGAGAATCTTCAAGATTCCCTTCCAAAGTCTTCTCTTCATTTGAGAATTGACAAGAATACCCTTCCAAAGTCTTCTCTTCATTTGAGAATTGACAAGAATATCCTTCCAAAGCCTTCTCAGCATCTGAGAATTGACAAGAATATCCTTCCAAAGCCTTCTCTGCATTTGAGAATCTTCAAGATTCCCTTCCAAAGCCTTCTCTTCATTTGAAAATCTTCAAGAATATCCTTCCAAAGCCTTCTCTGCATCTGAGAATTGACAAGAATATCCTTCCAAAGCCTTCTCTGAAGCTGGGGCATCCTGAGGCATTTTATCAAGGAGCACCCGCAAGCGCATTGGGGGCTGTTGACGCGGGTAAAGAAAAAACACCGGCGGCCCCCCGGATGGGGGCCGAGTCGCGCTTGAGCCATGGATGGCGAATCGCGACGGACCGGTGTTTTTTCTGCACCCGTGGCTTACAGCCCCCTTGCGATGAGGACGCGACGGATAAAATGCCTCAGGATGCCTTTCAGTATTTTAGCCTTTACCAGCCAATTCAACCAACTAACCAGCCAATTCAACCAACTAACCAGCCAATTCAACCAACTAACCAGCCAGCCAATTCAACCAATTAACCAGCCAGCCAATCCAACCAGCTAACCCAACCAGCTAATCCAACCAGCTAATCCAACCAGCTAACCCAACCAGCTAACGCTAACCAAGTAATCAGTCAGCTATAAAATCTAACCATAGCAATCAGTCTCAAAAAACCTCTTACATCAAGCCAGTAAAGCCGCAGTTTCTCGTGCGATGGCCAGCTCCTCATTGGTTGGAATGACCAAGGTTCGTACTTTCGCTTCCGGCATACTGATGTCACGTTCATTCCCGGCCATGATTGCATTCTTTTCCGAATCGACCATTATACCCATAAAATCTAAATCTTTGGTGGCTTCCCAGCGCACATAAGGGTTGTTTTCACCAATGCCGGCTGTAAAAATTACAGCGTCCAAACCGTTCATTGCAGCTGCATAGGAGCCGATATACTTACGAATCTGATAGGTGAAGACGGACAATGCCAGTTTGGCTCGTTCATTGCCGGACAAGAGGGCTTCCTGCAAATCCCTGAAATCACTGGAAATTCCAGATAAACCTAGCATGCCAGATTTTTTGTTCATAATTGCATCCATTTTTTCTGCATCAATTCCTTCTTTTTTCATTAAAAAAGTAACCAGCGCCGGGTCTATGGTGCCGCAGCGTGTACCCATAGCCAATCCATCCAAAGGTGTAAAACCCATGGTGGTGTCCACCACTTTGCCACCGCTGATGGCCGCCATAGATGATCCATTGCCCAGGTGGCAAGTCACTAATTTCAGATCTTCTATGGGTTTTCCAAGGAACAAAGCTGCCTGTTCTGCTACATACTTGTGTGATGTGCCGTGAAAACCGTATTTTCTAATTTTGTATTTCTGGTAGTATTCGTAAGGAAGTGCATACATGTAGGCATAGTTCGGCATGGTCTGGTGAAAAGCTGTATCGAAGACAGCCACTTCCGGTTTCCCCGGCAGTATCTCCTGACAAGCACGAATGCCTGTTATGTTCGGAGGATTGTGGATGGGCGCCAGTTCAGCACATTCTCCCAGAACACGCATCACACCTTCATCAATAATAACGGAGGTAAAAAACGTTTCCCCGCCATGTACCACACGGTGGCCGACAGCAGAAATGGCATCCATGCTGTCGATGACACCGCATTCAGGACCGGTCAGTTCTTTTACCACTTCAGCAATGGCATCGGAGTGGTGCTTCATGACAACCGTGCGAACCGTTTCCCGTCCATCATGTGTTTTTTGTTTGACGATAGAAGCAGACAAGCCGATGCGATCACAAAGACCTCTGGCCAGGACAAGGTTTCTAGCCCTGTCGATGAGTTGATACTTCAGGGATGAACTCCCGGCGTTGATGACTAAAATTCCCATAATTTATCCTCTCTCGGTGATGTTTCAAGATGAACTTGTTAACCTCAGGCTGATTGGCTGATTGTCAATACACTAACAATCATTATCCCTGTGCTTGAACCGCTGTAATCGCAACAACACCCACAATATCATCAGCAGAGCAACCGCGCGAAAGATCATTGACCGGGCGCGCAATACCTTGTGTGATAGGCCCGTAAGCTTCTGCTTTTGCAAGGCGTTGTGTGAGTTTGTATGCGATATTACCGGAATTCAAATCCGGGAAAACCAAAACATTGGCCATGCCCTTCAACGGACTTGCCGCCGCTTTCGAAGCAGCAATTTCCGGGATAATGGCGGCGTCAACCTGAAGTTCACCATCCAACAAAAGGTGCGGTGCTTTTTCTTTGGCAATGCGTGTGGCTTCCACCACTTTATCGACCAGGGGGTTTTTGGCACTGCCATAACTGGAATAAGAAAGCATGGCCACACAGGCTTCAGTTTCCAGGAGGTTCTTGCAGGTCGCCGCTGATGAAATAGCGATTTCAGCCAATTCTTCGGCACTTGGATTTTCTACCAGACCACTGTCTGCATAAATAAAGGCACCATTTTTGCCATAGGTGCAGTCCGGAACAACCATCACAAAGAAAGCCGAAACCAGCTTCACGCCAGGGGCTGTTTTAAGAATCTGCAAGGCCGGACGCAAGGTGTTGCCGGTGGAGTTGATTGCCCCGGCAACCATACCGTCGGCTTCGCCTTTTTTCACCATCATGACGCCCCAGTAGAGCGGATTTTTCATGGTTTCACGGGCAATTTCTATTGTAACGCCTTTTGCTTTGCGCATTTCAAAAAATGCATTCGCATAGTCTTCGTGTTTCTCGGAGGTTTCCGGGTTGACAAAGATGGCTTTAGAAAAATCAAGACCTGCGCCAAGGATGGCCATTTTGCTTCTATCGCCAACAAGGACAACCTGGGCAAACCCCTGCTTTTGAATTTCAGCCGCTGCTGTCAGGATACGTATATCGGTGGTTTCGGGTAATACAACTGTTTTTTTGTCTTGGTTGGCACGCTCAATAATGCGTTTTAAGAAATCGCTCATGCGAAATGCCCCTTTCTGACCTTGTTTTCACTTATTTTTCAGTCCATTTCCTATTGATTTTTAACCTAATTATTATATCACACTGTTTTTTGTATACAAGGCAGCAGATCTTTTTTGGTAGCAGGTGCTATGGCAAAGGCGTAAAAAAGGACGATTCCTGTTACGCAAAAACCGTCCTTGAAATGTAATCATGATTCTACCGTAATAACCCGAAAATGCTCCAATTTGATGCCAAATTGCGGCACACAAACCGCGATATTGGCATCAAATTGGGCATTTTCAATCGATTTCACCTCCTGCGGAGTCGAAATCGGGGTTCTAACACCAGAAGCATTCATGATTCCAGTTACACCAGAATCATTCATATCTACCGCTGCATTTCTGATGAAGTCTTTTTCAAAGAAAGAACAGATTTTCGGAAAGCTTCCTTAAAATTATCAATATTTTTACCGGCTATGGTGGCAAAGTGGGCGGACATTTCTGACAACATGCGGTGCAGTTCATCCATTTCCATGTACCTTTTCACCTTCAGTGTGGTTGTTTTAGGCAGTTCTTCCTCCCCGAATACAAAATGCCGGATGGCTTTGTAGGAAGAGACGGAACGGTTAATGTCTTTGATTTCTGCATCCAGCATACGGCCGATGATACTGTCGTCTGTTCGGACATTTTCTGGTAAAAGTTCCCTGTCGATAACAATGTGGGTGCAAATTTCAATAGTGCCCGCATCGTTTTGTTCTCCCCAGACAATGGATTCCTTCGCATATTCAATACGGGAAAGAAGCGCTTCCAGTTCTTCCGGAAAAACATTCTTGCCATTTTTTAAAACAATGACCGATTTGGAACGACCTGTAATCTGCAACAAACCTTTCCGGTTAAACCGCCCAAGGTCTCCGGTATGGAACCAGCCGTTTCGCAGGACTTCTTCTGTGGCTTCTGTGTTGCGCCAGTAACCTTGCATCACCATGTCCCCGCGAACAACAATTTCGCCGGTGCCGGTAATGTCCGGATTTTCAATGCCCATTTCAACACCCGGCAGGGGTTCGCCACAGGTACCGGATTTACGGACGCGGTCATTGCAGCCGGCGATGACCGGTGAGGTTTCCGTCAGTCCATAGCCTTGATATACACGGATACCAATGCGCTCATACCAATTGGCCAAAGCAGCATCGAAGGGTGCACCGCCGGCAATAATAACGCGGAGCTTACCTCCAAAAGAATCGTGAATCTTTGAAAAGAGCTTTTTCCGTAAATCCAACCCGACAAAACGCAAGATTCTTGTGAGCTTCAAGGCGATTTTAAATTTCTTTTCCATGCCTGTTTTTTTCACTTCATCCATGGCCTTGCCACGAAACTTATCAAATAGCAAGGGAACACCCACCAAAATAGATGGACTAAATTCTCTCATGTTTTTCGAAAGGTATTTTAAACCGTCTGAAAAAGCAATGGTTAACCCCTTGGATAAGCCAAACAAAAATGTGCAAGTGTTTTCGAATGTGTGGTGTAAGGGCAAAATGGACAGAAGGCTTTCACCATGGGAAGCACCGAAGATACCGGCCAAAGCGTGGACATCGGCCATTAAGTTTTTGTGAGAAAGCATGACGGCCTTCGACGTGGATGATGTACCTGAGGTGAACAGCAGCACTTGCATGGCTTCTGCATCAATGGCCAGATTCTGATAAGTTGTGTCGTGCTGCGCAATTCTTTCTCTTCCCAGTTGCATCAATGACGCAAAAGAAGCAAAACGTTCATCTGCTTCAAAAGTTTCGTGCCTGTCATCTGCAAGTGTTGTTATGTTTTCACCCTCGACAGCGTCACTCATCTGTGACAGATTGCCTGCCGGGTTCATGCAAATAAAATGGGACAAATATTTGTTTTCCCGTGCAATAGTCCTTATGTTGTCTTCGAAACTTGCAGTATAAAATAGAACATCCACTTCGGCGCGCTCCAGCATGCCTGCAATTTCAGCATCCGGCAGCATACGGTCTAGTGGAATGGTAGTTCCCACACCGCACATGGCGGCTGCATAGGAAAGTACCCATTCATAGCGGTTTTCACCGATAATGGCGATATTCTTGCCCTTCATGCCCATAAAAAGCATGGCAGAACCCAGTTGGTTCATGTCCGATAAAAATTCCGGGTAAGATTTTTGCAGCACGTCGGATTGCGGGGTGTTCCGGTAAAGAAAGGCTGGGTGTTTGGTATATATGCGAGCAGAAGCTGTAATCATTTCCCGTAAGTTTTCATACTTCTTTTCACTATAAATCGGTTTTCCAATATGTATATTTTTTACAACACTATTCGTACTCAACGACTGTCCTCCATATCGTTTATTAGACCTCTATTGTACCCTTTTAGAAGCCGTTTGTACAATTTATAAAAAACAGCCATGGCCAGTTAGTGGCAGGGCGGCAGCCAGATAATTTTTTGTATCCGACGGCAGTCCGTAAACTAAACAAAAATAGCGATCATAGTATGCGTTATGGTATGGCATCACCCAGCCATAAACATCGTCCTGCATCTTCATTAGTCGAAGTGCTTGTACCTCGCCACTTGCGCTTACACCATTTTCGGCTGATGATGTGTTTTTGTAGGCAGCGATGCTTACCATGTTGGTATCCCAAACCGTTTGGTTTTGCCTGTACCCGTTTATGGTCGGGTAAAGCGAAACCACTGCATAAACCAGTAGAAAAGTCCGGTAGAAACATCTCATTGCTTTTTATCTTGTAAGTCTGTATATTGATACGTATTGAAAGGCAGGTGGCAAAACATCTTCACATGCCCAGCGCATGTCGAAAGTGTTTCATTTTATGGGTTTAATATTGTACAACTTACGGAAGAAAGCATCGGTTATTTCTCCCCCAATCATGGTTTTCTTCAGCTTTTTTTTGGTCATTATGGTCGGCGCAGTTCTGCTTACCCTCCCCATTGCCAATGAAAGCCGTTTAGGCACATCTTTTTTGGATGCCCTTTATACGGCAACCAGTGCCACTTGTGTTACCGGTCTTGTTTTGTTTGACACCGCCGATTACTGGTCCCTGTTTGGTGAAATTGTCATCCTACTTCTCATCCAGGTCGGCGGTCTTGGTCTGATTACCCTGATGACGTTCTTTATGTCTGTGATGGGCAGAAAATCCGGCTTAAAAACGATGGTCCTTGCCCAGGAATCCCTGAATACCTTCAACTGGTACGATGTCATTCACCTTATTCGCAATGTAATCATTGTAGTTTTTGGTGTTGAACTGATTGGTGCAATCCTGCTTTCCATTGCTTTTGTACCACAGTACGGCAGTATCGGTATCTATTACGGTGTTTTCCATTCGGTTTCCGCTTTTTGCAATGCCGGTTTTGATGTACTTGGCAACCTCCAAAGCATGGCTACACAGTCTGATCATCCTCTTGTGTTATATACCATCAGTATTCTGGTCATGATTGGCGGCCTGGGTTTCATTGTGTGGCAGGATGTCTGGAACTACCGGAAAAATCGTCGTTTACAGCTGCATACCCGGCTGGTTCTGTTCATTTCATTTCTGCTCTGGGTCGGCGGCACCCTTTTCATTTATTATGTGGAATATAAAAACAGCAATACCCTCGGGGCAATGCCCAGCCGGGAACGCTTGAATGCGGCCATCTTTCTGTCTGTTAATGCCAGAACTTCAGGATACGCATCCTTTGATCTGCATGCTATGAACGATGTGACAAAAGTCTTCGTTTCCATTCTCATGTTTATTGGTGCGGCATCGGGTTCCACCGGCGGCGGCATTAAGGTGAACACTTTGGGAGTTATTATTATTGCACTCATCTCCATTATCTCGGATAAAGAAGATATCATATTCCGCAAGCGTCACATCTCGATGCAAACAGTAATGCGGGCGTTTACCATTTTTCTTCTCGCCGGCACACTGCTTATTGTCGTTGTTCTGGCCATTTCACTCTTAATTCCACAATACCGTTTGGTGGATGCCCTGTTTGAATCTTCATCGGCTTTTGGAACTGTTGGTCTTTCTATTGGCATGAGCACCTCACCTTACTATACTTCTATGGCCAAAATTATCCACATCATCACCATGTTCATTGGCCGTGTAGGCCCCATGACCTTTGCCGTTACCCTTACCCTTCGCAAAAAACGCAAAAACGCCATAATCTACCCGGAAAGCAAAATTGTTGTTGGGTAACACTGATCAAAAGAAAACTGCCTCTTTTGCATAAACATTGGCAAACGGACCAATATTTTTTTGCAATTATAGGGGCATTTTTTTTGACGGTGAATCATGCCGTTTTTTCGCTGGACAGGGCATGCTGTCCGGATGAGGAGCACTCCACAGGAACCGAGGGCTGGTGCAATGAATAAAATAAAAAAACACCGGTGCGGCCCCTGGACGGGGCCGCAAGCCGCTCTTGAGCCAGGATGGCGAATAGCGGCGTACGGTGTTTTTTTCGCAGTGAATTTATTTTCCAGCCCTCGAAAGTTCCGAGGACGGCGACGAACCGGACAGTATGCCTGTCTTCAGGTAAATACCCTGTCTTCAGGTAAATACCCAAATACCCTGTCTTCAGATAAATACCCTGTCTTCAGGTTTCAGGTAATACTACTTTTTTCTGATGCACCAGACCTACTTCCTACTTCACAGCAGTGCCCGGAAAGAACAAATACTTAGCCAATTCCGAATTCGGGCTGATAAAGATGGTGGTGTCCTTGTCGATAATCTTTTTATAGGCCTGTAAACTACGCCAGAAGGCATAAAACTCTGCATCGGTGTTGTAGGCTTCGGCATAAATCTTCAGAGCTTCGCCATCACCTTCACCCTTGGTTTTTTCCGCCAATTCATAAGCTTGTGCCTCAATGATGGTGGCATTCTTGTTGGCTTCTGCCAAAATACGTCGGGCTTCTTTTTGTCCATCCGCTCGGTACTGGGTTGCAACTGCTTCCCGTTCAGAACGCATTTGCTGGTAGATGCTCGGTTTTGTTTCATCGGGGTATTCAGTTCTCTTAATTCGAATGTCGACGACAGTAATCCCATATTGTTCCATTTGGCTGTTGATATAATCACGTACGCTGAAAAGCATATTTTCCACGTAAACTTTATCAGCCACCAGTTGTTTGGCTTCAATTTTACCGATTTCTTCACGCATACGGGAATAGATATATTCATCAATACGCTGATGGGCCGAACTCTTGGTGCCAATGCTGCCCATAAAGAGGGCCGGGTTATCAATGCGCCATTGGGCATTGTTGTCCAGGAGTATTTTCTTCTTGTCCTTTGTAAACACTTCTTCTGCCACCGTGTCGTAAGTTAACAACATGTTGGTAAAGTGTACATCAGTTTGTACAAACGGTTTTTTAAAGAAAAGACCTTTACCTGTTTGTATTTTCACGCCGGCGTAGCGCGGGTTGTTTTTCAGGGCTGTCATGGTTTTGTTGTCCGCATCATCGACGATGAGACGGACAATGCGGTCAAACTCTGTCACCACAACCTGTTCACGTTCACCCACGGTAAAAGCAAAGGTTGAAAGTACAATGACAACAATCAGTGCAAGCGCGGCAAGTACCGCAACAGCAGTGATCAGTTTTTTAACGCCCTTCGGCATACCGCCGGAAACGTTTGCTTGCTTTTTATACTGTTCTTTAAATTCAAAAGGATTAAATTGGTCTGTCATGGATGGTCTCCTTTCCGCTTCCTGCGAATTATGGGGCGGGTGTCTCAGCTACCGGTGTTTCGGTTGAACCTGTTCCAGGGTCTATGGTTTCTGTGCCGTCCATCACCGGAGGTGGCACCGGTGTGTTGCTTTCGGTGGCCGCACCGTTGCCGGTACCATCGAGCGGCAGATATTTCAGTGTGTTGCCATTGTCATTCATAATATAGACTTTGGCGTTTGGCAGAACGGTTTCCATCACTTCCAGATACATACGGGTTCTGGTCACTTCTTTGCCCAAAACATAACGCTGCAGCACCTGCTTAAAGTTCTCAACGTCACCGCGGGCTTCGGCCATACGTTTTTCTTTGTAGGACTGTGCCTGATTCAAAATTTCCTGTGCCTTCCCTTGTGAAGCCGGTACAATTTCATTGGATGTTTTATTTGCCTCATTGATATAGCGGTTTTTGTCTTCGCGTGCCTTAATGACATCATTAAAAGCATCTTCCACTTCTTCGGGGGCATAAACTGACTGTAACGCTACTTTCGTAATATCGACACCCAAACCATAGGTGTCGACGATATCTTGCAGGTCTTCCCGAATTTCGCTCTGTACCATTTCTTTCTGATCGGTTAAGACATCGTCCAGAATATGGGCTGCCACGACGCGTCGAATGGAAGATTCAGCAACAATGCGCAGACTTCCGATGGGGTCTTCTACACTAAACAAAAAATCATGAACATTTTTAATGCGGTATTGAATAACGGTTTCGGTGTTAACGAGGTTTTCATCCCCTGTAATCATCAGAGATTCCTGAGGAATGGATGTAAATGCAGATGCCTCGTTGGAATTCCCGACAGATTGGGTGCGATAACCAATTTCCAGGGTTCGTACTGTATCGGCTTTCACAATCTCAATGGTTTCGATAGGATAAGGTAAATGCCACTTCAAACCGGCCTGTTCGTCGGTGCGTACGTAAGCACCAAACCTCAGAATGACGGCTTGTTCGCCCCCATCGGTTTTTAAGGTGTAAACAC
>JBBRWP010000115.1:0-9800 GCA_038249175.1 Acetivibrionales bacterium
GATCTGGTTGCATGCGCCGATATGGTCATGGAACGGGCGGAAGCCAAGGCGGAAGAACACGGCATCAAAGCCCTGACAGTGGATTCCCTGCTGGCCGATCCGGATATTCAAATTATTGTGAACCTGACAATTCCCAAAGCCCATGCGACCGTAACCATTCAAGCGTTGGAAGCCGGGAAGCATGTGTATCTGGAGAAACCTTTTGCCATTACGCGTGAAGATGGGAAAGCCATGCTGGCCAAGGCAAAAGAAAAAGGCTTGCGCATTGGCTGTGCCCCGGATACTTTTATGGGCGGCGGTATTCAGACTGTTCGAAAGCTCCTGGATGATGGCTGGATTGGCACCCCCGTGGGAGCAACAGCCTTTATGACCTGCCATGGCCATGAAAGCTGGCATCCGGATCCGGAGTTTTACTACGAAGTGGGCGGTGGCCCGATGTTTGACATGGGACCCTACTACCTGACCGCTTTGGTGAACCTTTTAGGCCCGGTCGCTTCCACAGCAGGACATGCTGATACCACTTTTCCCACCAGAACCATTACCAGTGAGAAAAAGTACGGCAACATTGTGGATGTGGAAGTACCCACGCACATTACCGGTCTTCTGCGATTCCAATCCGGTCAATCGGCTACCATTCTGACCAGTTTTGATGTTTGGCATTCAGAACTTCCGCGTATTGAGCTTTACGGCAGTGAAGGCACCATTTTGGTGCCTGATCCGAACAGTTTTGGCGGACCTGTAATGCTCAAGCGTATGGGGCAGACTGAATGGGTATCCATGCCGCTTTCCCACGGGCATGCGGACAACAGCCGTGGCATCGGTGTTGCTGATATGGCAAGGGGAATTGCTGCCGGTACACCACACCGTGCAGATATGACATTGGCCTACCATGTACTGGATGTGATGCATGCGGTTCATGATGCCGCCAAGGTGGAAAGAACCGTAAAACTCGAAAGCACCTGTCAGCGTCCGGAAGCCCTGCCCATGGTGGATATCTATCAGGCTTAAGTAGTATGAGCTTATTTCTGGAAGCGTGAGGGTCCTGTTCGTCCTGTCTTTGACAAACCTTTTGACGGATGTGTCACATCTCTGATGGAACCATCAATGAAGCCGTTGCATGCACACATTTGTTTGCATGCAACGGCTTTGTTGTATTTTCGTGACACGGGGACGGTTTTATTCTCTCACGTGCGTGTCACAATAAAACCGTCCCCGTGTCACGATTTCAAAATTTCTATAAAAACATTTCTATGTCGTACACCCCGTTTTGTTTGGTTCATTGCATTTTAAAAACCCTTCCGCTATAATAGTTTTAATCTTTTGCCGTTGCTTTTCCATGTTTCATGGTGCTTAATGAAGGTATTTACGATTCACGGCGTCGGAATGCCGCTATTATCAGAAGGGAGACAGACTCTATGTTTGAAAAAATAGGATTGACATTTGATGATGTGCTGCTGATACCGCAACGTTCGTCTGTATTGCCGAAAGATATCAACACCGCAACATGGCTGACCAACACTGTACGCCTCAACATTCCGCTGATGAGCGCCGCCATGGACACCGTCACAGAATCCCGCCTGGCCATTGCCATCGCCAGGGAGGGCGGCATTGGCATAATCCACAAGAACATGAGTATCGCACAGCAGGCAACGGAAGTCGATCGCGTGAAACGTTCAGAACATGGCGTCATCACCGATCCGTTTTTTTTAAGCCCGGAACACACCATCAATGATGCAAACGATTTAATGGGCAAATACCGCATTTCCGGCGTGCCCATTACGGAACACGGCAAGCTGGTTGGCATCCTGACAAATCGCGATTTGCGTTTTCTGAAAAACTTTACACAAAAAATCGGGGCTGTGATGACAAAGGACCGCCTGATAACGGCACCCGTTGGCACAACCCTTGACGAAGCACAGGAAATTCTGGGAAAATATAAAATTGAAAAACTGCCGCTGGTGGATGACAAGGGCTATCTTAAAGGACTCATTACCATCAAGGATATTGAAAAAACGATACAGTACCCCAATTCGGCCAAAGACAAAAAGGGGCGCTTGCTTGTGGGTGCTGCTGTGGGTGTGACCGCAGATATGCTAGACCGTGTTGAGGCACTGGTGCAGGCACAGGTGGACATCATTACCATTGATTCGGCTCATGGACATTCTGACAATGTGATCAATGCCATCCGACGCATCAAAGAAGCCTACCCGATATTACAGATTATTGCCGGAAATGTTGCCACCGCAGAAGGGACAAGGGACCTGATTGAAGCCGGTGCCGATGCCATCAAAGTGGGTATGGGACCCGGTTCCATTTGTACCACACGTGTGGTCACCGGTATCGGTGTGCCGCAAATCACCGCTATTTATGATTGCGCCATTGAAGCCAGGAAACACAACATCCCCATTATCGGAGATGGCGGTATCAAATATTCCGGAGATATACCCAAGGCCATTGCAGCCGGGGCCAATGTGGTGATGCTGGGTAACCTTTTCGCTGGTACAGAAGAAAGCCCTGGAGACTCCGAGATGTATCAGGGGCGTCGCTTCAAAGTTTATCGTGGCATGGGTTCTCTCGGGGCCATGCAAAAAGGCAGTGGTGACCGGTACTTCCAGGAAAACGCACAAAAACTGGTACCGGAGGGTGTGGAAGGCCGTGTGGCTTACAAAGGCTCCCTTGCCGAAACGGTGTTTCAACTGGTTGAAGGCTTGAAGCACTCTATGGGTTACTGTGGTGTGCCGACGGTGGCAGACTTGCAGCAACACTCTCAATTCCTGCGCATCACGAATGCGTCTTTAAAGGAAAGCCATCCGCATGATATCTATATTACGAAAGAGTCCCCCAACTACTCTACGGGAATATAAGACCATGATTGTACCCCGGAAAGTCACAACATAGTGGTGTTATCAGGCCAAGAAGCCGCTAAAACAGGCAATTTTCCTAGTCTTGACAGGAATAACCGATTCTACTATAATGATGCAATAAAGATTTCGGGTATAAAATTTACTATGAACAGTTCTGGGTTCAAGTTGCATAAGTCTTAGCTATTAAAACCAAGCGGTTATCATAGGTATAAAATCTGAAAATGCGTAGCATTTTCAGCAGGTTTTGTTCGAACACGATAGAGGACGCATGGGGTATAAAATCTGAAAATGCGTAGCATTTTCAGCAGGTTTTGTGCGAAAACGATAGAGGACGCATGGGGTATAAATCTGAAAGTGCGTAGCATTTTCAGCAGGTATCGTGCGAACACGATAGAGGACGCATGGGGTATAAATCTGAAAATACGTAGCTTTTTCAGCAAGTTTTGTGCGAACGCGATGGAGGACGCATGGGGTATAAAGATGATTGTCGGACAAAAATAGTTGCAATTTGAAACGAATACAAGATTTTTGCCGTTGAAATCAAATATTCAGGCCGACAGTATGTGTAGCGTGAGGAAATCCCGAACCGCTCAGCCTGTCAATTGGTGTGTAATCACATCATATGACAGACATTTTTATTTCAGCAGATCGGTCAAAGTTCTGAAAAGGAGAAAGATATGAGTGGAAAAGAAGTTCTGCTAACCTACGAAGGCCTGAAAAAACTGGAAGAAGAGTTGGATTTTTTAAAAGGCGATAAACGCAAAGAAAACGCAGAGCGCATCAAGGCCGCGTTGGCTTTTGGGGATATTTCTGAAAACTCGGAATATGATGATGCCAAAAATGAACAGGCGCAAAACGAGTCCCGGATTATGCAACTGGAGAATATGCTCAAGTATGCAGCCGTCATTGATGATGAAGATGTGGACACCAATGTGGTCAGTATTGGTACGCATGTGCGAATCCGTGAGGTCAAATCAAAGGAAGAAAGCAGTTACCATATTGTTGGTTCCACGGAAGCCGATCCCATGGCCTATCGTATTTCTAATGAATCCCCGGTGGGTTCTGCGTTGCTAAAACACAAAGTGGGGGAGACTATTGATATTGATGTGCCGGGCGGAAAAATAAAATATAAGATTATTGAAATTTTCAAGTAAATTGTTAAAATATCATTTTTATTGAAATGACACATGTCAGATGTTTTTTGACAGTTTCATGATAAATCGTGTATAATGACATAATTCCATGGCAGTTTGCATAAAAATGCAAACTGTTTTTTTTCGAAGTTTCAAAGAGGAGTTGTGGCAAGTTGCATAAGACTTAGTAATTAAAAAAACTGTTATCATCTGTATCTAAGACGATTGACGGGCAAAGATAGTTGCAATTTGACACAAGCATTGACTTTTCTGTTCGTAAAGAACCAGATTGACAGGATCTACCGTCATCAACAGTAGGAGGACTGACCCTATGACCGAGCAACAACATCCACACCCGGAACATGAAATGCCGGAACTGGATATCAATGAAGTCATGCAAATTCGCCGGGCAAAGCTACAGGAGCTGCAGGCTGCCGGTAAAGACCCTTTCCATATCGTCAAATTTGATACCGACACAACCATCAGCCCTATTTTGGCCGGTTACGAAGCCTTTGCCGAAAAAGAAGTGACCCTTGCCGGTCGCCTCATGAGCAAGAGGGGCATGGGCAAATCGTCATTCTGTGATATTCAGGACAGAGATGGCCGGATACAACTTTATGTACGCATCAACGAACTGGGAGAAGAGGCATACGATGCCTTTAAAAAGCTGGATATCGGAGACTGGATTGGGACCACCGGAACAGTCTTTAAGACCCGAATGGGCGAAATATCGGTCAAGGTTCACACGTACACCTTGCTGTCCAAGTCGTTGCGTCCCCTGCCGGAGAAATTTCATGGCCTGAAGGATCCAGATACCCGATACCGTCAACGGTACCTGGATTTGATTGTGAACCCGGAAGTGCGAAAAACGTTTATTGCGCGCAGCCGTATTACGGCAGCCATTCGACGCTTTCTGGATGATCGGGGCTTTCTGGAAGTCGAAACCCCTATCCTGAATACGATTGCAGGTGGGGCTACTGCAAGGCCTTTTACCACACATCACAACACGTTGGACTTGGATATGTATATGCGCATTGCTCCGGAACTTTTCCTGAAACGCCTGATTGTCGGAGGTTTGGACCGCGTTTATGAGATTGGACGCATGTTCCGCAACGAAGGCATGTCCATCAAACACAATCCGGAATTCACAATGCTCGAATTGTATCAGGCATTTACCGATTACCATGGTATGATGGAAATTGCCGAGACCCTCATTTCATCTGTGGCACAGCAGGTTTTAGGTTCTACGTTCATTACCTATCAGGGTACCGAATTATCCCTTGCACCGCCGTGGCAACGCATGACCATGATAGAAGCGGTGAAAAAATATACGGGTGTTTGTTTTGACGATATCAAGTCGAACGAAGAAGCTGCTGCTATTGCCAAAGAAAAAGGAGTTCATGTGGCCGGTGAACCGGTGAAGGGTGAAATACTGAACCTGTTTTTCGAAGAATTTGTGGAACCAAACCTCATACAGCCCACCTTTATTCTTGACTACCCGGTAGAAGTTTCGCCACTGACAAAACGAAAACCAGGAAAACCGGAACTGGTGGAACGCTTTGAATTTTTCATTACTGCCCGTGAGTTCGGCAATGCATACAGCGAATTGAACGACCCGATGGACCAGAAGGAACGCTTCCTGGCGCAGGTGAAAAAGCGTGAAGCCGGGGATGATGAAGCCAATATGATGGATGACGATTACGTGGTTGCTTTAGAACACGGCCTGCCGCCGACCGGGGGTATGGGCATTGGCATTGATCGCCTGATAATGCTCCTGACCGATGCCTATTCTATACGGGATGTGCTCTTGTTCCCGACAATGAAGCCGAAGGAATTCTAAAAACCAGTCTGTTCAAACAAGAGCTGTTGAACAGACATCTTTCAGGTTCGCCGGTATTCTTAATGGGGCATCTGTTCAAATATTGATTTGCAATTGAGAATTCACAGAAACAGAAGCCATCAAAAAGAAAAAACCGGTGCATTTGAGTTATAAATCTGAATATGCATAGCATTTTCAGTGAGTTTTGTGCCAGCATGAAGAGAATGGAATAGGTATAAATCTGAATATGCGTAGCATTTTCAGCAAGTTTTGTGCCTATAGGATGAGGAAGGCATGGCTGCAATTATGGATAAAAACCGGGCACAGGAAATCTTCAGAATGCCGGAGAATGCGACCAAAGATGAAATAACACGTCGCTATGATATTCTGCAAAGAAAGATGCGATCAACCGAGGCAACCAGAGACAGTGATGAAGCCAAGGAGCTGGAAGAGGCCTATAAGGTTCTTGCTGGCATTGCCTATGTCGATCCGATTGCAGAAAAACGTCTCAGAGAGCGGGATGAACATCCCGGGCTACTGGCAAGATGGTTGAAAATGGATCAGACAAAGTTGGATAACATCATTCACTACTATAAAAAGCCAGTTTTGGCCATTGCTATTGTGGCTGCCCTTGTTATTTGGATGGTTTCATCCACCGTTTTTCGCCCCAAAGATGACTTCCGCATGCTAATAACCGGGGATATTTATGTATCGGATTTGGATGTGATGGAAGCGGTAGTGAAAGAAACTTTACCGGAAACCTTGCATCCCATGGTGCAAAACATATATTATGGAAGTACAACCGATGCACAAATGGCTTCTGCCGTGATGCAAAAATTGATGGTGGAAATTGGATATGGTGAAAACGACATACTGGTGGTGGACAGGGTTGTTTTTGACCAGTATGCGACACAAGGGGCCTTCTTGCCCTTAGATGACAGATTGACTGAATTTGGGACCGATAGAACAGAACAAAAAAAGCAGGAAGTCAGTCTTCAGCCGGATGTTATTGGCGAAGGAGATGACGAACGTCCCCACATATATGGCATTGATGTCACCGATAGTACTTTGCTGAAAAAAGGAAGTTTACAGGGGACTGAAATGATTGCCGTTATGGGCATAAAATCACAGTTCCCGGACAAGGCAACAAAAATGATGCTGGCGCTGAAAAAATAAATGAGCTACAGGCATTCGGAACTTGTCTCTTGGACAGTACAAGTGTTTTTATGAACACCGCAAAAGTGAAAGTGTTGAAGGGTTTGTCGATAGGAAAGGATTCATCTTTTTACGCACAAGATCAAATGAAACAATTGGAGGGCATATGCATGTATCAATTCAGCATTGACAGGGAGACGGACGCACCCAAGATGGTTTTAACCATCAGCGGTGAAATTGATTTATTTGCAGCACCGGAGTTCAGAGAAAAATTGTATGAGGCTGTCAGCGATGTCTCGGCGGATGTTGTTCTTAACTGCCGGGACCTCAGTTATATTGACAGTTCCGGTTTGGGGATTTTACTGGGGGCATTAAAACGGGTTCGGCAAAACAGCCATCAGGTGTATATCCGCTACTTGAAAGACAGCATTAAAAAATTGTTTATCATCACAGGACTGGATAAAGCCTTTGTTTTGGAGGATGTGCAATGAGCAAGCAAAAGCAAATTGTTTTGGCCATCCCACCCGAAGCGGCTTATATCAGCCTCGCTCGATTAACAGCCTCCGGACTTGCAAACCAGTTGGGTTTTGACATGGATGCCATTGAAGACATCAAGGTCTGTGTATCTGAAGTGTTGAATGAAACCATTTCTACCAGTAGTGACATCAAAGAGCCCATTACACTTTGTTTTGATTTAACAAAGGACGGTTTTGAAGTGCTGATTTCTCGGGATATGTTACAACAAAGCGCCTTGTTCACATCCGAAACCGGTCAGTTCGCGCTTTCTATCCTTGAGACACTTATGGACCGTGTCATCCTTTCAAACGATAATGCCGGTACAATCTGTCTTTCGAAGACAACCGGGAGGTCTGTGCCCCATGGTTAGGAGAATGCCTGTTCAAGAAAACGGAGAAGAAACGGAACGCGAACTTTTTAAGCGCTATGCAGAGAGCCGTGATGTCCAGTTGCGCAATGATATTGTTTCACGATATCAGTACCTGGCTGACATTATCTCACGAAAGTTTTCGAACCGTGGTGTGGATATGGATGATATCTACCAGGTGGCCTGTGTTGCCCTGATCAATGCGGTTGAACGTTTTAACGTGGCGGAAGAAGTGAAATTTGTCAGCTTTGCCACACCCACCATCATTGGTGAGATTAAGCGTTATTTTCGGGATAAGGCATCGGTCATCCGTATTCCCAGACGAATCTATGAAGTGTATCAAAAAGTGAACCAGGCCAGAGAGTACCTGATGCAGCAGCTCAAAAGAGCGCCCCGTGTGGATGAAATTTCAGCCTATCTGAATGTCAAAGAAGAAACCATTTTGGAGATTATTGAATCGTGGAACGTGTACAATATCCAATCTTTTGATCAGACGCTCTTTGATGAAGACGATTTGGAACTGCATGAGACCGTTGGTGAGGATGACGAAACCTTTGAACGCATCAATAATCGCGACTTCCTGGAAAAAACCATGCAAAACTTCAATGGTGCCGAAAAACAGTTTATTCAGATGCGCTTTTTTGACAACATGACACAAAAAGACATTGCTGTGTATTTTAATGTTTCGCAAATGTATATCTCACGCCTTGAAAAGAAAACCCTGGAAAAATTTCGGAAGATCCTTAAGAAGCAAACATAAAACCATATTTCATATGGATGACCATTGATATTTGATTATAAGCTGAATATTTGGGTAAATAATAGCTATAGATGCTGTGCTTGAGGACAGCGTTGAGTCTTTGTTATTTATAGGTATACAGAGGTTTTATGAAGATTAATGAGGTGTGCCAGGAAATGAAGATATACAACCAGAGTATTTTTAGCAATCCTTCAGCTATCTGCCTGGAAATTGGTATTATATTGGAGAAGCTTGGGTCCCTGGTCAATCTTAATGAGAATGAGCATTTTGATGTTCGGGTTATTCTCAGTGAGTTGCTACAAAACGCGTTGCGCCATGGCAATCAAATGGATGAGAATAAGAAAATTCAGTTGGATGTCAGCCTGGCGGATGGTGAATTGCTGCATATTTCCGTTTTGGATGAAGGTCCGGGTTTTGATGTGTCACAAACCCTCATACAAAAAAGGGATAGGGCTTTCCGGTCAGAGAATATCTTTGAAATGGAAGAATGCGGTCGAGGATTGATGATTATTGAAACCCTCTGTGACAGCGTTATTCGCAATGACATGGGCAACTGGATTACTGTGCAAAAACAGTTGCACTAGAATCATGAATGATTCTGGTGTAAGAACCCGATTTCGACTCCGCAGGAGGCGAAATCGATTGAAAATGCCCAATTTTAGGCCAATATCGCGGTCTGTGCGCCGCGATTTGGCATCAAATTGGAGTATTTTCGGGTTATTACGGTAGAATCATGAATGTTGCTTCCTATTTTTGCACTCATAGACAGTGAAGGGGTTCAACCGGTTTCTCTGATGCAGCAAACGTTTGGTGCATTTATGGGAAGTGGTTGAATTTTTTTAATCATCTTTTTAGCCGATGATTTGGAGACATTTGAGGAGGGCATCCGTAATATATTCAGGGGATGTCGATTGGAAGGTAAGGGAAGGGCAAAGTTCTTTTTGAGAAAACCGGCAGAGCGTGGTATACTCTAAGGATAAGGTTAAACCGTAAGATATGTCAGGAGTAAAATCTGAAAATGCGCAGCATTTTCAGTAAGTTTTGTGCAAACTCGACTAGGATCCATGGGGTATAAATCTGAAAATGTGCAGCATTTTCAGTAAGTTTTGTGCAAACTCGACTAGGATGCATGGGGTATAAATCTGAAAATGCGCAGCATTTTCAGTAAGTTTTGTGCAAACTCGAC
>JBBRWP010000116.1:0-9710 GCA_038249175.1 Acetivibrionales bacterium
AGCTTTCTTTCCAGAAAAGTCGAAAATGAACGAAACATGCATTCATTGTTGTTCTTCACCTTTTCCGAGGTGATAATGGACCCTTTGCCGAAAACATACTGGTACATGGAATTACTCAACGCAGCTGCAAATACGTTGGATACCTGTTTGTAATTCTCGCAGATGTCACTGAAGGTGATGGAAATGGTCATGCCGGTGTCCGACTTTATTGCCCTCTGCTGTTCGACAGATTTCTGAATGATGGCAACTTGAGTCGACTCGTCACCATTCATTAAAAGTACTGTATTCACATATTCCCGTTCCGTTGTTTCATAAGGGATAATCTCAAAATGGTCCATCCCGCAGGCCACGTCCTTAACAAAATTCATCATCATGGTTTGTATCATGTTTAATTCTTTGTCACTGTTGGTTTGTTTCAGGCTTTTTACACCGTCAACACGGAAAATGCAGCAAAAGAACGGGTACAGTGGTTTCAGTGAGAGTCCATTATCCTGACAAGCCTTTTCAAAGTCTTCTTCTGTGATATCAATACTGGAGAGCAATAGTTTCCGCAAAATAAATGTTTTCACAATGAGCTGATTGGAAGTATGTTCAACATGATACTTTTGTATCTGATTGGAAGAATACATGATGACAGACCGTATGTAAGAAATGTCGTCCATTTGATTACTTCTGGTCGTGTCTCGTTGATCCTTTTCAGCCGCATCACGGCTCAAATTAAATATGGGTTTATATATTCTTCCTGAAATGGACAAAGCAAGAAAAATATAAAGCAGCAAAAAGATTCCTGAAATGAAAAGCAGGCTTGTTTTCAGTTTATTGATATAGTCATACACTTCAAAAACCGGTTGGACTTTCATCATCACCCATCCCATTTTTTCTGATGAAATATAAGAAATCAGGTATTTTCTTCCATGCTGCTGTAGTTGGAACGAATTTGTCACATCTTTTTCTGCGGGATTCTGCGCGCTATTATTTAAGTATGCCTGACGGATTTCTTCTTGATTCAGTAAACCGACGGTATTCTCAAACCCGATAAAGTCCAGGTCTCGATCAATGAAAAACAACAAGCCATTGTTTACGGGGTCCATGGTATTGATTGCATTGATTGAATTCAGAATCCAATCTCCATCAATATTCACAATGATGCCGCCTTCCGGGATATTGTTGTTATCCAGGGAATCATACAAGAAATAAGAAAACACGGTTTTTTTGACTTTATCCGTGTACCCCACCTGTTCTTCCTCAATGTACCTGGTCAATGGCTTGAGTTTGGGCAGGTTTCCTTTAGCTTTGGTTATGTACGTGTCAAGGTCGGAATCCGAAAAAAACAAACCATGGTTGCTCGTGAAGTAACTTTTTGAATATTTACTATAAATGTAAATAGAGTGGACAAAGGTATTCAAATCGACATACATAGATCTGATCCGGTTTAGCTTTGAAATAATCTCTACATAGTCCTGATTGCTGGCGTACATCATGGAGATCGTGTCGGAATCAAAAAAAACAGAGAGACAAAGCCGGTCAATCATTCCCTGAAGTTGTTCCATCGAATATTTTGTCTGCAGCAGGATTTGTCTATTGACTTTTTTTTCGTTTTCAATCGCCGTTTTTTCTACGTTAAAATAGACAACAGCAGCAAATAAAATAAAAATTGCAACAACCGATGTTGTCATCAATAAAACTGTTTTTCGTAAATACCGGCTCCTAAACCATTTTTCAAATATTCTCTTTCGCACCCTAACATCCTTCATACAACATATTCTTGCAGTTCTTGCTTCATCCTTATCTGTGACAAATTAATGTTACCACAATAAGTTCATAAAGTCCCCAGGCATCTCCAAACCTCAAATCTGAAAATGGAATAATTTCATCACTTTTTGTGCCTGAGCGAAGCGAAAGGAATGTTTACAAATCTGAAAATGCGCCGCATTTTCAGCAAGTTATGTGCAAACTCGCCGAGGATGCATGGGGTATAAATCTGAAAATGCGCAGCATTTTAAGCAGGCTTTGTGTCTGCTCGAATAGAAAGTCATGGCTAATCCTGAAAATGCGCAGCATTTTCAGCAGGCTTTGTGCGAACGCGACGAGACGCATGGGTACAAACTGCTCTGATACAACATTGATTCTCACGAAAGCCTTTGCACCCGTACCCGACTGGAAACAAGATGCAAAAGGAAGCCGCAGGCGGTTACACAGGCAAGAACAAGCAACATGGACTGGACACCAATCATGCTGGCCAGGATGCCTCCCGTACTGCTGCCAATCATCATGCCGAGACCGAATGAACCGGACGCGAACAGCATGATGGCCGTCGTGAACTGGCGTTCCCCGACAATATGGTTCAGGTGATGCATCACGGAAGGCATATAAAGGCCAAAGGAGAAAAATTGGAAGACTTGCGCAATGATGAGCAGTGTGACACTTGGTGCCAATGCCAGAACAACAATCTTCACAATGAAAAAGAAAAGAGAGGCTGCGAGAAGCCATTCATTGCGGAATCGTATTGCCAACCGATGATGCATTATCATGGCCAAGGCCTCACTGAGGGCCATTACGGCCATGGCCGTGCCCACAGCGGCATTGGTGCCACCGAGTTCGGCCATCCGGACAGGCATGAACACGATGGAAGCGCCGGTTCCAATAAACACAATCATCATGGAAATCAGAAGCATGACGAAACGGCGGTTTTTCAGCAGTTCCAAAAAGGTGGAAAGCAGGTGTTCATCCGGTCTTTTTGTCTTATTTTCCATCAAAAGCTTTTGCTGGAGGTGCACCGGTGCACGCGTCAATGCGGCGGTGCCTGCCAGCAGAAGTGCCATGATTGTAAATGCCACAGGAATGATGTTCATGCCGGTCACGTCTAGAAGGCGTCCGTATCCGAAAGAAGTCGCCGCAAAGGCCAGAGAACCAACACCGCGAGTGATGCTGTATCGGACATTGTGCCCCTCATTTCCCATTTTCATGACCCAGGAGTCGAGTACCGTCCCCATCGACATGAATGACGATGCGAGCAGAAAAACAATGGGATACATCCACCCGGCGTTGAGCCTGCCTAGCCAAAGCCCATAGGCGGCAAGAATGGAAAAAAGGACCGTACTGGTGAAGATTCCCTTGAGCCTGCCGGTCCGGTCGCATATCAATCCCCAGAGAGGTTGGATAACCATGGAGGCCAGCGAACCTGTCATTGACAGAAATCCGATCGTCACCTCATCATATCCGTAATGCCTGTACAGCGGCACAAGGAAACTGTACAGAACGCAAAAGGAAGACCAGTATAGCCCGTGGAGCAAAGAAAATCGCCTGTTATTGGCTGGTCTTTCCATGATGTACCCTCATCATATGTTATGCTGCTTCTGTTGTTATGCTGCTTCTGTTGTTATGCTGCTTCTGTTGTTATGCTGCTTCTGTTGTTATACTGCTTCTGTCAGGTTCATGAGATGGAGGCACTGCAGATTCATCAGTCTCTAACGCAGTTTCATCATTATACACTGTCCATGACCAAAACCCAATCCTCTCCTTTTCCGGATGAAGGCGGGATAAATTCCTGCAAACCTCGATTTTCGCAAATTCCTATTTCTGTAAATTCTCCATTTCTCGGGTTATACCAGGATGCCTTCACCTTTTCCCCGGGAATACGACCGGTGTTTACAGAGATTCTTAGCCCGTTCGGGGAATAGAGAAAAGCGTATTTTTCTCCTTTTGCTGCCTGAATGTGGCTTGCCCCTTCGTATTGCACCGCAACCAGTTCCTGATCCGGCACTCTTTCCAACATGGGTCTGGACAAGATGAGTTTTTTCACAAACTGCATTTGATTCGCAGCAGGTCGATGCATGGCTATGTCCCATGTCATTGGATAGTAGGCTTCCTGCTTTTTATTCATGCTCCAAATACAGTGATGTCCGTATGTATGTCCCAGTCCACCGGCCAGTACATTCCAATAAGCGGCCTGCCGGATATCTGCAGCATCAAAGTAGCCGTTTTCCGGTTTAAAACCAATAGGGTGATCTTCATACCTTGGTTCTGCATCCAATGTCGGCTTGATTGGTGTTTTTTCATAATCGGTCTGAACGAACTTCCAGTTTTCAAGATTCAAACGGCCATGCCCGGACTGTATCATGTTGAAATCCAGGTACGCTTCATCATGGATGGCTTCAGAAGAGGAATGCTCGCCTCCTGGATGGAAGGTGATGAGGTGTTTTCCACCATCTCCTTTTTGAATACCCTCAGCCATGGCCTTGATAATTTCAAAATGTCTTCTTGTCTGCAACGGTCTGTCTCCACCAAGTACCCAGACAATATTGGTGCAGTCTTTATATCGTTTTCCAATCCATTCGCCGTAAATCCGTGCGTTCTCTACCGTAAATACATCCGGTCCTTTGCCCCACATCACATTGTACTTATCGCCCCAAGTGGGCAGTAAACCGACATAAATGCCTTTTTCGGATGCCATCTCAACAATTTTGTCCACATGATCCCAATAAGAATATCCATTTTCACCGGCATCGACATCGGGCATTGTCGGATCGTAGTTGCCCTCATTATTTTTCAACAGGGGGAATCGCCCATAAGCATTTGGCACAGTCAACCCATCAAACTCAGCCAGGGCAACGGATTGCAATACATTAAAGCTTTGTTCCGCACGGCAATTTAAAAATACTTCTGCCTCTTCTTTGTTCAACCTGTGGAAAATTTCCCACGTGGTGTCCCCCAACCAAAAGAAAGGGGTACCGTCTTCTGTAACGAGGAAACGTTTGTTTTCAGATACTTTCAGAAGTGGCAGGTATGCTGTTTGCAGTTTTTCCATGATTTCTTCTCCTTTTCGTTTCACCTACAATTTGTAAAGCTTTTCAGCACTTTTCCCGAGAATCCATGATTTATCCTCTTCCGATATCCGGCTTGACCGGATTTTTTCTATTTCCGTACTGCAGTTTTCCGCATGGTCGCTGGCCAACAGCAAGCGGTGGGCACCGAAACGTTTTACAAGCCGCTCCACCTGAAAACCGCCAATCCAGGACACATCCGCATAGGTATTGGCACAGTGGTCCATGACAATAAAAACCTCGCCGGTTGTTATCATCATGCCGCTGTGTGCCATAACAACAGAAACGTCAGAAAATTCTTCCGCCAAAGGCAGTATATTGGCCGGGTTTGCAAAGGGGATTCCAGCGCCAGTATGTATCATCAGGGGTACCTGCAATTCTCTTGCAGCCTCAAAAGCTTTTCTGCTGTCCTTGCCTCCCGGTGGTGCCGCATGTGCAGCCGGATGCAATTTGATGCCGACAAACCCGAGCGCTTTGACACATCGACGTACTTCAGCCATATACACTTCTTCAGGCAAATGCGGGCTTGGATTCGCCATTCCGTAAAACTGACCCGGATAGGCTTTTGCAAGTGCCGCAATGGCATCGTGTTGCATTTGTACACTTTCCAGATCAAAGCATGTCCCCGGCTGAACAATCGTTGTGTTCACCTGAAGACTTTCATGCTTATGGAGCAAGGCTTCTTTTGTAAAATCCTCATCAAATACGCAGTCCCATCCCAAATGGGCATGGGCATCGATCATTTTCATAGTTCCTCCATTCTTTTTTGTTTCTTTCATCCTGTTCTCATCATAACTATGATTTCACTGCAACAACTCTTCATTGAATAAAAAACAGAAGTAAATGTGGTGAAAACAACCCGTTTCAGCCATAAAAATGGGATGTGCGCCATGTTTTATGGCTGAAACGGGATTGTTTTCGAGTTGTTGCAGTGAAATCAACTATAAAACTTGATATGCCGCAATCAAATCTACCTTTTTCGGTATGCATCATCGACCATTACTTACAGGAAAACTGCCTGATGTGTCTTTGCGCTGTCGTACACCGCAAAAATCATCTTCATTGTTGTCAGATTATCCTCACCAGATGTGAAGAAAGGCTTACCGGTTTCCATGCAGTCAATAAAATGTCCGGCCAACAGTTCGTGGCTGTATTCATGATCCAGCCATGTTTTTTCCGCAATGACGGACGTATGAGAGCCATCTTTAGTGACAAGGTTGATACTGCCATCAAATTGCAGTTTCAACGTTGCTTCATCCCCGTCAATGACCAGACGTTCCAGATTTTCAGGCCACACAGGTGTTTTTGGCGGGCTCTCCAGGTTTCGTCTGGTTGCCCAGCTCATATCCATATAACCATACCAATCCGGATAGCCCATCGTCACAATACCGGAATCTTCCCCTTTAATATACGGGCTGATGCTGGATATTTCGGCATACAATCTTTCCGGTGTTCCAAACAGACTGCGCCAGGTATCGAACCAATGGGCACCCATTTCATAAAACAACAAATGGGGCATGTCACGGAAGAAGGGTTGCGGTAAAACTGTTTCCGGAGACATTCTTGGGGTATACCAATCGGTGTGACTATAACGAACCGTTCTGATTTTTCCTAATTTCCCTGCATCGATTGTTTCCTTTATAATGCGGAAAGGCATTAGCCAACGCCAGTTTTCTGTCACCATCAGGCGTACATCATAATCTTTTGCCGTTTGAACCATAGTTTCTGCTTCTGCCAGCGTCGGTGCAAAAGGTTTTTGACACAGGATGTGCTTCCCGGCCTTCGCCGCTTTTTGAACATAATCCAGGTGTGATTCCGGTCCGGTAACAATATCGATGACATCAATGTTCACTTTATCAAGCATCTCTTCGATTGTTGTGAAAAGATTATTCTCCGAAATACCAAATATGTTCGCCTTTTCTTCCATTTTTGGTCGACTGCGGTTGCACAATGCGACAACTTCCGCATTCGGAATTTTTGCCCAGGCTTTCAGATGTTTTTCGGACCACCAGCCGGTGCCAATCAACCCGATTTTCCATTTTTTCATGGATACCTCTTTCTTTATACCTGCTTTGCAGGAATCAGGACTGCGAATAAATGAACGGCTGCGGCTATTGGTTCCTTTTGCTACAGGACATCGCAGAAGGATTTTCATCAACACGACCGTTTCGGTTTTCAGAGGCTTTTCTAGTTATCAGAGACTGTTTCGGCTATCAGAGACTGTTTCGGCTATCAGAGACTGTTTCGGCTATCAGAGGCTTTTTTAGATATTAGAGGTTGCTTCAGTTACGACTGGCTCTGCATCTTTTCCGGATGCAGCATGACATCAATCTGCTCTCTCACACTCTCCGGTTCAAAAACGGACTCCCAGCCTTTTTTGATAATTTTTTCCCGTCCGTAGGCAATGGCCGTTAAACAGGCATCTGAAAAATTGTATCCGGCATTTCCAAGGACAATACCCAATTGTACATGAATATGACCAAGCATGAAATCCCTGGCTGCCTCTTCCGGCACACCATGGGCCACCGCTTGGTTCAGCGCTTCACCGAGCAATGTCGTGAACATGGAGGCAACCGTTTCAGCCATTGCCGGTTCTAAAATGGCCATTTGTTCTACGGTAATGCGGTGTGAACGAAGGATGGGACCATATTGTATTTTGGCTAGTGCTTCCCCACGTATAAAATCGGAATTCGGTCCTTTCATAAGCGCTGTGACGATGGATTGTTTTGCTTTGATACCGCCAAAGAAGTCTTTTTTTGCTTCCGGATCGGTCTCATCATTCAAAACCGGTGGATGGCAGGGGTGAGATACCACATATCCCAGATCTTCCCGAATCGGCAGCTGATCAAGATAGGCTGCTGCCGGATCCAACAGCATAAGCAGTGAACCCGACTTCATTGCGGGTACAATATTCGTTGAAATCTTTCCAATCAAAACATCCGGAACCGCCATCACCAAAATGTCTGCCACGGGGTAGGCGACATCCCCTGCTGTTGGCAGGAGCCTGCGCTCTGCCAAATTGGTAATGCCTTTTTCCCCGTTTTCCACATAAAGCACCTTCAAATCGGTTTTCCGTAAATTATCGGTAATTCTACACCCCATTTTACCACCGGCCCCGACCAGTACAATAGTCATGTCTTTCAAAATTTCATATGCAGATGCCATAAAAATCCTCCTTTTCTTTACCTATAACTTTTCCCTTACCAGTAGGCTGAAACAAATCATTTGAAGTTCTCTGAAAATGACTTGATGACAAAAAGTTTATCATAGCTTATTATGGTATACAAGTGGTATACCATAATAAGTGTAAAAATATCGCTCCCTCTATAAGCATAGCAGAAAGAGGAAACCTGCATAGAGGAAACCTGTATAGAGGAAACCTGCATAGAGGAAACCTGTATAGAGGAAACCTGTATAGAGGAAGCCTGCATACAGGATGTGAACAAATCCTTTCATTCAAGTATTCATCTCTGGAACAAAACAGGTTTAACCGGTATTTCAAAGTGATACATGCCAACCTTTGGCGGCGCACTGGACAAAAATATCCGTTCTTGTTGTGTATTTAAAACTAGCATATTCCCACCCTTTGTGTTACTCTTTTGTGCAGATAAGCCGGCTCTGCTTATCTGCACAAAAGATAAAAAAACAGATTGTCTTAACGGAGGCTCCATGAAACTGCAGGCATACAATAAAACGCTACTCCAACGACTGTTCATTCTGGCCGCACCCATGGCACTGCAAAATGTCATCAGCTTTTCTGTTGGCTTAACAGACAATCTGATGGTCGGTTCTCTCGGAGAAGTGGCCTTGTCCGGGGTTTATGTGGCCAACCAACTGCAAAACCTCTTAAATATGCTGGTCATTGGTTTAAGCTCCGCCATGCTGGTTCTCGCCAGCCAATACTGGGGAAAGCGGGATGGTGTTAAGGTGCGGGCACTGATTAACATCACATTATCCCTGGGTCTTCTCGTTACCGGACTGCTCTTTGCCACAACCCTGCTCATACCCGAACAGATTCTGCGCCTGTTCACAAATGATGCCACCGTTATCCCGGAGAGTATGACATATTTCAGCGTTATCCGTTTTTCCTACCTGTTCTACTGTCTTACCCAGGTACTCATGTCCTCCATGCGCTGCGTGGAACATGTGAAAATTGGCATGTATCTTTCTATGTTCACTTTTTCTACAAATGTTTTCCTCAACTGGGTTCTTATTTTCGGGAATCTTGGTATGCCGGCCATGGGTATCCGTGGTGCCGCCATTGCCACCTTAACTGTACGTATTATAGAGAGTGTGATTATGGTGGTCTTTGTCCGCTTCATCGACAAGCGGTTGCTCTACCGTTTCAAGACCATTTTTACCTACGATTTCGAGCTGCTCAAGCATTATTTCCGTTATGGCTTCCCGGTTATCCTGGGCGACATTTTCTGGGGCATTAACCTCTCTGTCCAGGGTGCCATCATCGGCCATATGGGTGCCATGGTTACTGCAGCCGCCAGCATTTCCATGATTATTTTTCAAATGGTCGGGGTTGTCATTTATGGTACAGCGGGCGCGACAGCCATTATTATCGGTCAGACCGTCGGCACTGGAAACGTCGATCTTGTGAAGAAGTACGCCAAATCACTTCAAATCATTTACCTGGTTATTGGTGCCATCACGGGCCTTGTCTTCTTCCTCATCCGGGATCCGGTCTTGATGTTGTATAACCTTTCACCGGAATCGGAACATCTGGCCAGGCGTATGATGGGTGTTCTGTCTGTGATTATTGTCGGCACTTCCTATCAGATGTCAACCTTAACCGGCATTGTCCGAGCCGGTGGTGCAACGAAATTTGTCCTGGTCTGATGTTCCGATTCCGGTGAAAGGTTATACAACAACAAGACC
>JBBRWP010000117.1:0-9642 GCA_038249175.1 Acetivibrionales bacterium
AGTCAAGACTTCAGAAGCCTCCTGTTGCTGCAGGAACAACCATAAAACCCATGGATGATAAACAGTTGAGTCAAGAATTCAGAAGCCCCCTGTTGCTGCAGGAACAACCATAAAACCTATGGATGATAATCAGTTGAGTCAAGACTTCAGAAGCCCCCTGTTGCTGCAGGAACAACCATAAAACCCATGGATGATAAACAGGTGAGTTAAGACTTCAGAAGACCTGCCACTATAAAAGAGCAGAATATCAGAACATTTTATAAGGAAACAGGAGGATGGAAATGAAAGCACTGGCGATTGTGGCAAAAGGGGAAATGGGTGTCATTGATATTCCAAAACCGGTTCCGGGACCGTATGACTGTCTGGTGAAGGTGGAAACCTGCGGGTTTTGCAGTGCCACGGACATGAAACTGATTGATAACGATCATTCGCGTGAAAACGTGACATACCCGGCAATTCTTGGCCATGAGGGCGCAGGAAATGTCGTGGAAGTCGGTGCAAAAGTAACGCATTTTCAGGTGGGAGATGCCGTAATCAACCCCACCTTGCCGCATCCCGGTGATGATGCGGGGTATACGCTAAAATATGGCGGTATGGTGCAATATGCTTTGGCAAGAGACTTGCAGGCGATGGTGGATGATGGCATTACACCGCCTTACAATCCAGATCGCTCTCCAACCAGAAAAATTCCAAACAGCATTTCCATGACCGATGCAGCACTCGTTTTGTCTGTGAAGGAAATTTTCAAGTCTCTGCGTAACTTTGATTTCCAAGCTGGTATGGATGTCCTTGTCTATGGAGACGGGCCGGTTGGCTTTGGTCTTTGTTTATTTTTGCGGCGGCAGCAGGCAAACCGTGTTGTTTGTGTCGGACATCATCAGAAGCGCTTACAGAAAATCAAGGATGAAGCAATGGCAGATCAAGTGATCAATTCACACCAGGAAAAAGTGGAAGACGCTGTTGGAAATCAAAAATTTGATTTGGTAATTGATGCGGTTGGTAAAACAGCAATTATTCGACAAGGGGCAAGTTTGTTGAAGCCCGGCGGAAAAGTTGGCATTTATGGTGTTTTAAGCCCTGAGGACTCTAAAATTGATTTGTTGGATTTGCCGAACCATGTCACCTTGCACATCCAGTCATTCCCCTATCGGGAGCATGACTGCCATGATGAGATTATTGAAATGGTCACATCAGGACAATTGAATTTGCAGACATTTTATACACATGTGCTGCCTGCAGACGATGTAGCGCAGGCGGTTTCTATGACAAGGTCCCGCGAAGCGTACAAGGTTGTTCTTAAGATGTTTGAAGAATAAGGAGGAAAGTCATGGGAAATAAAATTACGGTAAAAATTGGTGTTGTCCCGGTACGGCGTGGCATGGGATTTTCGGATACAGTGGACATTGTCAGAGCAAAGGAAGATACCTATGCTGCTTTGGCAAAAGTCAAGGGCTCTATTGAGTGGGTGAACCTTGATGGTGTTGTTCCTGATGGGGTAGCTGCAACCGCAGATCAGATTCCCCAAATTGTTGAACATTTGAAAAAAGCCGACGTGGACGGACTTTTTCTTGTGCATTGTGATTTTGCGTCCGAAGAAGTGATTGCAAGAGTAGCAAAAGCAATCAATAAACCTGTTCTGCTTTGGGGAGCACGTGATCCTTCACCGGATGAAAATGGCGGACGGATGTTTGATACCCAATGCGGTATTTTTGCATCCGGTAAAGTCTTGCAGCGGTATTCTGTGCCATTTAAATATATTGAGAATTGTCGTGCCACAGAACCAAAACTGGTACAGGGGATTGAAGATTTCTGTCGCACAGTCTCTGTCGTCAAGGCTTTTTCAAAAATGCGCATTTTAATGGTCGGTAATCGACCCAAGGATTTTATGAGCGTGATGGTCAACGAACCAGAACTGCTGGAAAAATTCGGGATAGAGATAATTCCATTTGCGACCGGTCAGTTCTTTCATCAAGTCACCACATTGGCTGCTTCAGAGAGCACGGAACTTCAGGAACAACTGGATATACTGCATGCAAAAATGGATTTGGCTGCCATGACTGAAAAAAGGCTTCGTAATGTTGCCGCGATGATCATTGTTATTAAAAAAGCAATGAAAACCTACCAATGCGCCGGTGCTGCGCTGGAATGCTGGTCTTCAACACCACCGATGCTGGATGTCATGCCTTGCCAGGTCATCGGAGAACTGACGGATATGGGTTACCCGGTCGCTTGCGAGGGAGATATTCACGGTGCCATCACGTCGGTGATGATGCATGCAGCCAATTACAATGAAGAATCCTCCTTTTTTGCGGATTTGACCATTCGTCACCCGGAAAACGACAATGCCGAGATGCTCTGGCATTGCGGACCTTTTCCGCATTCACTGCATCGCTCGAACAAGCCGACTTCTATGGGTAAGACCGGTACCGGTGAATGGGAATTGAAACAGGGATTGTTAACCATACTGCGTTTTGATGGCGTGCATGGAAAGTACACCTTAATGTCCGGTCAGGGGAAAACGGTGGAAGGGCCAAAAACGGCAGGGACCTATGTTTGGATGGAAGTGAATGACTGGCCGGATTGGGAGCGGAAGCTGGTAGAAGGGCCGTTTATTCACCATGTTACCGGTGCGTATGGCCACTTCTCATCGGTCATTCTGGATGCCTGTAAGTTCATTGCTGGACTTGAGCCTCTGAATATGAAATAATGACTTTGTATTGAACGGGAACGACTGGGGTGAACCGCTTATGAATCATTCTGCGAACGGTTATTCCCCGGTTGTTTTGTTTTTGAACTGTGTAGATAAACGCTTTCGATAAACGGTATCCATGGAGGGAATTACGCTGTTTGGCGCTTTTAAATTTCATCCGCACGGCTTAGCGACAAATACAAAAACCAAAACAGGCAGTAAGTTGTTTGAATTGCTAAAACGCCGTTTGCCGCAACAACAGAATAAATTGTATGCTCCGTTTTTTTTGACACTGACGATCGTCGTGGTGACAACAATTTTACTTGTCACCACGGTGCTTTATATCAATTTTGAAAAAGAGCTTTCACTCCAAATTTACAGATCTAACCTGAAAAACCTGGAACAGATCGATCTTGAGGTCAATAATCTGGCCAACTCCGCCATGACGGTATCCAGTCAAATTTTCCAGGATGTCACCGTGGCCAAGCTGCTGTATTATTCGGAACCGGACATTTATGATTTAGGACCTGCATTACGGCAACTGTCCAATTACCATTTTTTTATCCCTTCCATCGACTCCATTTATGTTTTTAACTCAAATACCGGCACCCTGTATATTGAGGGGAATACAATAGGGACTGTCCAACGGGCAGATGAAGGATTTTCAGACCGTGAAGTCATACGCATGATTGATCACTTCAGAGATTACAAACCCTATATTCCAATTCCGAGAATTTATACCGATGACAACGGCTTCGTCAGGCACTACTATACTTTTTTAATGTATGATATGTTGACCGGCGAGAATTTGAACGGTGCGGTGGTGATCAATGTTTTTGCTGACTGGATACAGGATATTATCCATGAAGATGTCAATGGCAGCGAAGGTGACACATTTATTATCGATGGTTCCGGTCGGGTTGTTTCTGATAGTAATCGTTATCCAATGCTGACAGATTTGTCAAAAGAGGCGCATATTCAAAAAATCCTTGCAAGTAGCGAAGATTCGAATTATTTTTTAACCCCGGTCAGTGGAACCGCTTCATTTGTTGCTTTCACAAAACCGGATAAGTTGGGCTGGCGTTACATTCGTATTATTGATCAAAAACAGCTTTTTAAGAACATCAATCAAATGCGCCGCATTTCCTTTTTCATCAGTTTTGGTTTGTTGGCGGTGGGTATCGGCATTTCTTTTTACATATCGGGACGTTTATCAAGACCGATTGGCAAAATGCTAAACAGTATAGAAAAATATGAACGTGAAGAACGCGTGAACCATGGTACGGTCCATCAGGAACTCATGCGTGATATTGCGCTTGACCGTGCTGTCGGCGCACGCAATAGTCTGGAAGCACGCTGCAAACAAAGCAATTTGCAGATTGCCTTGGATGAACCGATTTTTGGTGTTCTGTTTAAAATCGACGACTATCGAACGTTTGCGAGCCAGTATGATATTGCAGACCGCAATTTGTACCGGTTTGCAATAATGAATATTGCAAGTGAATTACTCGGTGTTTTTGGTCGTGTAGAAACTGTTGATTTGGGGACAGATACCGTTTTAGCGATACTCTCAAGCACCGGAAAGGATCATGAGAACCAGGAAAACAGGCTGACAAGCAATTTTTTGATACTAAAGGAACCTGAAAATAATACAGCAATCGATGGAAAACTGTTAGATGCTGCGGCTAAGGAAGTGGTTCAATCAGATGATGCCGGCAAGGATAAGGAGAATCAGGCTGCGCTTGTTAAACAACTTGAGCGAATTCGTGATGAAGTAAACAAACACTTTCAATTTTCTTTGTCCATTACGTATTCAATGAATAGCACTGATAAATTTGAACAATTATCAAAGCTTTTGCCACTCCTGCAGGAAAGCCTTCGTCACCGCATGTTTTCCGGTTACGGTTGTATTCTCGATGCCAATGACATACTGAAGCTTCGGAATAAGCAGTATGTGTATCCTTTGAATCGGGAAAAAACAATGGTGGATGCGATGATGGCCGGCAAAACGGATGAGGCACTGGATCATTGTCTTGCCATTATTGCCGATACAGAAAATTACCCGCCTATGGCCTGTTCTATGACCATTACGCATTTGGCATTTACATTAAATCAGGCCATTCACCTGATTGTAACAAACAATTCCCATTCCGTAGAGGTGTTTGTCAGTCCCCCTCAGATTATGCCGGAAGAAGTTGAAACGCTGGATGAGGTTGCCCGGCAGTTTCGCGTGCTTTTTGATGCACTGGCTGTATGGTTGGAAGAGAAGAAAAACGAGAAGCAAACAGCCATTATTGACAAGATTCATGAGATTATCGATCAGGACTATATGAAACATGAATTGTCGGTTGACAGCATTGCAGGTACCCTTGGCATGTCGACACCGCATATGAGTAAACTCTACAAACAATACACCATGCACACTGTGTTGGAAGATATCATTTTAATGCGGATGCGAAAAGCAAGAGAGCTGTTGTTATTCAATGACCAATCGGTTCAGGATATTTCCGCAAAGGTCGGATTTGCTAATAGTACATATTTTTACAAAGCATTCAAACAAGTCAACGGTGTTACACCGACAGAATACCGTAAAAATTTCCGATGAATGATTGTCAAATCGCCGGGCTGTTTTTCGCTTCATGTCCGATCAGGTGTTTCTTTTTCATTTGCACCCTCTCTTCTACCCTTGTCTGTTTATTTAAAAGACAACTTATCCATAGGCACAAAAACCATTATTTTTGTATTCTTGTGTATGAATCTTTGATTATTTAAGCATTCTCACAAATCTCCATGCATCTTTCTTGTATTTTTATACGAATCTTAGGAATTTTCAGTAGAAGTTCTTTGTCTAATCTGACATATTGAAGGTGACATTTTCATTGTTGTTTGTGCAATTCTCGGATTCGAACCCAATTGTGTCATGCCTATTCCTACGTAATGAATATACACAGCATAAAAATACGACCTTTTTTCCGGAGTCAATAAACTTGGAGGTGTCTGCATGCATCCAAAGTCAGGATTCTTAAAGGAAGTCAAGAAAAACCATGTATTATTCATCATGCTGATTCCAGTGTTTGTGTTCTTCATCATTAACAACTATTTGCCGATGATAGGCATCTATTTCGCTTTTACGCGGTATAGTATTCGAGGCGGACTTTTTGGAAGCCCTTTTGTGGGCATGCAGAACTTTGAGTTCTTGTGGAAGTCGAATATCCTTTTGAACATCACCAAAAATACAATTATGTATAATACCATATTTATTTTTCTTGGCAATGCGATCCAGGTTTTTTCGGCTGTTTTGTTGAGTCGCCTTATCGGAAATGTGTTCCGGAAAATTACACAGACACTGATGTTTCTACCTTATTTTGTTTCTTACGTTATTATGGGTGTTTTGGTTTACAACCTGTTCAACTATGAAATTGGCTTTATTAATACCATGCTTCGTGATTTCGGTGCAGAACCGCTGGATATTTTTAATGATCCTAACATGTGGTACGGTCTTATTCCTGCTTTTTATATGTGGAAGTGGGTTGGTTATGGCACCGTTATTTATCTGGCCAGTATTCTCAGCATTTCAAATGAATATTACGAAGCATCAGAGCTTGATGGCGCAAACGTATTGCAGCAGATTTGGCATATAACACTGCCTTTAATAAAGCCAACTTTTATTATTCTTATTTTGTTTGCCTTGGGGAACATCATGAAAGGCCAATTTGATCTTTTCTACCAGCTTATCGGGAACAACGGCAACTTATATGCCTCTACGGATATTATCGATACCTACGTGTACCGATCTTTGATTAGCGATTTTGATATTGGTATAGGGAGTGCCGCCGGTCTGTATCAGTCGTTCTTTGGATTTATCTTAATCATGACAGTCAATTTCCTTGTAAAACGCAAGACCCCGGAATACGCCTTGTTCTAAGTATTCTTTCCGATCAACATTTGAATCAATTGTAAGTGGAGGATAACATGGGTGTTCGAAACAAGGGATTGACTTTCTACCTTTTTAACATATTCGCTTACACAGTCATCATCATACTAACCATACTTTGCGTCATGCCTTTTTTATTGATTATTTCCGGCTCATTGACCGATGAGGTGTCCATCGCAATTGACGGATATCATTTTATTCCTAAAGTTTTCTCGCTAGAGGCATACAAAACCATCTTTACGTTTCCGCAGACTGTTATTAAGGCATACACGGTCACAACGGTCAACACAATCGTCGGTACTTCATTGGGATTGTTTTTCATGTCCATGGCAGGCTATGTGCTGTCAAGGAAAGACTTTAAATATCGTAACCGGATAACATTTCTGATTTACTTTACTACCATTTTTGGCGGCGGTCTCGTCCCCTGGTATATAATGATTACCAGTGTGTTGAAACTGAAAGACTCCTATATCGCAATCTGCTATCCCGGATTGATGGCACCGTTTCTGATTATACTCATGAGAACCTTTATAACGTCTTCATTGCCGGACGAAGTGGTGGAATCCGCAAAAATCGATGGTGCCGGCAGCTTTAAAACATATTACAGCATTGTCCTGCCCATTGTAAAACCCGGTCTTGCAACGGTTGGATTGTTTCTTGCTTTGAATTACTGGAATGACTGGTTTCTGTCGTCTATGTTCATTTCGACTCCGGAAAAATATGAGTTGCAGTTTTACTTATACAACATGCTCAACAGTTATGAGGCAATCAACAGACTGGTGTCTTCAGGGGTAACCTTAGCCACCAACCCGCCGGCTGAGTCGATTAAGCTTGCGATGGCCATTATTGCTACCGGACCGGTCTTGTTGTTCTATCCGTTTATTCAGCGGTACTTCGTTGCCGGCATTACCATTGGTGCGGTAAAAGGTTAAAAAAAGCTCCTGGTGCAAGAAAGGCAATGCTGTTGCGAAAGAAGTGACTGGTTTATGTGGTATTCATTTTTAGGCGACCTATCCATATTATGTATTTGGTTATGACCGGGAAGTCCGGTTTAACATATCATGTATAAGGAGGAGATTCCATGAAAAGGAGAATGTACAAAACCCTATTGGTCCTGACCATTGTTGTGATGCTTGTCGCATCCCTGACCGGTTGTGGCGGAACGACACCCATAGCGTCAGCGACACCATCTGCCGCGACCCCGGCAGCATCTTCGGAGTCAGCAACCACCGAGGCAACTGTGGAGGCAACTGTGGAGGCAACACCAGAGGCAACACCGACACCTGTGGAACTGAAAAAAGTTGAATTGGAAGTTTACATGGTTGGTGATCCACCGAAAGATCTGCAAATAATTAATGACAAGCTCAATGAATTGACACTCAGAGACCTCAATTGCACAACAAAGTTCAACTATACAACCTGGACAGACTTTACAACAAAATACAACCTTCTGCTTTCAACCGGCCAACCCATCGATTTGATTTATACCGCCAGCTGGCTGGACTATCCGAAACTTTGCAGAAAAGGTGCTTTTAAAGAATTGGATGAATTGTTCCCGACCTATGCTCCGGAACTCTACAAATTTATCGATTCAGGATTGGTCAATCAGACAAAAATTGACGGTAAAATTTACACAATGCCTGCAACATGGAAAGAGTACATCAGCAACGGTTTCCAATACCGTGCAGATCTTCAGAAAAAATTCGATCTTCCAGTACCGGACTCTCTTGAGAATGTTGAAGCCTACCTGGCAGGCGTTAAAAAGAATATGCCGGCACAAGTCCTTACAAACGAAACAGCCGCTTCAGGTCCTTTGCCGTCATCTTTCAGCGCCTATGATATCCTGCAATTCAAGTACGGTTGGGTACACGGTTCATATTACGGTGTTGTTGCAGATATCAACAGCCCTGAAAAAACATCGCTGTACTGGGGAAGCCCGGATTTCATCACGGATATGAAAATGCTGAAAAGCTGGGCTGATCAAGGCTTCTGGTCTCGCAGCTCACTTTCTGCTAAAAATGATCCCACTTCCTTCCCCAATGGCAAAGCAATTTGTGTTATCGCCGGCCAAAACCCGAATAAGTATGGCAAAGATTATGAAGCCGTTCTGCAATCCAATCCGGATTGGGAAGTCGGGTACATTCCTTATGCTGTGAAAAATGGCGTGGCCATTCCTGCACATGCCACTCAAAATGGCTACGGCGTGCCCAATTCATCTGAAAATCCGGAACGTGCCATTATGTTCTATGAGAAGCTGGTTCTTGACAAAGAATACAATTACCTCACATCATACGGTATTGCCGGAACACATTACAACATTACATCTGATGGATACTATGAAGGTATCGGAGACCCGACAAAAACCGGATTCATTCGTGAAGGCATGAATGGCTGGGCATGGAGAAATCCTGACACGATGCTGTTCCCGAAGAGCTTTGACGTTGTGAAAAAAGTGTTTGCTGATCTGGATGTCATTGCAGCAAAACAAAAATATCCCGGCATTAACATTGGTGATGGCTTTGCGGAAGACTATACTCCTTATCAGAGTGAACGCGCAGCACTTGGAACAGTGCTGACACAGTACATGGCACCGTTGGAAGCAGGTCTGGTTAAAGATGTAGACGCATCTGTTAAGAATTTAATGGATAAATTGAATGCTGCCGGACTTGAGAAAATCCAAACAGAATATATCAAACAATGGGAAGCCTATTGTGATGAGTTTGGATACAATAAGTAAGATGATTGCATCTCCGAAAATTGTTTCGCGACCTTTCTCTGCAAGTTTTCTTGCAGACAATTGCAACAAAGTTGTAATCTGGACAGTAATCATAAGATTCAGATGATCGTAGAATCATTCCATAATCATGGAGGAAGAACAGTTTTGTTCTTCCTTCTTTTTTATGCTATTTGTTGGGAATGGCGGTTTATAACCCAATTTATATCTTAGCGACGTTGTTTGAATGGGATTCCCATGCTGGACTGAACATCAGCATCGGCAAGGTGTTTGAGGAGGAGCATG
>JBBRWP010000118.1:0-9579 GCA_038249175.1 Acetivibrionales bacterium
AATACCCATGAAGGAACTTGCCATCTTTAAAAAAGACAGTGGCACCTTCTTACTGCTGACAGAGGCTCTCAGCGAACAGGCTATGAACGTCCGCAATTTGCACAGTATGCGTTTCAATGGTGCTGAACAGGTGGAGATTTCGAAAATAAAAGAATCGCTATCCAAGAAGGATCTTTTAGGTTATGGGGTATTGGGCGAAGATGGGCAATTATCAGGCTATGTGCAATACAGAATGAAGGATAGAACGATTTACTGTCGCGACTTTTTTTATCGGGATATCCATGCGAAACGACAGCTCCTGCATTTTTTTCACCGCCATAATTCGCAAGCGGATCTACTGCAATTGACAGTTCCTGATTCCGATACGACACAACATTTATTGGGGGATCAATACATTGATGTGACCATCAAATCGGGCATGATGGTGCGTGTTGTTGATGTGCCCCTCGCACTGGCTGCTATGAAGGTGAATGCCCGACTGACCGGTTCCCTTGTCATCCAGGTCAATGACGAGACGGCCCCATGGAACCACGGAAACTGGCTGATAACAGTATCTGACGGGCATATTCATGCAGAAATGAAGTCGGATCTGGCAGCAGATTGTGAAATCTCAATACAAAGATTGTCTCAACTCGTATACGGATTCCTGTCCGGTCAGGATGTCTCCGAAAATGGTATGATGGGTTGGCGAAACGAAACAGCTCAAGATTTATTCAACGAACTCTTCCAAAAGCGCCCAACCGCGCAATGGGTACCCTTTTAGGCAAAGACTGAAGATTGCACGGAATTCACATGGTGAAATACAAGATTCTTATATTAAAACAAGCAGAAAAAGACAAGGAAAAAATAAAGCATTTCCCTGCGCTAAAAGGAAATGTAGAAAAACTACTGAAATGCATCTTTCATTTCTTCAAAAGTAAGTACATAATCAACTGCATCTGTAATATCTGCATCTCTGGACTCCGCTTTTTTTGCAATGCGTGGGCCGATAAATATACTAACTCCTATTGCGATTGAATAATGTCGGATATACCGATCGGGATTGTTATAGTGAACACGCTGCCATTCCCAGGAGAGGATGACACTTCTATTATTCCCTGTAAACGCTCGATGTTTTCCTTTGCAATGTATAGACCTAAACCTTCACCTTGACTGCCTATCGTTGTATTACTTCGAAAATAAGCATCAAATATCTTTTCTATATCCGTTTGTTTTATGCCAACACCATTATCTTTAACCTGGATACTAAGCGAACTGTTATTTTGCGTATAGCTAAGATTCACCTTACCACCTTCATCGGTGTATTTATAGGCATTGGTTAAAATATTATAAACAGCTTGGCTTAGCTTATATTTATCTGTATTCAGTGTTACCTTGCTATCTGAGGCAAAGGCGAATGCAATGTTCTTTTTTTCAAATTGCGCTTTGAGCCCATTTGTAATTTGCTTTAAAAGAGATGAGATCTCAAATTTTTCGATGTTTATTCCATCAAAATCTTTTTCTGCATCAATTAAATTACTCATGTTTGAAATAATTGCCGTAATATTATCGATTTGATTTTCGCAAACACTGATTTCCTCAGGCGTCATTTCAATTATATTATCAGAGAAACCCTCCAAATGCGTTTTAATCACTGTAAGTGGTGTTCTTGTTTGATGAATCAATTCATCAATAAGAACTTTTCTGCTTTTGGCTTTTAGTTTTAGTCTGTTTTTAAGCGATTCAAGGCTTTGCTGTATTGTACGGATCTCACTAATGTTTGTATTTAAAACACTTGGTTCGTTGCCCATAGCAATATCATGGGCCATCTTTACCGTACTTGTTAAGTCCTTGCTCATTTTTCGGCTAATAAATATACCAATGAATAAAGCAATTACCAGCACAACAGCAATAGAATACAGGCTGTTTATAAAAAGAGAAGATTTAAACCGATGTGCCACTATAGAATTCTCCAATGAACTGTATCTTGTAATATTGAGCTGTCCAATCAGTGACCCCTTAGATGTAACATCCGTGGCATCGGTTTCGCTGTCACTCTCATCATAATTCATCATTCTGCCCATCATACTGCGACCCATTGTATTATCTTCTCTATGGACATCAACGATGAGTTTACCTTGCGCGTCATATAGTTTTATTCCGGTGATAGGATCATCTAAATGCGTTTCCAGCTCCATCGCCATTTGATTGATTGACAATTCTTTTGCCTGCAAAGCGGATGTGCTGTAGTCTAATATTTCATCGAAATGATTTTGGTAGTCTTCCGCCCTGTAATCGGTGAAATACCTATCCGTGAGAGCGCTTAAGATGAAAGCATTGATACTAACGGCAATAACGGCCATAAGAATGAGCACCAGCAGCCATAATTTTCGTATTGTCATTATTCATTGCCTCCAAAAACATACCCTGCTCCATACTTCATAACCAATAACTCCGGATTTTTCGGATCATCTTCTATTTTTTGTCTTATACGCTTAATATAGCTATCGATATTTCTATCATATCCCTCATAATTTGTGCCAAAAGACAAATCGATCAGCTGTTCTCTTGAAAGCACTTGGCCTTTATTTTTAAACAACGTAAAAAGAAGATTGAACTCGACAGCTGTCAATTCAACATCTTTATCCTCTTTATATAATTTCATGCTCTTCGTGTGCAATCTCAAGTCCTTATAGCTGTAAATAATCTCATCAGCTTCGTGGTAAGTCCTTTTGAGCATCGCTTTGACACGCTTCATTAATTCCTTAACACTAAAAGGTTTCACCACATAATCGTCAGCACCCGTGTCAAATCCGTGCAGACGGTCAATTTCTTCTGTTTTTGCTGTGAGCATTATGACGGGTATGTCTGATGTTTTTCGAATTTCCAAAAGCACTTCAAATCCATTGATGCCCGGCATCATGATGTCTAATATGACGAGGTGGCATTCATGACTATTAAAATATTCAAGTGCTTCAAAGCCATCTTTGGCAACAAAGTTATCATACCCTTCGCTATCTAAATACTTTGATACGATGCTGCTGATATCGCTATGATCTTCCACAACAAGAATATTATATTTCATGAATCCACCTCAATAACATTACCATGTTTTAGCTTCCTTCGATTACATGATCAAGCGTTCCATGCCAATCATGATAGCAAACTTCGCCTGTCAAACCGTTGACGCTAAGCATTCCAGCTGTCATACTATCTTTTTCCAAGTGGAACGTATAATAACCGTAAAACTCATGCACATCTCAAGCACCTTACCTTGGTTTTCTTCCCTAACATCATACATCATTCCTCTATGGAAGTAACCATTGTTATCGTTTTCATAAGGCGTCTGATCGTTGTTATGATAATATGAGCTTCCAACAATGTCTGCTGTTATCATCAGAGAAGCGACAACGAGAACGGTAACCATTAATTTTTTTCATCATTGATACCTATTTGCTTTCCAATACGTTTTTGCGTTTTTCGTATTCTTCCTGAGTAATTTCACCTTGAACAAACTTCATCTTGAGTAACTCAAGTGCACTGCTGTTTGTTGTCACTGATCTCCTATTCCTCTGAACTATCAAATACGTAACGGCAATGATTAAAAGTACTGCGCCTAATCCTATTAACCAACCCCATCCACCTAACCCACATCCTTGTCCAAAATTCATGCCCTGAAAAGTTCCTCTGTTAAACATCATTTTCATTTCCCCCTTAATCCTTTATTCTTGCTTTCATTATTTTGTACGTTTCTTCGTCTATTTCGTCATTTGCATAGCGTTCATTTAAAATTTCCTCTGCACTTTTGCTATAGGGTAATTGTATTCTATTGGCGTTTTTATTGAAAAACAAAAAGTATGCTACAATTCCCAATGGCACTAACAAAATTAAAAACATATTTTTACCTCCGTTGCCGTTTGATATTTACAGTATGCCATGAGAATATGGCAGAAATATGATTGCTACAGCATTCTAAAGCTAGATACAAAAAAACCTCTGTTAAAATAACAAAGGTTTTTTGAGTGAAAGCAACTTGTGTCTTAAACTATTTTGTTTGGATGATGTGGTACATGGTATTCACATTCTCCATATTATCAGGGCTCGCAAACTTTTTGTTGCTCTTTTGTTGCCAGAGACATTTAGAAACAGAACCCTCCCATGGCGCGATGCAACGGTACAATCTCATTAAGCTGTGTATAAATCTTCCGTCTTGTCACTTCCCTGTCGAACCGGTTCTGCACACACAGCCAGTAGCCAGTGGACAATTCAAAGTACTTGCAGAGCCACAAAGACACCCGCCGTCGTATCGCAGATGTCCTGACAGCTTTCCACCTGCACCATGTGCGTGTTGCCAGTATAATAATCAATCACCGGTTTTGTCTGGTGATGGTAAATGCGAATCCTGTTCATCACAGTCTCCACCGTATCGTCCTCACGTTGATACAGGAATCCCTCGCAGCTGTCGCATCGACCCTCCTGTTGAGGAGGCTTGACTTCCAGATGATATACCTCACCACACTTTGAGCAGACACATCTGCCGGAGATCCTTGTGACAATGTTCGCATCGTCCAGAACCAAATTGATGACAATGTCAAGCTTCGCATTCATTTTTCCTAACAAATCGTCCAGACTGGACGCCTGATTGACAGTGCGCGGAAAGCCATCCAGAATAAAACCGTTCTGACAGTCATTCCATGCGAGTCTTTCTGTTACAATCCGAACTGTCAGCTCATCGGGAACCAGCATACCCTTGTTCAAGAACTCCTTAACCATCAATCCAGTTTGTGTCTGTTTTGCGATATGTTCGCGGAAAATGTCTCCCGTGGAAACATGCGGGATATTCAAGGCTTTCGATATCTGTATGGCCTGACTCCCTTTTCCTACTCCCGGTGCACCCAGCATTAAGATCCTCATCACTAACTCCTCCAAATCACTTCATAGACAAATATGAAAATACTGCCAATACGAATAGTATCAACGAGATACTCTTGTCCTTTCTGCTCAGAACTACACGCTTGCCTTTCTTTTTGTATACGCCCAGGTTTTCTGTCAGCATTGCCAGACTCCATCCCATGACAGGATGAATCGCAAGGCCGACAATAATGCAAGTCAGGGCAGTTTGCACCACTTCTTCACTCTTGATCTGTGTCAACCCGGTTTCCAGCATCGGCACAAACACACCCAACAGCAGCACCAGCCAAACCAAAGGAGGGAAGGTCCCGAGATCAATCATAAATCCAAACAGTCCAAACACAATTCCGAATAAACCCAGGAAAAGTGCGCTGCCTGCCATGGGACGCTTCATTATTGCCAGCGGAATCATGAAACTGCGCCACACTGCCGCCGTCTGCGCTCCACCAAGAACAGCACTGGTCAGATTGTGCAGCACAATGACTAGGAAGCTGGCATTGATGTCCATATACGCACGCTCCGTCTTGGGCGGATAGTGTGCTTCCTGCATCGCTTTTATGGCCAAAGCGTCAACCGGCCACATGGTCATCACCAGAACAGCAAAGGGAACTGACGTCAGGAAATTTTCCATCGACAGACCAAATCCAATCCCCCACTTCTCATTCCACCACCGGGCTGGATTCAGAACCGGAAGCCCCAGTCCAGCCGTAAAATCAGGGTATATGCCATAAAGGGCTGAGATGACCAGAGCAAGTCCTGCACAAGCTGGAATGACAAACCATCTGGCACGAAGGCGTAGCAGCAGCAAATAAGTCAGAATGCCCGAAAGAACAAGCACATAGAGCATTCCTCGGGGATGTCCGTCCGCCCATAGCCGAAGGTTGCGCAGGGAATCCGTGACACCCATCAGGCCGAACAGAAGAAGTAAGCCAGCCTTGGTCCCTGCTCCGTTGAGCCTGACAATCTCAAGAAAAAAACCACTGCGAGCAAAAACAAAACCAGCCACACTGATGAGAATGGCAAATGGAAGCGGGTGCACTCCCGCTGAAGCCATCAATGGAACAAGAGGAATCAGCAGTGCCAATGTCCCCGGCGGACAAGCGGACGGATTAAGAAATGCCGAGAACAACAAGGTGAAGACACCCCCGACAAACAACTCAAGTCGTACATTTTCCACGACAAACGAGGCATCCTTGATCCCGAGACCGACAGCCCAAGCCATGGCGAAAGCGGCAACAAGCGCTGTTTTTCCGATGAATCCCGCCAAAGCCGGAATCAAATCCTCAGCGCCTATCTGGTAGTCCCGAAAGGGAAGATTGGGTTTCCACCGTTTCGGCGCATAGGCAATCAACTCTTCCTCTATCTGACGTTCATGTACCTCTCTGTGCCTCAAATCCATTCTCCCCTCACAAACAGAACCGTCAACAGTCCTTCCTTGCCTTTCGGCTTTTCTCCATCCATTTCTGCAAATCCAACAAGGAGATGATCAGATTTATACCCCATACTTCCTCTTCGAGTTTGCACAAAACTTGCTGAAAATGCTGCACATTTTCGGATTTATACCTATGCCACTCTCTTCGTGTTGGTACAAAACTTACTGAAAATGCTTTGCATTTTCAGATTTATAAACATTCCTTGCGCTTCGCTCAGGCACAAAAAGTGATGAAATTTTGCCATTTTCAGATTTGATGACGGAAGATTTGACGGTGGTAAATCAAAATGAGCTCCGTTCACGAAATATGGTTTTCCGAATGGCGATCGACGATCGTATCAAGCCAATGCCGCACCGCCTCGGATTCTAAAGCGCTTTGCACATGGCCTGAGAGTTTCTTCTGCATCTCCGGATTACCAACACCCAGGATTTTTGCGGCTAGCATGCCTGCCGCAGCAGCTCCGTCGATGGGAACCGTTGCAACAGGAACCCCGGCCGGCATTTGGACAATGGACAGAAATGAATCCAATCCGTCCAGCGTTTTCGTCATATCATTTTCCTCCATCTACATCCGGATGGGTATCAGGTTCACGTAATCCTCAACCATTCCGTCCGCCATACAGCAGGCAATGATTTGCTTGCCAAGCGGATCCATGCCGGGCGTGTCAAATTTCGACAGTTCATTTTTGAAGAAGTTCGACAACACCATGGCACCGGTCAGGAAGCCCGCCTCTCCGACCTCTGGTTGCCTGTTGACTTCCAGGAGTTCCCGAGGAAGCACAGTTCCCTCAACCTTGACTCCGGTAAGCGAATAACCGAGCAGCGCGCACTTGGACGTTATGAGCTGATCCGCGTTGAACTTGGCGCCACCGCGACGCGCAAGGTATTCCCTGGCAATCCACTGCGGCATGAATCCCACCTTGTACGCGCCGATGTGCTGGTTTGGGACCAAAATATACCGCGTATTGGGCGTGTCGAGAATCTGCTTGAGTAACAGATTGGCCTGGGCGACCTGCTTGCCGGTCGCAAACGGCCAGTAGGAGCCGACGCCCTCGCTGCTCATACCCTCGGTGTCTGTGATGCTTGGATTATCGTGTCCTCTAGGAGCAACAAGCCGCCACAGCCAGGCCAGTGCCGGAGGGAGAATATGGAATAGACCAAGGATGCCATAGGTTGGGTGTTCACTGGTACACGGAGGGGTGCGGACACCGAAGCTGCGAATATCCACTTCTTCTGGCTGGTTTATGATGTTGTGAACAAACCGTCTGGGCATAATGACCCGGGGATTCGGACACGGCTTGCCGGGTGCATCCATGATATGTTCCCACAACAGGCATGTGGAACCTGGAACAGTGTCATAGTTAATGAAAATCAGCGGCTCCGGCGGATGAATGCACATTCTTTCCAAAAACGGATCGGTATTGTAATTCTTGATATGGTTCGTGCGGAGGAACCACCCTTGCTCCGCATCGGTGACAACCAGCTTTTTGCTCCCGTTCTGGAGTTCCGGATGGCATAGTGCCATATCGTCGGTGATGGGTCTCAGTTCGCAGGTTTCCGAGATTTCGATATGCAGCTTGTCACCTGTGACGACGTTACGCGACAGCAGAATCCGCCCGTCCATCTCCCGGTGTATTTCCTCTATCATCTCACTCTTGCCGCCGCCACTGGCACCTTCATGCATGATGGTGACGGAATTGTCGTACGGGGTTGTAATTTTCACGGTCGAACCGTGGGCGGTGATCCAGCCTTCATCCTCGCCAACTTTAATCAGGACACCATACACACCCTTCTTGGCACTCGGTCCGGGATACAGGTTGTAGGAGAACAACTCGTACATGTCGTCAAGACGGTTGTGCACCACCATCTGTTTCCCATGAAAATGGGTGTGCCGGAACGTTGGTGCCAGGTAGATGACAGCTTTGGGTTTGAATCCTGCAGGAATCTGGCTGGCGGGTATGAAACCCTGAAGGTCGGCAAGGCCGCCGGCGAAGAAGCCCGCATTATCCGGCGCCACCAGCAGTGCAGGATAACCAAGTACATCACCGCCCGCCATGAACGGCATCAGAAGCAGGTCCTGGGTTGCCAGCCACTCGAAGGTCAGCGCTCTGAGCGCATCAAAATCTTCTCCATACCGGCTTTTATACCGCTGCTTGTCCGATTCGCCTTTGTCGGCGATCACCATACAGTCCGGATCACGGCGCCGCATGTAGATGTCGGTATAGTTCACAACCGCACCGTTTTTACATCTGGCAACGGTGGCCTCCACCACTCTACCCTTTCCGGGAACATCGTATGCCACTTCGTACAGGGTGCTCTTCGGTCCTCCCATCGCATATTCGAGCAACTCAGCACGTGTTTCCGGTATGGTGATTTTCATTCCATTTTCAATGAGTTCCGCCAGGTCCTTCGGCAACACAAATCTGGATGTGAGCTTGTTCATGCGCTTTCCTCCATTTTTTCCTTTATTTCATTAATTTCTATCACTATTTGATCTTTTTTTGATAACCACACAACATTTCACTCATTTCCCGCTCTGTACCCCCCTTGCCGGTAACAAAAAAGCCAATATTCATATTCCTTTCGGAATGTGAATATTGGCTTACACTTCGTCTCGTTGCAACAACGCTACGTGATGGTCTTCCAATCTTGTATTATTTCGTTATGCTGCCAGACTGCAACAAACCGTGGCACTTATTCGAACCTATCTTCCAGATTCTCCGCAACGGTGATGACTATTATTTTTTCGCCAGTTTTTGTGCTGACATCGGAATGCGTGCTTACGACATCCACGTCCACAATCTCTCGAAGCAAGGCGACCAGATAGCTGCGGGAATTTTCAAACAGCATCATCCGAACCTTCTTCAGCAACTCCACTCCTTGACCATTCTCCGCCAATTTCTGTTCCGATTGGCTGAGGAAGCCCTTGAGCCTGATGATGATAAGATCCTGAAGAATCAGCGTGCGGATTTGTTTCGGACCCCTGCCCATGTACTCGATTTCAAATTTGCTGACCGTTTCGCTGATTTTAGCTTCAACTTGGCCTTTCGTCATGTCCCCACCTCGAATCTGTCGTTAGTATACCATAAAAGTTTATGCTCAGTCAAGCACTTTGCAAAATTCTCTTTCTCGTTTTGCAAGTTCATTATACGAAACTTGCAAAATGGGGATTCTACATCTTTGCATAGTCGTTCTTTATTCAAGTGTGCATTCCTTCTTCTGATTCTACACATTATTTGAATTATCTCTATTATCTC
>JBBRWP010000119.1:0-9422 GCA_038249175.1 Acetivibrionales bacterium
TACGGAAATACATGGCCAGTAAGAGAAATTTTGGAGCATGACGGCGTACCAGTATGTGCAGCATCTGTATCAGCACTGACAATGTTCTTGGATGCACGTTTCCGTCCCCTTCCGGGGCAATAAGGAATGAACTAATAAGTTCTTGGTTGCTACTCTTGCAGGATACAACGGTTTCCGTCCCCTTCCGGGGCAATAAGGAATGAACCACAACCAACCCCGACGGTTCAATCACTCTGCTAAATACGTTTCCGTCCCCTTCCGGGGCAATAAGGAATGAACTATCAGAAAGGCCACTATGAACACTTTTTTTTACGGGTTTCCGTCCCCTTCCGGGGCAATAAGGAATGAACAGGTACTCATCCGTCCTGCTGACAGAGCGGGTTTTCAGGCGTAATACGGCGTTCAAAATGTTTTAGGGTTGGTGATGTATTTTTTTCAATATTTGGCACCCGAAAGGTGCTTATAGTAACTATCGGCGTACATCTACACAAACAGACATGTTTAGCTATCAAAGAACCCAAAAATCTTCCTCCTCTTCTTCTGAAATATGAGCACCTACAGTCCCCCAATTCAACGTATCTGACCTTTTACTAAGTCGATAAATACGCAGGGAATCCACTCCGGTATTAATGAAATGTGGGGCCTTGCGAATCAATTTCGTATAGGCTTCATCGTCTAGCATACATTCGAAAACAGATTTTTGTACCGGTATTCCAAACCCTTTCAAAGCTTTAAAGAGCTTATTCCGTCTTTTGTTGTCCGTAACATCATAAGTTACGAGGACGAGACGTTTTCTGCCTTTGTAGTTCGATTCCACATAAGAATCGTCGCATATTTTCTGCCACCATGTAACCAAAGAATCCTCTCCTTACCACGATACTCCATCACGCACCCATAAAAGCAGATTGTATATTGTATAAAGGTTCATCCCGAATTCTCATCAAGATAATAGACCTACTATTGATTAACTTAACAGGGCAAGAATATGATCCTTCACAACAACATGGGTCTTTTTCCAATCTTTTTTTAATTGCGTTCTCAAAACCAGGCGCATAACTTTTTGCACTTCACCATGCAAATCATTAAAAGACCTGCCGGTTTCACTTTTTATCCATGCTTCTGAAACATGAACCATCTGGTGGGCTACATTATTTCGACAATTGCTCTCAGCATTACGAACATGACTCATGGCAGACAATAAATCTTCATGAACAGTAGCATCCTTTATCAGTAAAAATTCCATAATTTTTAGTAAATTATCCAATGTCACTGGACCACTTCTAAAACTTCCTTTGCCGCCATACGCTGTATCCAAAGAATCCAATAAAGCCGAGTGTTTATACGTGAATCGTGCCCGGTCAAACCTTCTCACATCTTGAGAAATCGTTATCAGATCCCCCAGCGGATATTTTAGGTTCGTTATTATATGATATAGAGCCAGTTCTGTCATCAATGGTGAAATCCGCAGTAAATAATCGCCCAGCTCATTTCTCTCTTTTTTCACAGCCATTGTTAGATAAAAATCATGCATTTTGCCTGGTATACCATGCACCACCGGGTAAGGATCCAATTTATCTGTGTCTTCTTTTAGTAAAAAGGTTCTAATTGCATCTCTATCAAATTTAACGCGTGCGTTCATATCTTTTATCCATCGTATCACTTCTTCAGAAAAGCATTGCAAAGGATTCGAAAGCAATTCCATTGCGGCATTATAATCATAATTTACAATAGCGCTTTTGAGTTGCTCATTTAACTGCACCTGCTGAAATACTTGAATTGTAGGATAGACACAGCGATTCGATGAGCTTTCTATGTTGTCGTATAGTTGAGCAACATCAATTGCCTCTTCCGGCTTCATAAATTCCATTTTTTCACCGGTCGTTTTTTCTGGATTTTGTACCTGCACGCCAATATATTTTTGTCGTTTATATCCTGATGATATAAGTAAACAAGCAGTGGCTATCATTTGTGGCGTTCCTGAACTGATATTCACCAGTATTTCTGATGCCGGATTTTCAGATGCAATTTTCATCATGGCATTTTGGTAGTCTACAATAAAAGCGTCGAAGTTGCTTGGGTCATCACTATTACTATCCATGTATACAATACCAGGTTGCAGATAACCCAATAGATCTGCATGTCTTTGTATTGCCTTTGAGTATAGAAATCCACTTTCTTCTCTTTCTTTCATTTCCTTGGTAAGGTAAAGGTATATCGTTTCAATAGGCTGGTTGTATCGCAAAATGTGCAACAATGGCCCTTCATAGCCACCTCTAGCCGGATCGGTTGTGCCAACCGGGGAAAACAACACCCTTTTACCCACAAAAGCAACCTCCCATTCCCAATGCCGTTTTTATACCAATCCCAGAATAACAGGCAAAGCGCAGCAATAGATCAGCAATTCTACATAAGGCTTCCGGTCCTTGAACATAAAGGTTCAAGTCACCAACAAAGCCCTTCACCCTTGTTCCTTCCAACCCATAATATGCTGTTTTCAAGCGGTACTCCTGAATAGATATGTGTTCTCCGAGGTGTTCACGCACTTCTCCGTCCGAAAGTGTTAACTGGTCAGAAAAAGCATCCCAACGTTGCATCAAGCTCTGTACCATTAAATCTGTTGTTGGGAACAAGACATGCGAACCAGCTGTTTTAAATGTCGTCGGTGTGCCAAAAACAAAGGTGTGTCTTCTTTCTAAGGTGCCTGTACCAAATGCCCTATCTGCAAGTTCCTTGTACGTGCTCTTTTCTACCACTTTTGGCTGCCCCAACTGTATTGAAAACCCCTTCTGTTTCAAATATACCGAACAGGGTAATTTGTTTAACAATACTGTTTCAAAAACAGTTGCCATTTCTTCATTCAAAGCTGATAAAACCCAATAATGCTTAGCCTCTGCATCTAGTCGCAAATGCTGGCTAAACGGCTTAACCCCGGAAATATGAAGCTTTGCCGCCAGTATATCTGGCAACATCTCCATTAAGGCGCCATGAAGAATAGAGCCCCAGTGAACCACCGGCTGTATGTTGTTTTCTGTTGTAAATGGTATTTCAACCCGCAACAGCACCTTACTTCACCTCGCTTATCGCACACATCCCCATACGGTATAAGCCTTCAACTTTTGTGAACTTGCTTGTAAAGCCCTCTACTTTGGCGCATTTGAGTGTCCTTGGTGAAACAACTGCATCTTTATCAGGTCCATGCTTATGATTTGGCGGTGTCTGTTTTGCCAAAAGTTTTGACACCAGAATTCTAGCACTGTCAGGGTCTGGCGCTATAGCATAAAGTAAACTCTTTGTATGGAAGCCAATGCCGCCACCCAACAGTACGGTCTTGGCATCTTGCGGTTTTTGTGCTGCTTGATAATTGCTTCGACTCTTTTTCACTTCTCGCAGTGCAATACTTTCAAAATATTCCACTTGTATACTGCGATACACATCCAGCATACTCAAAAAGTCTTGCAATGAGTGAATATCCAATCTCACATGCCGAAACCATCCGTAATCCAGCGTTAATTGAAATGTTGTGCTTTGTTCGGGTCGAATGCACTCGCGCCATATAGGCAAGGCTTTCTCTATTCCGTTTCTCCCCACGGGTAATGTAAGGTCCAGTTTCCTACTGAGCATGGTTGCATCATTGCCAAAAGCAGCCGTATCTGAAACAGACAAACCACGAAAAGGATCGGCCAGCATCCTGTCATAATCCTTTCCATTCCCATTTTGAGGTGTACGGAAAACTTGCAGTAACTTTTCTTGTACTTTATCCCCGGTTGCTTTTCTTGCGTAGGGATTTCCAATATCGGCATCAATTTCATTCCATATTCGCTCTTTATGCGCAGCATTCTCTTCTTTTTGTATGGTTGCCGCAAGCACCGCAGAACGGAAAACTCCCTTAAGAGAGCTTCCCGGAATATAGGGTTTCTGATGCACATCGTGCACAAAGCGTGCAATGTCGTTCGCCTCTCTCATATCTCCGGGTTTCGGCATTAAAGCCTGAAACGGTGGTTCCTTCATAGACCATAAGTCTAAAGCACGATTTTTTTCTTGCAGCCACGCCCAGTTATTCAACTCTTTACCTGCCCGGCTGGCCTCTTCAAGATAGGTTTCCAACAGGTTATACTGCCGCAATAACCTTGTCCATTGGTGACCGTCTAAAATGGCTATTTTATCATTACCAACAAATAAATCTACTTTTTGCAGTTTCTCATCACAACCAATATGTGTTGGCGTCAAAACATCCAGTTTCATGGTATAAGTTTCTTTATTGCTCATTAAATTCCCACCTGCAATGCCTTTCCCAACCGATAAACCGGATGCCGGTTGTCATAAGAAAGGTCCAACACGCTGCCATTCAGTCTTTCAGTGAAACAGGAACCCTCCCGTATCATGACACAACTCTTTCTTTTCAATGCGTGGTTCTTCTCATCCACATAGTTTGCCGACTGCACAAAACCATTCCTTTTTATAAGAAGGTAGCGTGCGTCATCTGCTGCCAAACACGTCATGTCCTTATCACCATTGGGACTGACCAAACCCAGTGTCATTTGTTTGGTTGCTTTTGTGTTCATCATCATGTCCAGTATTGCGCGTGCAGAGGGGTCTGCATCCATCTCTTCCCGCCAGACCACAAACTTGCCAAGTCCGGAAGAAACTTTGCCACCAATGCCCCCTTGCCCAAGACTGGTCGCTATCGCTTCAATAAAATCCATCTCTACATTGTTTTTTGCAGAAACAATAAAATATAAGCCTGTTTGTATCGTTCTCTTGCTTTTCATGCTTGTTTTGGAGGAAAATAGTGCAGCGTCTTTCTTGTCCGCTTCTTGAAAAAAGCGCCATGCTGAAACTCGATAAGGCAGGGGTTGGTCTCCAGTTCTTAGGTTCACCCGGTCATAGACAATCTCTTCGCCGAAGGCATACTGAAACGAGGATACGTCTCCCTTCCCCGTTTCGATGAAAGATAAATAATCACGCATTTGCATCGCTGCAATATAATGCAATTTTTTCAATTGCTTCTTCATCCGTGAATTTCCATCACGTTTTTCACCACCACTTACCAGCGGTTTAGGTAAAAAATAATGGTATTGATTTTTCTGACCCTCTTCTTGTAACCATGGCAGCAAGGAAGAAAACATGATGTCTCCCTCCTGTGCTTTTTGCACGAAGGATGTTAATTGTTCCTGGCCCTCAATCAGAAGCGTTTCCTGACACAGAGCAGAAAACAATACGTCCGACGGCGCAGTCATCTGGCATGTATCCAGCCCGGAAGCACCTTTTCCATCCCCGAAACGAACAGGGGTTTCAAACTCCAGGCGAAAAATACAAGTGATATCAGAAACTGACATCTTGCAACGCCTCCCTTGCTTTGATTAGGGCATCTGTATCCAATTTGTTCAAAACAGCGTCCACGGTGAACCCCGAAAAAGATACACGGCCATTTCCTCTGGAACCGCCTTTGCCCAAATAATCATTGCTTAATAGCAAAAGACCTTTTGCCAAAGTCTGCATATCCTGAAGCAATTCATCTAGAGATTCCACGGTATAATTCACCCGAAAGTCATACACTGCACCGGCCGGGACCCGTTCTAGTTGTCTGGGGTTTGCAACAGATGTGGTTCTGCTAATTGCATTCTCAAACTTCACTTCAGTTAAGTACAGATCAGTATCTGCATTATGTAACTCCTCAACGCTCTCTTTCGTTAAAAAGAGATCAAAGAACTGCAATCTGGAACGGATAATGCCTTCTTTGTCACTGCCACCAGTTCCAAATAAACGCTTTATTTTGATATCTTCATCGTCAATGCGTGGAAGCCAAGCATTACTGCCACCAGCAATGTCTGCATCTGCGGCCAATAAAGATCTCAATTTGCCCTTCACGGAACTTCCGGGGATTACAGGTTGTCTTGTAACAGGATCCCGTACTACGATGCTATCCACCGCACCAATTGGAGAGAAATCTCCAGATGTTCCAATATGCAAACCTGATTTTAGCACAAGCTTTGCTTGAATCTGCAATTTATCGATAACCAAAGACATTTTCTGCTCAGCCATATTCGTAACCCCTTTCTCTATTTCAGCGTGGCTTCATGGTATTTATGATAAGCAATAATCGACTCAAGCAAGCGATAGAAACGGAAAAATGCACTTTTGTCACTATGAATATTCTGTATCACTGCAGCCATATCAATCCCCTGATTTGTTAACCAGAATTTCAACCCTTCTTCTCTTCCCATCTGGTAGACCAGCTTTAAGCGCATGTATTGTATTTCATCGATCAACTCAGCTGGGATTTTATCGCTTTGCCCCGCTTCGCGGAGGAGCCGGTTGTTCACCACAACCGCTGTAGAAAGCACTTTTCTTAACTGTGATGTTGTGAATTTCTTTCTAGAACCTGTATTCACAGCTTCCACCATACGGTCGACCAGCGCCTTCCCTACCTCCACAGGGTCATACGACGTTTTCCCATCGATGGATGGGGTTCCTTGTGGTGCTTGTGTCGGTGCGTTTTCTCGTTTTTGATAACGTTCACTCATACCATCATTCTCCTTTCACTCGGGTTGCATAAACTGCCAGTTGTATCGCTGTTCTTAATTGTTTTCTTTCCTGTGAATCCGTAGCCCATGAGTATAATAATGTGCGCAATTCGTTGTACTTCTCTTTTCTTTCTTTTGAAGCGTGTTCACCCGGTTCTTTTCTTGCTACCAAATAGGCCAGCCTGGCAATATTAATGGATTGCTCTTCGGCAACCTCACTGGATATCAGCGCAAGTATTTTATATAAGAAGGAATGGCCTGCTTTACTGTTATCATCAGAATCAACGGCATTCATCCAATCAAGCAGATAGGACTCCTTTTTTTGAACACCGTTTTTAAAAACATCCCAATCATAGACATGGTCACAAGCCTCTTCACCATCACGCGTAGTGGTTCCAAACAACGCAATGCCATCTTTGCCTGGACGAAAACTTTTGGCTTGATGCTCTAATTCTGCTGTCAATTCCGCCATACGGTAAATTGGAAAATGATGCTTATAGAAGCCAATCCCTGCTGAAAAAGTCAGTTTATTGTCTGTATATTCAGAAAAAGCACTGTGAAGGTCTTGTGCAAAGTGAATCACCTGATCCCAAGCTCCAACAGCAAAAACATCATCCCCGCCGGAATAGACAATAACAAGATCTCTTTTCCCATTTTGCTCTGCAACGCGGTTAATCTGCGTTTTGAAGAATTTTGATAGGCTCCGTGAAATACTGGCATACCTTCCCAAAGTTTCATACTTGCCATTTTCATTCAAGTCCTTTCGAAATCCGCCTGAAAACAGATTGCCAAGATTGTCGACATCAGCACGCAGTACGGCAATTCGTTCTATGCCATTGCTGTTCTTCACAAAATCTTCAAATTCTACAGCACCAAAGCCTTCAGTAGCATGACAATGGTTGTAGTCGCCAATCCGCAAACGGGTTGCCCCAGTCAACCCATTAATAATGGTGTTTTTTGAATAGATTCGCACAATATCTTCACTTTGATCTTTTAAAACAGATCGTGCTTTTTTTACCGTACTGCAAGATAGATGCAATGTTCCTTCCCGGGAGGGAAGTTGCATAGGATATTCTGATATTTTTATGTTTTTTTGATGAACGATAAAGACTTGTGTATCGTCATCATCTTTGCTTTCATAAATCAACGCTTCACCAAGACGGATTAGTGCTGCACAGTTTTTGCATATGTTTTCAATCCCAAATTCTGTTTGCGCAGCATTAACGAGTTGGCTGGATGTGCCGCAGACAGTACACTCCCTTGTGCCATGTTCCTGCCGTACGGGCTCGAATACAGCCGCAAGCGAATCTCCGGAATATCTTCTCATTTTTTGTTTGGATAGCTGTGATGAAACTGCCTGAAAAACAGTTGCTGTTCCTTTCGTTGAACCTTCTTTGTACATAAAATGATTGGGACTGGCTGCTTCCCATGCCAAACCCAAATACAAGTCAATAGAAAAATTCTGAAAGAGCCAATTGTTATATGTTTTTCGCGCGGACTCCAGCACGTCAATTGCCTGCTGAGTATTCGGCAACAGCATATAAAATCCGCCACCGCCACTATAAATTAAGTTTGCACGGGACAGTGACAGATTTTGCAAAATATCGTCAGCTATGTTTTCGAGTAATACTTCAAGATAAAAAGACCGTCCCCTAAGTGATTTTAATGCCTTTTTACTGCTGATGGTATAGATGAAATCTTGTATCCCTGACAAATCGGCATGAACCAGTAAAAACAGGTTTGTGTCTCTTAAGGCTTTGTATTGTTCACCACACCATTTTGACAAATCTGCTATATTGTGCGCCTGTGCATAATCGTACAAGCATGCAGCAATTGCAGCCGTAAGTGAAGAATGGTCAAAAAGCGATATATCCGAAACCTGTGTTTGGTCAGTGCTTGAAGGGATATACGAAAGATAACCTTCAAGAAGGCTGAACAACGATTGCAGATACTCTGAACTGCTGTAGTCAACGCCACGAAGATCCCGGTCCATACCCGTCCAAATCGCAGCATATTCTGACGTACTGATTGAGATGCCTTTGGAAACTGGTGGGTTATAAGAGGTTTCATCTGTTTTCGCATTCGACATACGAAAAACCTGCGAGCCATCTTTCTGCTCTTTGGATAGTCGAACAAGGTTAAACACATTTTGCAGCGGTAATGACCTGTCATAGCGTTGTGTGTTTCCACCGGCACTACTTTCCTCGCCTTCCGGCGGAATCTCCCGGCGATCTGTTCCGGCAGCAATATTATCCGCCTCACAAACAAGCCACGCTAAATTCTCTTTTGACACGGAACTGTTTCGCAGGTATGCCGCATGATGAAATCGAACCATTTCTATCAGTTCTTTGATTTGAGGATTTGGAAGTTTCTGTGGAACGTTAGGTGGATTGATGACATCTGTCAACCAATCCGATCCTGCAAAAGCATGGTTCTGTTTTTGTGTTTTTCCTGCACGATAAGCGACTTTTCCGATATCATGCAACAGCGCACCTTGTATGAGCCGAAGTTTTTCTTCACCAAACGTCATGACACTACCTTCTTTCACAAACATTGGTCTATGAATCATATTTTACCATAATGATATTGTCGAATTTTGGCGAAAAAAAATAATTTTATGACACAAAAATGAAACGGTGCCCCAAGTGCTAGTGAATTCGGTTAACAATACTGCTTCTTTGTTTCTCGGTTTCACTCCTTACTAAGGTAGCAGTTGAACATATGCTTACAGAAGCGGATTACGGGCACAGCCGAGATACGGTCAAAAATAACCCATAGCGGCAGTAATTATTTCCAATAAAATGAAATGGTCTGATTTTAAAAACGAAATAACAAGTCTTTCTGCATCAGAAAAGGCCCTTCGATTGGCGTTATAACCAACGAAAGGCCTTTTTTGAA
>JBBRWP010000120.1:0-9409 GCA_038249175.1 Acetivibrionales bacterium
AGCGAAAACACGCGTGGTATGAAATATATGCCGCCTCTTGCAGCATCTCTTCCCTCGTTGAATGAGACAACAAATATGTACCAAAACGGGTAAAGCGTTATAAAGAAAATAAACGCCATTAAAGCTATATTTATTGTGTCAAATGCCCAATCGCCTGGCTTCCTCTTCACTTTTGTCCTCCTAAAAAAACGATGAACCGGTCAGTTTATCCGAAACCTTATTGGTGATTAAAAGCAGGATAAGTGCCACAATTGATTTCAGAAAACCAACCGCTGTTGCATAAGAAAATCTTCCCAACTGTATACCCATTCTGTAAACGTAAATATCCAAAACCGTACTCGTTGAAGTATTCAGTGTATTCTTCAAAACAAAAATCTGATCAAAATTGGAATTCAACAAACCTGAAACAGTAAAGATAAACAATATTGATATTGTACCCATGATGCTGGGAAGGGTAATGTTGAACATCTTGCGGAATCGCCCTGCCCCATCAACGGTAGCGGCTTCATATAATTCCGGATTAATCCCTGCAATAGCCGCAATATAGATGATAGCTCCCCAACCCATTTCCTTCCATATTCCTGAAATAACGGCCGTTCCCCAAAAATACTTAGGTTCTCCCAGTAGAAAAATGGGTTCACTAACGAGGTTAAGCTTCATGAGAATATCATTTATCAAACCTGTGTCAGAAGTCCAATTAAGGAGAAAACCACCAAGAATAACCCATGAGACAAAATGCGGAAGATAGGATATGGTTTGAATGACCCTTTTGAATTTCACATTGACCAGTTCATTGAGAAGAAGGGCAAAAATGATGGGTATGGGGAATCCAAACACAATATTCAGACTGCTTATTCCCAAAGTGTTTTTCAGCGCAGCCCAAACGTTTGGATCATTTAGAAATTGGCGGAAATATTTCAACCCCGCAAAAGGGGCGGCAAATATAGGTTTTATGACCTTGTAATCAGAAAAAGCCATATAAATGCCACTCATGGGAATATAGTTGAAAATTATACTCCAGGCAACAAACATCAGGGCTATGATGTGCATGGTTTTTTGTTTATAGAGCCTTTTGAAGAAGTTGCTGCTACTTGGCAATGCAGCGGGAGTATGTTTAATTCGTCTAATATTGGACATTATGTACCCCCAACGTTATGAAATATTCACAAAATATTTATGATTTCACTGCAACAACTCGAAAAAAATTCCATTTCAGCCACAAAACATGGCGCACATCCCATTTTTATAACTGAAACAGGCTGTTTTCAACACATTTACTGCTGTTTTTAATTCAATGAAGAGTTGTTGAATTGAAATCATTTATATACTCAGCATAGACTGAATACTCTGAAAAACATAGGTCTTAAATTTACGGTCACGGTGCTTTTTTTAAGATTTTGCATTAACTGGAGTTGGCTTGAATAAGGAATACCCACACAAACCAGGCAGCAAACCCTGTATCCATTCCCCCCAATGTTACCTTTTTGGGTGTTTTCTTAAAGCACAAGGCACGCTAACCCCGCTGATAAGAAAAATATGTCATCTACCTTTTTTACTTCTTTACATTTTCTTGTGATTAGAGGATGATGGAAAGAGGGTATATAAGCACTATACATAAGAGTAATACAAAGGAGGAATGGGTATGCCACACAAACAAATCGTTGCATTGCTGCTTGCCGGCGGTCAGGGAAGCCGCTTGGGTGTACTGACACAAACCGTTGCAAAGCCGGCCGTTTTATATGGCGGCAAGTATCGGATTATCGACTTTACCTTAAGCAACTGCATCAATTCAGGTATTGATACCGTGGGCGTCTTGACACAATATCAGCCCCTGAAACTAAACTCCCACATCGGTATTGGGAAACCATGGGATTTGGATCGCATGAATGGCGGCATCAGTATTCTGGCACCTTTTACACGCGGCAAGTTGGGCGAATGGTATACAGGAACGGCTGATGCAATCTGTCAAAACATCCATTATGTGGATGAGCTGGATCCGGATTATGTCATTATTCTCTCCGGCGACCATATTTATAAAATGGACTATTCTCTCATGCTGGCAACCCACACAAGAAATGAAGCGGAAGCGACGATTTCTGTTATCACGGTTCCCATGGAAGAAGCCAACCGCTATGGCATTATGGATGTAGATGAAAACGACCGTGTTGTGGCTTTTGAGGAAAAACCGACATACCCGAAAAGCAACCTTGCCTCCATGGGTATTTATATTTTCAACTGGCAAACACTCAAGAATTATTTACAGCAAGACCATATTTCACCCACCTCCGAGCACGATTTCGGAAAGAATATTATCCCCAACATGCTCGGTGACGGTAAAAAAATGGTGGCTTACCGTTTCGAAGGCTACTGGCGCGATGTCGGCACCATACAAGCCTACTGGGAATCCACCATGAACTTAACCGAACGGGTACCGGATTTTAATCTTTTCGATCCTTTATGGAAAATTTATACACCCAATCCCGTTTATCCGGCTCACTATATCGGGGACAATGCAAGGGTGAACCAGTCGATTATTGCAGAGGGCTGTATGATTTATGGCACGGTGAAAAACTCTGTCGTATTTCCAGGTGTGACGGTTCAACCAGGTGCCTTTATCAAAGACAGCATTATCATGTCAGATACCTTTATCGGGGAAGGAACCACAGTGGATACGGCCATCATCGGCGAAAATGCCGTTATTGGCAACCAGGTTGCAATTGGTCTGGGCGAGTATGCCCCCAGTACCTACAATCCGAAGGTCTATGAATCCCTCATTACAGTCATCGGTTCAAACACTATTGTTCCCAGTGAAACAAAAATAGGAAAAAATGTTGTCATTGATAATGGATTAACGCCGTCAGATTTTAAAGACTGCATCATTCCATCCGGCGGTTATGTCATGAGGGGAGGGAATGAAAAATGAGTCATGCCATGGGTATTATCCTGACGGGTGGAAAAAACAACAGGCTCAAGGAACTTTCTGCTGAAAGATCCATTGCTGCGGTTCCTTTTGGCGGCAAGTACAGAGCCATCGATTTTGTGTTATCCAATTTTGTAAATTCTGGCATCGTCAATGTGGGTGTCATTACCCAGTACAACTTCCGTTCCCTGTTGGATCATCTCGGTTCCGGGAAGGAATGGGATCTGGACAGAAAAAATGAGGGCTTGTTTATTTTTCCGCCCTACCTTTCAGAAATCGGTACCGGTTGGTATAAAGGCACCGCAGATTCCATGTACAACAACCTGACCTTTATACAAAGAAGCGATGAAGAATATGTTGTCATTGCCCAGGGCTATGCCATTTACAATATGGACTATGAGCCGATGATTGATGCACATATTACATCCGGTGCCGATATTACAATTGCCGTGCATGATCTGGTTGATTTTTCAATGAGCGAACAACGACTCCTGGGTATGGTTGAGATTGATGAACATAACCGCATCATCGATTTTCAGGAAAAGCCCTTAAACCCAAAGAAGAGCCTTTGTTCAATAGGGGTTTATGTCATTCGCCGAACGCTGCTCATCGAATTGCTGCAAAACTGTGCAGCGCATGGATACACGGAATTCGTCAACGATCTCCTTATTAAGAATGTATCCAGTATGAACATGCAAGCTTATCAATTCCAAGGGTATTGGCGACCGATGAGCACGATACAACTGTTTTACCGATCGAATATGGAATTGTTGAATCCACGCGTGCGGGCAGAACTGCTGATGGACCGTCGACGCATCTACACCAAAGTCAAAGATGAAACACCGGCGAAGTATAACGAAGAAGCTGATGTTCGTAACAGTATTGTGGCCGATGGCTGCATTATTGAAGGCGTGGTTGAAAACAGCGTGCTGTTTCGTGGTGTCAAGGTTATGAAAGGCTCCAGCATCAAGGACAGCATCGTTATGCAGGGGTCCATTGTCGGTGAAGGTGTTTCATTAAAGCACGCCATTCTGGACAAGGGTGTTACCATAACCGCCGGGAAACAGTTGCAGGGCGATTTAGAATGGCCGCTCATCGTCGGAAAAAATGTGACAGTGTAGACATTTTTAAAACAATGGTGACCGCGAAGACATTTTTCAAACAATGGTGTCCGTGCAATCATCCGAAAATGATGCGATTTCAGTTCTTTTTTCGCTGAAATCAGGGTTTTGCATAGAATACAACCCTATATAAAGTGTTTCTTTTGAAAAAGGCATGGATTTTTAACAATCCATACCTTTTTTATTCTGTCCTTTTTTCGATTTCTTCAAAATTGCATAAAAAACCCGTGTAACTATTTTTTACTGTTTTTTTACCAGCCGGGTTCCTCGGTTTCATGTTTCTTACTTCTTGTCATCAGTGCATAAACGGCTTTTTTGGCATCCTTGCCCTCAAAAAGAATCTTATAAGCTTCTTGTGAAATGGGCATCATAACCCCTGTGCGGTCTGCCAGTGCCTTGACTGCTTTGGTAGCTGAAATACCTTCCACGACCATTTTCACCTGGTCTTGTGCAGCTTCAACTGTAGCCCCTTTACCAATGAGGTAGCCGGCATTCCAGTTTCGGCTGTGTCGGCTGGTACACGTGACAATTAAATCACCGATACCCGTTAAGCCGGAAAACGTCTTGGCATTTCCGCCCAGAGCAACGCCCAGACGGGCTATTTCTGTCATACCCCGGGTCATCAAAGCGGCCTTTGAATTATCGCCATGGCCAAGGCCGTCGCTGATGCCCGCACAGACGGCGATGACATTCTTCACCGCCGAACCAATTTCCGCACCAATCAGGTCAGAGCTGGTATACACACGGAAGTTTGGTGTCATAAACGCATCTTGTACAGCTTCTGCTGCGACACGACTGCTGCTTGCTGATACCACGGTTGTCGGAATACCCAAAGCAACTTCTTCGGCATGGCTGGGTCCATATAGACCAACAATGGCCTGTCCCGGTATTTCTTCCTGAATCACTTCAGATAAACGTTTACCGCTTCCTTCTTCAAGTCCTTTGGAACAACAAACCAAAATAGCGTCTTTGGGGACATAGAGTGCAACGGATTGCGCTGTTTTTCGCATAGCCTGAGAAGGCACCACAAAAACAACCATTTCTGCACCAACCAGCGCCTCCTGTAAATTGGATGTGAACCGAACCGATTTCGGAATAAGCACCCCGGGTAGTTTATCTTTGTGTTCCCTGAATTGCATCAGTTGCTGCACTTCTTCAGGAAATAGTGACCATACAGTCAGTTTATGCTTATGATGTGAGAGCATTACAGACAGGCTGCTACCCCAGCTACCCGCTCCAATAATTGTTATATTCGCCATATAAACTCCAATCCAGATAAGGTTCTCAACTTAAGAAAGTCTGTATCATTAACAGCGCGACTTCGATATTTACGCCAAGTCTAGCATCATTTTTGAGGATTCTGACTTGTTGTAAGTCTGCATAAATAAAGGATCATAAAAATGAATTATTCAAACTCACGCTGTAGTGGTATAAGGTTCTAGTGTCAAATTGCATATATTTTTTTCAGCTAAAAGTCTTACGTATCAATGATTACAGCATGATTATAATATCGGAGACTTATGCAACTTGACACTAGTTTTTCTTGTCCGTGATTTTAGACTCCGTACCAGCCATCAATCGTTTGATATTGGCATGGTGACGTGCAATGACCAGCACTGCCATGCAGGTACCCACAAGCAGAAGTTGCCACGGTTCACGAAACAGTGCCGAAAAAGGGACAAAAGAGGCGGCCGCCGCCATGGAACCTAGCGAAACCGTCTTCCAAACGGCAACCACCAGAAAAAACAAGGCCAGGCTGCAAAGAGCTGGATAGGGTGCAAACATCAGAAGTACCGCTGCTGATGTGAGGACGCCCTTCCCACCGCGAAAACCAAAGTATACAGGCCAGTTGTGTCCGATAACCGCTGCAAATCCAGCCAAATACATACCCGCATATACACCATCCGGTCCCGGTCCAACAAGAAAACGACCCAGAAGGCAGGCAATCACACCCTTCAGAATATCGCCAATCAAAACAAGCACCGCTGCCTTCTTCCCCAGTGTTCTGAGGGTATTGGTCGCACCGGCATTGCCACTGCCTAAATCCCTGACGTCTTTACCGTGAAGTACCTTTCCAACAATTATGGATGAGTTGATGCTGCCAAGCAGATAACCTGCCAGGATGGCGACAATTAAAGGGAACGCCATCATTTTTCGCTTCCCCCTTTTTCACGGATGGTGAAACGCAGCGGCGTTCCTTCAAACCCAAAATTGGTTCGCAGGTTGTTCTTGATGTACCGTTCATAAGAATAATGCATCAGGTCCGCGCTGTTCACAAAGAGCACAAAACTTGGCGGACGGACATCCGTTTGTGTCATATAGTAAATACGCAGACGCTTTCCTTTATCAGAAGGGGGTTGCACCATGGCAACCGCATCATTCAAGACATCGTTGAGCACACCGGTTTGGATTCTGAACGAAGCCTGTTCGTTCACAAAGTCAATGAGTTCATATAGTCGTTCCACACGGCTGCCGGTTTTGGCTGAAAGAAAGGCAACCGGTGCATAACTCATAAATTCCAGTTTTGTGACCACTTCTTTTCGGTACTTGTCCATAGTTCCGGTTTCTTTTTCCACCAGGTCCCATTTGTTCACGACAATGATGGATGCCTTACCTTGCTCATGTGCATAACCGGCAATCTTTGTGTCCTGTTCCGTCACACCATCCTGTGCATCAATCATAATGACACAGACGTCCGCACGATCAACGGCTGCCCAGGACCGCAGGGTACTGTAATGTTCTATGTTTTCATCAATCTTGCTTTTGCGACGGATACCGGCAGTATCGATAAACATATAGTTTTTTTCCTTATGCGTCACATAAGTATCAATGGCATCCCGTGTGGTGCCGGGGATATCCGAGACAATAACCCTTTCTTCTCCGAGCAGATGGTTAATGAGTGAAGATTTTCCGGCATTCGGTTTTCCGATAACCGCCACTTTGATCATATCGTCTTCATTCACAGTGGTATCTTCTTTTGGGAAATGCTCATACACAGCGTCCAGGAGATCACCTGTACCAAGACCATGGATGGAGGATACCGGGTAGATTTCGCCCATACCCAAATTATAAAACTCATACGCTTCTGCCGGCACCGCGCCAATGCTATCCGCTTTGTTCACAGCCAATACAACCGGCTTGACCGATTTGCGCAACAAAACACAGACTTCTTCGTCTGCCGCCGTTAACCCGATCCGGATGTCCACCATAAATATGATAACATCGGCCGTTTCGATGGCAATTTGTGCCTGGCGAACCATCTGTTGCTTAATATAATCATCCGAATGGGGCTCGATACCCCCGGTGTCAATCATCATAAACGAACGACCGCGCCACTCTGCTTCTGCATAAATGCGGTCGCGTGTAACCCCCGGGCTATCTTCAATAATCGCAACCCTTTTCCCAACCAGATAATTAAAAAATGTCGATTTACCGACATTCGGCCGTCCGACGACTGCCACAATTGGTTTTGCCAAACTGCCATCCTCCTATAATTTCTATTTTTGTACTTATGATAAGAACAAATTTGTTCTTCACTTTTTCCTGTGTCACCAATATGGCCATGAACCATGTACTAAACCATTGAATGCAACAAAAAGGGTGCTGCGATTCTGCAACACCCTACCATCATAGTGGTTTCAAAGACATGTGTCAAGAAAAAGCACTGTTTTTTGTGATTATGTTAACAATGCTGGTGGTGTGTTGATGTGTCATCGTTCTCTGCACAATGGGGCTGTTAACCTAAAGGTCTTCAGGCAGAATATCATTCATCATCACATCTGCATAGGTTTCCCGCTTCACAATGAGGCGATGGCTGCCCTCTTTCACGAGGACAACGGCCGGATTCGTGTTACGGTTATAATGGGACGCCATCGAATAATTATATGCGCCGGTTGCCAGAACGGCCATTAAATCGCCGGACTGTGTATGGGCGAAGGGGATGTCCTTCCCAAGCAAGTCACCTGACTCACAACACTTACCCGCTACCGTCACCACATCGTCCAACGGCGCGTCCATGCGGTTTGCCAATAAAAAGGTATATTTTGATCCGTAAAGGGCGTAGCGCGGATTATCAAACATGCCGCCATCAATTGCCACATACTTGCGGACACCCGGGATGTGCTTTACATGTCCGATCCGATACAAGGTAACCCCGGCAGGCGCTACAATGGATCTTCCGGGCTCCATCAGCATAAAAGGTCTTTGAATACCCTTTTCCAAACAAAAACGGTTCACGGTCTCTGCGATGATCTCTATATAGCGGTCATATGCCACAGGATCATCTTCTTCGGTGTACTTGATGCCGTAACCTCCACCCAAATTCAGCTCTTTAATTTCAATACCCAGTCTTTCCTTCACATCAGCAATAAAGCCCAACATTACTTCAGCTGTTACGCGGAAAGGTTCCAAATCAAATATCTGAGAACCAATATGACAATGGATACCGGTGAGCGTAATGTGTGGCATTTGCAGCGTTTTTTCAGCAAAATCGAAAGCTTCACCGTTTTCAAGTGCAACACCAAACTTTGAATCAATGCTGCCTGTGCGCACAAAGTCATGTGTATGCGCATCCACACCTGGTTTGATGCGGACAGAAACATTGATTGTATGATTTCGTTCCCTTGATATTTTCTCCAGGAGATGCAACTCGTCCAAGTTGTCGACAACAATACGATTTACGCCGTTTTCAAGGGCCATTTCAAGCTCTTCGGCAGACTTGTTATTGCCATGAAAATATACCTTTTCCATAGGAAATCCAGCCTGCATGGCCGTATACAATTCTCCGCCGGAAACAACGTCCAGGCCAATGCCCTCGCTTTGTGCAATACGACACATGGCCAGTGTACAAAAAGCTTTGCTGGCATAAAGCACCATGCCTTCCGCCCCATAGTATTTCTCCATGGCGTTTTTGTACATCCGTATACTTTTGCGTATCTGTGTTTCATCCATAACATACAACGGGGTGCCGTATGTTTGGGCCAAAACTGTGGCATCACAGCCCCCAATCAGCAAGTGCTGTTGCTCGTTGACCGTTATTGTATCACTTTTTGTCATGTGAACCTCCGTAGAAAATATGATGCATTCATGATTCTACCGTAATAACTCGAAAATGATCCAGGTTGCCTGGGCGAGCAGCAAGCTTGCTTGCGACCAGCCCAATTTGATGACAAATCGCGGCGTTATCGGCAGTACAATGCGCCGCATTGTACTGGTAGACCGCGATATTGGCCTGAAATTGGTAATTTGCAATCAATTTCAGCCCCTTCGAGACCGAAATTGGAGTCATTACACCAGAATCATTCATAAAAAGCACCCGGCACATGGCCAGATTGTTTCGAATAGCTTCTTTAGTAGTATTCTATCATAC
>JBBRWP010000121.1:0-9401 GCA_038249175.1 Acetivibrionales bacterium
ATAGGGTCTCTCCAGTTTCCCACCATACCTTGTCTACATGCAGCTTCCTATACACCCTGGCTGCATGGGCGAGCAGCAGACGCAGTATGCGACCAGCCGGAGGATTCTTCAGTGGTGCTCCAAGTTCCCCCCACCTTCCACGGCCTTCGTCCATGTAATTCGGACTCGGCTTCCTCTTGCTCCCCGTAACCGGGGGCATTCTTATCGATGCGGCAGAATTCACGCTATTACAGCCTGCAGACTCGCTTGCCCTGCTTTTTACACAGGTACTTTTCCTTCCCGCATAGTACACCATATCTCTATGGCGCACCGGGATTCGCTACCCGGCTCCTTGGTGATTACCGGGACCGGACTTTCACCGGCTGGTATGGTACAATTTATCTGGACGCGCATTACGGTAGAATCATTAACTATTTTTATTATACTTATTATTCTCCCAATATAGCCTACATTTCAATGAAAACGTAATAACGACTGATAATACATGCTATATTTATACCCAAAAGAGATACAAAATTAACCTACATTACAAACAGTCACCCTTCATCAACAATCAGCGGCAACGTATAAAAATCTACCGAGATGGAACCGGCTGCCATGCCTGCCTCATCTTTGGTAATGGACAAATCATTTACACGGATTGCTTTATTCAGGCTCTCTAACTCCTTAATGAAGTTAATCACCCCATCGTAACTACCTGAAATCTGCAGTTTCACATTCATATACATCACTTGAGCGGCATCGGTCGCATTACCTGTTGCAGTTTCAGACGGTACTTCTGCTGCAACGGGTTCGATTCCACCGGTAACCATATTATACTGTGCTGCCAGGTCTCTTGCAGAAGAAATAGCTGCAGCGCCGGCTGATTGGTTTACCGCAGGCACAGCAGATGCCGGTGCCAGAGACAGGATTAGTGGGCTGAATGTATAGGAATCCGATACAGTGTCTGTTTTGGCAAGAATATCATCAAATAGAAAGATTAACTTATCCTGAAGTTGTTCCGGGAAAAAGTGCTTTGTCTTCTCTGCAACTTTTGTTGTAATGTCCAGGACGTCATTTTCAAGGTTGCTGCCAGATTGTAATTCCGTATCTAAACTCTGAATCACGGCCAGAATCGCAGCTTTTTCGTTCTCCAGTTGCGAAATTTTTGCCATCTGCGGTTTATAAAGATAAAAATAACTCAAGGCAATAAATGCAAATACCAATAAGGTTAGGACCATAATTTTTTCCCTTGCTGTCATTTTCATTTCGCAGTACCTCCTTTAATGTCGCATTGAAGGCTGAATGAAAACTTCAATGGTGCATCAGAGATCTTTGAAATGGTAGAGATATAAACATTATCAAAAGCACCAAGGTCGTAGAATTTCCTGTAAACATCTGCAACAAGCGCCTTGCTGTCTGCCGTACATTGGGCTGTAAATGTGGAAGCCGTATACGCGACTTTTGTATAGGTTACGCCGGCTGGTATTGTCGCATCGATACTGTCAATAAAGCTACTTGTTAGTGTGTAGGTGTTGCCTACCTTTGCTTCGCTGGCTTCAACTATTGAAAGGTATTGGTTCATAATGGCTATTTTCTGTTTCTTATCCAGTATTTCATTTTTTTGTGTGGCACGTTCTCCAGAGTTCAGATATTCCTGCTTACTGTATATTTCACTGGTCAGGGATGAAGCCATAATTTCTGTAATGACATAGCTTGCAACAACAATAACAACTACTGCGGTCAGTAACAAAATAAATGCATTTTTCTTCCGTTTCGAAGACCTTTTTGTATTTTCTAGTGTTGAGAAAAAATTGAAATCTCTCATATCCAATGACACTCCTCTACCGCAGAGTTTGGTTTACAAGCGAACCATAGCACCAATCGCATTTAAACAGAATTCCAGGTGAGTGCCGTCTTCGTTTCTTTGAAATTCAACATTGGCCAACCGTTTTACTTGTGCAATGTCCTGAATATTTAACTGCGTTTTCATGAAGGCAGGAAGGCCTTTCATATTAGAACCGCCACCATAAAGATAGATTTTATCAATAGCTGCATTCCTACTTCTGTTTGCATAGTATTGAAGCACCTTCTGAATCTCAGAAATTTGTTGTGTGGCAACATCAAAGTAATGACTCTCAAAGAGTTCTGGTGAATTCGGGTCTTTTGAAAGCTGGTCCAATTCAATATCACACATTTTCTTGAGTTCAGCTTCTTCCAGTGAGATGTCAAAGTTAGAAGAAACAACCATGTCCAAATCGCGTCCTCCGACACCGATTACCCGTGTAAAATCCAAAGCACCATTTGAGATGATGCTAATGGAAATGTTCTTGTAGCCATAGTCGATCAAGGCAATATTTTTATTCTTAATAGGTTCACCATTGACAATAGCATTGTCTGGAAACAGTTTGGATATGGCATTAGAATGAATGTCTAAAGCGTTTGGTTTTAGCTTTAAATCCTTTGCAAGTTCATGATAATCTACAACAATATCTTCTGGCATAGCTGCTACACGAATGCGGTATTTTCTGGTATTATTTTCAACAACTTCATTGGTCACGCAAAATTCAAGACTGTACCCATTCACAAGTGCTGGCAGATACTGCTCCATTTCAAAAACCACAGCACTTTTCAAATCTTCTGTTTTCATAATTGGAAGTGTTATATCCCTTGAAATGACAGCTCCGCACTGAATGGTAAAGACAACATTGCTAGCTTTGACATCCTGTATTTTCAATGAATGATGCAGAAGATCAGACAATGATTTCTTGTCTTCAATTTTACCATCAGCATACATACCTGTTGGTGCATCCAGAAGGTAAGCCTTGTTCACCAATATAGTGCCATTCTTATAAGAACCTTCTGTGATATGAATGTACCTTGTTCCAAAATCGATAGATACAATTCGTTTGCCTGCCAATGTAACACCTCCGGAAGTTAAGGTACTTCAGAACCTTCATAAGAATTACTTCAAGAAGCGGCGCTGTTGTTCAAATGCCTCTTATTAAAATCCGAGTCAAGTATTTGCGAATAGTCCAGAGGATTAAAAATGGTGTTCAGATTGATTTCACAGAAATGATCCATTGGATCCGGATACAGTATTTCAAGATTATTAAAACTTCAAAATTAACCATAATGAAGAGCCAATGAAAATGGTTGGCTCTTCATTATGGTTTTGGTATTGCGCGACATTATTTTGTTACGGTAAACCTGTCCACATCTACATTTCCTGTGTCTCCTGAATCCTTTTCCAACCTTATGGTATTGCCAGTTCCTGAAACTAATTGAATACTAATACTTTTGTCCGTAAATGTATTGTAATTCGCTGTTGTAGCAAATGTTAATTGCTCTACGTCGACTCCATTCACATAAAGGCTTACGGTCCTAGTTGAGGATTGACCCAAAGCATACCTTACTACAAGAGTAGCAGTCCCTCCCGTGCCACCATCAACATTATTTACCTGCACCCATGAATCATTACTGTTCATACTTCCAACCAGGTTGGGAGAAGCTGAGGCTGGTAGTGCACCAGCAGAAGTCTGTGTATTTATTCCTCCGCCTCTCGTACCGATTTCTGCTTCATAAATTGTTGTGACCGGTAATGCTACCGACCCGCCAGATCCTCCATCAGGTGGATACGCAGTAATCCCAGTACCGCCTGTTACAGTAATACCATCACGTATCGTTCCCCCAAACACAGGAATAGAACCGGGACCATATCTTTCTGATTTGAATGTAAGTCCAGCAGGAAGTAGATTATTTTTAGCAGACGATAAATCTGCTAAAAGTGAAGCTGGTATAGTAGTCATATTATCGCGTGCAATGAGCATCTCTGCCGCTTTGGCAACAGTTGCTGCGGTCGCTTCATCAGCCCTGATTCTGGCACTTTCAGTAAACCCGCCCAGTCTTGGAACTGCAATCAAAGCCAAGATGCCAAGAATGGCAATAACCACAATCAACTCAATCAGGGTAAAGCCTTTTTTGTTCTTCATTTTTTTAAACATATGCTTTCTCCTTCTTTTTCATCCTGGTATTTTGTTTTACTATCCCCCATAGCTTGTCACTATTGTTATACCATATTTATTATTTTTTTTCCATTCATTCGTAATAATTTTTTATAATAAATCATTCCTTTGAACTCCCTTAATTTATCGTACCGTTTTCAGCATATCAAACATCGGGAACGCCATGGAAATAACAATAAACCCGATAATAACAGCCATAAATACAATCATCAACGGTTCCAGCAGGGAAACCAGTTTCTGTAGGGCTACTTCTACTTCATCATCATAAAAATCGGCTGTTTTGTCCAGAATGTCATCCAGTGTGCCGGATTCTTCACCCACATGAATCATAGAATCCACCATTGGCGGGAAAATGCCCATACGCCTTATGGTTCCGGCCAAATCCAAACCCCTGCGCATATCCTCACGGGAATTCATAATGCCTTCGCCAACAGCCCTGTTGCCAACGACTTTGGCAACGACTTCCAACGCTTGCAGCAGTGGAATACCACTGGCCAACAAAGTGGAAAGGGTTCTGGTGAAACGCGACACAGCCAGTTTCTTGACGGTTCCGCGAATAATAGGTATCCTGAGCTTTAACCGGTCCCAAAACATGCCGCCTTTATCAGATTTGATGAATTTGCGCAGGGCATAGGACAATACCAGAATACCGCCAAGTACAATATACCAATATTGGAGCAAAACATTACTGAGGGCAATCAACATTCGTGTTGGCAGGGGCAGTGGCATGTCACTGCCCTCAAACATAGCAAGAAAGGTTGGCATAACAAACGTGAGTAAGAAAATAACGGCACTGAGTGCAACAACACTCAGAACAATCGGATAAACCATAGCACCACGTACCTTGCTGCGTATTTTATTCTCCTTTTCAAAATGAACGGACATCCGCTCCATAACAGTATCCAGAGAACCGCCTATTTCTCCGGACTCCACCATGTTAAAGAACAAATCCGGAAAAACATCTTTATGTTTCTTGAGACTTTCTGAAAGAGTGGACCCCATCTGTACGGATTCGTACACATCACGAATCGCCTGCTTCAGCCGTTTATTCTCTGTCTGCTGCTGCAGAATATCCAGACACTTAATAACCGTAACACCGGAGTTGAGCATGGTATAGAATTGTCTGCAAAAAACAGCCATATCCTTCATGCCAACCGGTAAATACAAGTTGAACTTCAAAAGATCCTTTTTTTCAACAACTTCGATAATCTTAATTGGATGCTGTTTTTTTTCACGAATCCATTGCAGAAGAATGGCTTTGCTCGTAGCAGTATAGGTTCCTTCAACAGTTTCTCCTTTTTCGGTCACCGCAGTGTATTTATAAAATGCCATATATGTACCTCCTGTAAGCCGTTCTACTCAGTGCATGAACAACAGACAATTCCAGTCCAACAATCTCGATGAATGCCTATGCAAAATGTTCACTTAAAAACAATCAACAACCTTAACCATTCGCTTACGTTTTAAAATCAATCCTTACACTGAAGAAATACTTGGCTGGTTCATATACCTTTTCAGCATTTCCACATCGGGGCTGCGGTTGGCGGCTTCTTCCCTGGAAAGTTTGCCTTTGCGAACCAGTTCGCTGAGTGAAAAATCCATGGTGCGCATACCCAATTTGCTATTAGTTTGTATGACAGTTGATATTTGGTGCGTTTTCCCTTCTCTGATGAGGTTGCGAACGGCTGTGGTTGTTATCATAATTTCCAGAGCGACTGTCATTCCGCGGCTGTCTTGCGTGGGTAACAGTAATTGGGAGATGACTCCCTCTAAAACACCAGCAAGTTGGATGCGTATCTGTTGTTGCTGTGCAGGTGGAAATACGTCAATGATACGATCTACGGTCAGGGCGGCACCTGTAGTGTGCAGCGTTGACAGTACCAGGTGTCCGGTTTCAGCGGCAGTGAGTGCGGTAGAAATGGTTTCCAGATCCCGCATCTCACCGACCAGAATAACGTCCGGATCTTCACGCAAAGCCGATCGCAGACCATTCGCGAAACTGTTGGTATCTTCGCCCAATTCACGCTGGTTCACCATGCTTTTGTTGTGCTGGTGCAGGTATTCTATGGGGTCTTCCAAGGTTAAAATGTGGCAATTGCGGTTTTGGTTAATGTGGTTGACCATGGCGGCTAATGTGGTGGATTTACCACTGCCGGTTGGCCCGGTAACCAATACCAGTCCGCGTGGTTTCAGGGCAAAATCTTTAAATATTTCTGGGAATCCGAGTTCATCAATGGTGGGCACATTAATCCAGATAACACGAAAAGCAATGGTATAAGACCCGCGTTGTTTGTAGACATTCACCCTGAACCGACTGATATGCGGCAGAACATACGATAAATCCACTTCACCGTTTTTTTCCACTATTTTCATCTGTTCTTCGTTCAAAACCGCGCTGGCCATTTCAGCCGTATCCTGTGCCGTCAATTTCTTATCGCCGTAAGGACGAAGATAACCGTTGATGCGCAGCATCGGTGGCAATGCAACAGTAATATGCAGGTCCGAAGCCTTCATGTCCACTGCTTTTTGTAGAATTTCGTTTAGATTCATGGTGCCCTCCCGGGTAGTCAGTGTTGAACGTTCGAAGATGCTATTGGTTTTCAAATCATATTGTTGATTTCGCTGCAACAACTCTTCATTTGAATAAAAAACATCAGTAAATGTGTTGAAAACAGTCCGTTTAAGCCATAAAAATGGGATGTGCGCCATGTTTTATGGCTGAAATGGGATTGTTTTCGAGTTATTGCAGTGAAATCATCGTTTATTATCTGCAACAGTTTCGCCATTATCATTCACAATACCTTTAGATTTAGTCTTAATCTAAACTGTATGTCATCCGCATCAGTTCTTCCGTGGTCGTCACACCGTTCAGCACCAGTTTTGTGCAGCTTTCGCGCAGGGATATGGTGCCGCTTTTTGCCGCCAAATGACGGATCTGATCGATATTGGCTTTTCTATCGATGAGTTCACGCATGTCCCTGCCAATGGGCATGACTTCATGTATGGCGGTTCTACCGCTATAGCCTGTATTGTTGCAGGCACTGCATCCTGTACCCTTGTAGAGGGGCTGGCTTTCTCTCATCTTCAGCATAGAAAGCTCCGGAATCTCCGGCTTATAGGATGTTTTGCAACGGCTGCATATTTTTCTTACCAGGCGTTGGGACATGATGCCAACTACGGACGATGAAACCAGATAGGGTTCTATACCCATATCAATAAGCCTTGAAATGGTTGACGCAGAATCGTTTGTATGGATGGTACTTAAGACCAAATGACCTGTGATGGCCGCACGAACAGCAATTTGTGCGGTTTCCACATCACGAATCTCCCCGATCATAATAATATCAGGATCCTGACGGAGTATGGAACGCAAACCGCCTGAGAAGGTCAGCCCCGCTTTAATATTCACCTGCACCTGGCTGATGCCACGAAGTTTGTATTCCACCGGATCTTCGACTGTTATAATATTCTTGCTAATTTTGTTCAATTCCTTAAGAACGGCATAAAGCGTGGTTGTTTTCCCGCTTCCTGTTGGTCCGGTGACAAGAATGATGCCATTCGGGGATTTCAAAATCCGGTCAAACTGAACCTCATTCTCGGGACTGAATCCGAGTTCTTCCCGAGAAAGCATGAGATCACTGCGTCCAAGGATTCGAATGACCACCTTCTCCCCGTAAACGGTAGGTAGAATAGACAAACGCAAATCTACATCTTTGCCATCGATGGTCATCTCAACACGACCTTCTTGTGGAAGGCGCTTTTCGGCGATATCCATACTGCCGATAATCTTGATGCGTGTAACAATGGCTTGATGCGCTTTTTTGGGAGAGTTCATGATGTCCTGCAATTCACCGTCTATGCGGAAACGAATCCGGAAAATATCCTCCAGAGGTTCTATGTGAATGTCACTGGCTTTCATTTTTATGGCATGCTGTACAATGGCGTTCACCAGTTTTACAACAGGGGCATTGGTCACTTCGCTTGATAGTTCCATCTCTGTGTCCGCAAATTGTTCCAGGCCCATTTGCCTGCCAAAATCTTCGACTGCTTTTTCAGCGGTTTCTTTGCCATAATAGCGTTCTATGGCAATCTGAATGCTGCTGCGTGTGGCAATGCAGGGTTTTATGACCATGCCGGCTGCAATACCGATATCATCTATGGCTGCCAAATCCAGAGGATCGGCCATTGCCACCAGCAACATTCCGTTTTCTTCCGAAATGGGGACAACACGGTTATTCCGGGCAATATTTTCACTGATGCGTTTGAGCACTTCCGGTTTTACAGTAACTGCATTAAAATCGATTTTTTGAATGTGCAGTTGAAACTCAAGCACTTCAATGAGTTGTTCTTCATCAATAATCTCTTCATCGATGAGAAATTCACCTAGTTTCTTGCCTGATCGACGCTGACGTTCCAAAACGGCATCGAATTTGTCTCGGGTAATCAGTCCAGCTTCAATGAGCAGTTCTCCAAGACGCTTTTTCGTTCTGATCTGCGTCTGATCAAAACTCTTCAGTTGTGAACCATCTGCGTTTTGCCTAGGGTACTGGTTATCGAACTGTGTTTTTACCGGTGTTGGATTTGCCATTTTTATCCCTCATATCTTATTTGTTTCTATCTTTGTTTTTATCGTGAAATGACGGATCAGCCAATCCTTAAATACCAGTCCAGCAAGCGATACCCATACAGAGACATTATGAAAGCTGAAATAATAATGAATGGTCCAAAAGGAATGGCTGCCTTTCTGTCTTTGCGTTTTAGGACCAATAGGATGAACCCTGCGAAGCCGCCAAGCATAATGGCACCGAAGAGGGTTAACAGGGAAAGCTTCCATCCCAACACAAGGCCGATAGGCAGAAATATCTTCACATCTCCCATGCCCATAGCACCGTCATTTTTGTAAATGAGCAAGCCAACAATGGCCACCAGAAACAAGATGATGGTGGAGGAAAACATACCAATGATGGGTTCAAACCATTTCAGGGTGTCCAGGTTGCCTTGTAGCGTATATGCCGGCCAGCCGGCTGTGGGGGCAATGAGGATGTAGATATAGAGCAAGGTGCCGCCGATAAGACCGGTGATGACCAGTCTGTCTGGAATAATCATGTGGTCAAGGTCTATAAAGAACACCACAATGAGGATGGACATAAGCATTAAAACGGCAGCCGTATTCACGCTGAGTCCGTATGCAAGGTAGGTCCATAAAAAAACGCCGCCGGTCAGGGCTTCCACAATGGCATAGCGCGCCGAAACCGGTTCACCGCAATAGCGACACTTGCCACCCAGGAAGAACCAGCTGACCACGGGAACCATATCCCATCCCCGTAGTTGATGCCCACACTTTGGGCAGGCTGACGGTGGTTTAATAATGGATTTTTGTGCAGGAATGCGGTAAAT
>JBBRWP010000122.1:0-9347 GCA_038249175.1 Acetivibrionales bacterium
AGGGGTTCCAGCGTTGTCAGTAAAACTATCTGTAAGGATTCAACATACCGCACTGCAAAAGAATAGAGCACGTAAGAGACACCCAGTTGAACCAGCCCGAGAACCAGCAGCCAGGGCAGTCCTCCTGTTGGTTTTGAAAGAGCCAACCCGATGGGCAGACAAATCACAGCATTCAGAAGGTTCCCGATAATCACAGATTCCATGGGTTTGGCGTCTTTTTGCCGCCGCATGAAAATGGCCAGACAGGCAAATGTGAATCCACTGGTCAAACCTAACAGGTCTCCAAGGAAATGCCCCGCGCCTAACCCTTCCACAACAAAGAGTACAAGCCCGCCCAACACACCAACAACGCAAAACAGGTCTACTTTTGTTATCCTTTCTTTTAGAAAAAAGAAAGCCAGAATAATGACAAATACAGGTGCCGTATATTGCAGTAAAATGGCATTGGCAGCCGTCGTCATTTTATTGGCACCGGTGAATAATAGTGTTGTTAACGAATATGATATAGCTGCCGCAATCATATTGAAGGAAAAACGGAAACGGCATTGCCGAATAAAAGGTAGAAAAACGAAGAGTGCAATCAGGCTTCTTGCCCCTGCAATACCAAAAGCATTCCATTGCACGCTTTTGATAAGCAAGCCGCCAATACTCCATAAAAAAGCCGTGCAGATCAGCGCGGCTACAGCCAGTTTCTGTTTGTTTGATGATTCCATAAATGGTTGCTTATCCCTTCAGTGATTTAAAAAACGTACCCCGAAACCTTCGAATTGTTTATTCCCCGTGTAGAACTGTCCATGAAGATGATTCGGTTTTTATTGAATCAACCATGCATTCTGTAAGAATATTAACCATGTTTTTTGCGGTATTGACTTGGCGTCATCCCAAGTTTTTCATGAAATTGCCGTGAAAACAGATTACCATCTTTGTATCCACATATTTGTGCAATTTGTGTAATGCTGATATCCTTTGTATGTAAAAGATTGCAGGCGTGGCGCAAACGTAATCTTTGTAAATAAGCCATCGGCGATTCACCAAATTGTTCTGAAAATATACGGCTAAAATGCCGGCTTGAAAGATGCGCCTGATTCGCTATGCTTTGCAGTGTCAACTCTTCCGTAAAATGTGCTTCCATCTTGGCCATTGCCTCAGCAAGATAGCGCAAATTGCCGGTTTTCAATGATTCAGGATACGCCATCCATCTCGAAAGTTTCACCAAAACCGTATTGAACCCTGCTTGAAGTATTGTTGCAAATCCTTCGTCCGCCTGAGTATACTCATTGAGCATCTGACGCAGCTGTCCATCCAATTCTTCCAATTGCGCAGACAAAAGGTGTAAGCGGTTTTGGAAACGGTGTTCCTTCCGGTAGAGGGGTTCCAGAACAAAAAGGGCTTGAAAACCAGCCATCCCCTTAATTTCATGACCTATAGAAAATGGATTTTCTGCAATATTTTGTGTTCCTGTCTGGACATCCGGCATCAGCATTGGTACCATCACATTATAGTATGCCAAATTTCTGACATGGTAAAACCCATGCTGTGTGTTTTCCTGCATGACATAGACATCTCCGGCAGCAACTTCATAGTCAATACCATCAATGCGATGAACTGCATTGCCTTTCAAGATAACCATCAGCTCCTGAAAATCATGCATATGTTCATGAAAGTCTCCGGCCAGCCAACCGTACTCTATATGAAAAGGGAGTTCTGGATGCTCGGCCACATCCTGCAAATGATATCGAATCATGTCCATATTCTACGAAAACCATGTCCGAATTGTCAAGGATTAATTGTTTCGGAACAGTTACAATAGATAAATCAACGATATATTAATGATTGAACAGGCACGTTCTCAAGCCTATGCCCACTTCACACGCTGTTTGCTGTCCGAAATTGATAAATAAGGAGTACATTATGTACAACGAAAACCGTCAAACTTCACCCATTGCAGAAAGAAAAGCCCGTTGGAATGCCTTCCGGGCACTGGATCCAAAGGTGAAACGCATGCACCTGGTCACTTTTGAAAAAGATGCGCCGGTGCAGCCAAAGCTATGGCCGTCAAAGGGGGCCGAACGCGTGGATTGGATTGAGGCGTACTACAACTTTATGTCAGAACAGGCGCAGTGGCTGGACGATGATAGAATTCCTTATTTAAATTTTTTAACGGGTACGGAGATATTTGCCGAAGCCTTTGGCTGTAAAATTTATAGACCTTTGGATAACATGCCGTTTGCACTCCCGGCAGTTCAAAACGCCAGGGAGGCGGCGGCATTAAAAGTACCAGACCTGTTCAACTCGCCATTGGCGTTGCAGTTTGAACTCGCAGAAAAGGTAATTGCACGCACCGGTAAAAACATGCCGCTCAGGTTGCCGGACGTACAAAGTCCTATGGACATAGCCGCACTCATTTGGGAGAAGTCCGATTTTTATATTGCCATGATTGAGGACCCGGAAGCTGTTAAAGAACTGGCGGCAAAGGTATGTGTTTTGCTTACCTCTTTTTTTGACGAATGGTTTCGCCGGTACGGCACGAAATATATTGCCCATTATCCGCCATACTATATGGAAGGTGGCCTGACACTGTCCGAAGATGAGATTGGCGCAATCAACACTGATATGTACGATAAATTCTTTTTACCCGAATTGTCCTACCTGTCTGAACATTATGGTGGTCTTGGCATACACTGCTGTGCCAACTCGGAACACCAGTGGAACGGTTTTCTGAAAATTCCTAACCTCCGTTTCTTGAACCTGATACAGCCGGCACCCACCATTCAAAAAGCATACCCCGTTTTTCATGGCCGAACACCGCAATGGCATTACTACTCGACAATCACAGCCCCATTCAATGCTATGGAGCGACAGTTTCCAGATACACACATCGTACTGGAAGCGAATGCAAATACAAAGGATGAGGCGCTGCGTTTGGCATATGATATGAAATCTTTGAAGTAATAGCCCACTCGATCCCAAGCAATATTAATTACACTACATTTACTGCTTTTTTTTATTCAATGAAGAGTTGTTGCAGTGAAATCAAGCGTTATAAACCGAAACAGTCACGATATGGCTTCTGGGTGCAAATTTCCACCAGATAACTTGTACCTGCATTCATAAAGTATCAGGGGGTTATGATGATCTGTCTCAAAATGCATCTTTGATACAATTCCACGCAAGTTTTCTTGCTCGAAATTGCCACGAAATGGCTTTTCAGGAGACAATCCTTGTATTGAAATTGATGATAACAGTGTTATTTAATGCTGTTCATTCATAAAAAAATTGGAGGTAGAAAGAAATGAAAAGAACCAAAGTCTTATCCCTGTTGCTGGCCGTTCTGATGATCGTCAGCATTCTGGCTTCTTGTGGCACTGCAACACCTGCAGCATCTTCAGAGCCGGCCGCTTCTTCTTCAGTTGCCGCTTCAACAGAAGCTTCATCTGACACTGCAGCAGAACCTTCTACTGTAGCAACCTTGGAACCCTACACCTTTACCCATTACTTTAACTATGACTGGTGGGGTCTGAAACCTTGGGGCGTTGACGGCGTATCCAAGTACTATCAAGAAAAATATAACATCACCGTAGACTTCCAAAAGCCAGACGCAGACCCACAAGCAAAGTTGAACGTTATGATTTCCGCAGGTGACCTGCCGGATTCCATTATGATGGATCGTGGTGTTGACAATCGCAAACTGGCTGAACTCGGTTTATTGGTAGATCTGCAGCCATTTATGGACAAAAACCCCAACCTGACTGAAAATATTGCAGAAAAAACCATTGCGCAGTTAAAAATTGATGGAAAACTTTATGCGATTCCGAACTGGGCACGCATGGGGCCTACCGGCGGCAATGATGCCTGGGTATACAACCAGCGTTTATACAAAGCAGCCGGTACACCGAAACTGGATACGTTTGAACAGTTGCATGATTATGCTATGAAAATTAAAAATGACGTACCAAAAAACAATGAAGGTCTGACCACCTACCCGGTTATTTTTGACCAAACTGGTGATGCTAATAAAGTAGGTCTTGCCTTCTTCCGTTCTTTCGGCGGCGTTCTCAATGGCTGGTATTCCGTACAAAACGGCGATTACAAGCTGGCGCTTCGCGACAATACCTTCAAAGCAGCAACCATGGAAGCCAACAAATGGTGGCGTGAAGGTCTCTTCTCTGAGACCCAGTTCACAGACACACCCGATCAGATTCTTGAGAAAATTGTTGCCGGACGTACAGCCCTTATGTACTACGATCAAGGCAAAAACGAGTCCAACAAGTATCGTACAATTTTAATGGATAGTTTCCCGGACGATTCTTATGAAATGGTTTCTCCTTTCCCCTACCCACCGGCCAACGGCCTGCCGACGTCTAAAATCTATGCTGACTACAAAGAAACCATCGGCTGGAATATTACCTGTATCACAACTTCCGCCAAAGAACCACAACGCATCTTTGATTTGTGGACAGACTTCCTAACCTTGGAAGGTTCCATTATCATGATGTACGGACCGAAAGGCATGAACTGGGATACTATGGATGCCAACGGCCTGCCTGTTTTGAAAAAAGCAGAGTCAGAACTATCTGTTGAAGAAATCGACGCATTGGGCGCATGGTTCTGGGCAATTCCCGGACAATCTGACCACGTCGACATGACAAAATTTGCCGTTAATGCCCTTCTTCCTCCGGAAAAACAAAACTGGGTAATCAACAACCAGGCAAACGTGCTCACACCTATTATGTTTATTGATGATGAATTCATTGGTATTGGGGATTCAGTAGATCCGAAATCTGATGAAGGTATTGCCCGTTCTCTCTGTGAAGACTTTATCAAAGCAGAGTACCCCAAAGTGATCATGGCCAAGACACCGGAAGATGCTGAAAAAGTGTTTCAAGGAATCATCGATTTCTGCGACAAAAACGGTATTTCCGGCGTAGAAGCAAAATACACCGAGAAATATAAGGCGAATGTTGCTCTTGTCGGTACCGCATTAACAAAATAATACTCAGCATGGAATGGCATATTGTTATTTTGAAACGGGATACGCAAAAGGCGCATCCCGTTTCTCTTTCTATATCTTTTAGAATAACAATATCACTCTCACCTAATTCGACTAGCCTGCACAAGCTGTGCCTATAGTATTACACCTATCTATTTTCATCGTGTTGGCACAAAAAAAGTCTAAAGATGCTGCGCATCTTCATATTTATACCCCATGCGTCCTTGTCGAGTTCGCACAAAACTTATTGAAAATGCTGCATATTTTCAGCGTTGAATGCATCCGTTGCTGAGGTTGATCAAACTAATTTTACTATTTTAGACATCGTCTGACAAGAATGGCTCGGTGGCTTTTTTCACTCTTTGTGCTTCCGGAATGTCACACGTCACGTTTTCAAGCTCAATCTTACCGTCAGACCATGTCCGAATCAGTGTATCGCCCTTAGCATTGCGGATATTGACATTTTGCAGCGTGATGCGTTCAAAGTTTCCGGCCTGTATGAAGTCAATGCTCTCAAAGCCTTCGCGGAAAGAGAAGTCCACATTAATCATCTCAAGCACAGTGTCCATCGTGTTGTCACTAAAAGCGACTATGGGCATGCTCACGCCTTTGACGACCATGTTTTCAAACCGCACATTTTTAAGCGGACTTCCCTTCTGCCACTTGTCTGTCCCTGAGAAGTTCATCTGATAGAACCGGTCGGGGTTTGTGACCTCGCAGTTTTTGATAATCATATTTCCGGGTTGCGCAGGCATTGGAAAGCCGTCGACACATAAATATGTAAGGCAGCCAAGCGTAGAATGCCTGTGGCTTGCGTTGGTGGGGAGGGATTTACTCTGTTCCTCCCGGTTCATCGTGTAACGGTGCCCATAAACCGACGGGCTGACCATCTTGCAGTTTTCAACCAGAACGTTTGTCCCACCAAGACGCACAAAGCTGCAGGAGGTGTTCAGTTCACAATTCTGCACTAAAACATTAATGTCCGCGAAACCGGCAATACAGTCGTCTCCGGTAATAAATCGGCAGTTATTAATTGTTGTATTATTGCAGGCGCGGATATGGAAACCGTCATGGCCTGCAAGCACGGTAAGGTTGTCAGCCGTAATGTTGTCGGTAGCAAAAATGCAATGTGCCCAGTTAGCACTGTCTTTAATCGTATATCTTTTGAATACAACGTTTTTGCAGCAGAACATGTTGATGGCATGAGGACCGCGGAAACCTTCTTCGCCCTGCGAATCAAAGCAGTCTACACCATCAATGATGGCGCCCTGCTCACCGATAATGGCTATATCTTCAGCCCGGATTGCCCTGATAAGACCGTTATTCCAGCGGGACTTAGCCATTTTGATCCAAAAAGCGTCGTCACCATCCTCGGTCAGTGGCTCCAACGTGTCTGTAAGATGGTACATGTAGTCTTCCGGGTTGTTGCTTCCCTGAAGTACAGCGTCAGCCATCAGATGAAGCGTCACATGAGAGCGAAGCCGGATGCTGCCTGTTTTAAAAACACCGGCAGGTACCTGAACCTCGCCACCGCCGTTCTGAAAACATTTATCAATAGCAGCCTGTATTTTTTCTGTTTGGAGTGATTCTGAGGGTTCCGCACCGAAATCAGTAATTGATACAACAAGTTTTTGTTCCATTTTTCATCCTCCTGATATTTTGGCGATGCTCCCGGTTCTCACTTTTTTTGAATGGAGTAGCATAAAGAATCAGACCTGCCCTCATCATAAGACACATGAAACATCATCCAACTTCAAGGAGATGGAATTTTTAAAAAATTCCATCTCCCGGATGTTGAACAATCATTATTCGTTCCAGTTCTATTTCTGTTATTCATGTCATTTCAAAAAGCCATACCATCCTAATTATTTCATTTTCCATACATCCGAACGATTTCATTTTCCACGCGTCCGAACGATTTCATTTTCCATGTGTCCGAACTATTTCATTTTCCACGCATCCGAACTATTTCATTTTCCACGCGTCCGAACTATTTCATTTTCCACACATCCGAACGATTTCATTTTCCACGTGTCCGAACTATTTCATTTTCCACGTGTCCGAACTATTTCATTTTCCACGCATCCAATTGTGTTTGGATTTCTGCAACAATTTTATCGCTGCCGGCTTTTTGCAGTTTTTCGAGGAATTCCGGTAGTTTGGTATCAATGTCCGCTGAACCTGTGCCTAAAATAGGCATATATTCTTTGGAAACTGCCTGACATTGTGCGATTTCTGTTTTCACCGGGCCTGGATCGAAAGAAAAACCAATGATTGGTGAAAGCATTGCGTTGGCGTTGAGTTCAACGGTCTTTTCCCAGTTTCCTTTTTCATTTCCCAGACGATACAGTGCATTGAACTGGTTTCCGTATTCCCAATCGGTGATCGGACTCCATCCGCTGCCGTCAACCACAGATACATAACCTTCTGCATCCTGTGTATAATGTACGTCTTTTACGCCGAAGCACATGGTATTGTATAAATCTTTGTTTGTGTTAATCTGTTCCAGATACATCATGGCTCTTTCGGGGTTTTTACTGTTTTTACTGATACCAAACATGGTTGCGATGATACCACTGGTGGATGCATATGTTTTGGAAGTCAGTACTTCTGTGAAGTCCCCGGCTGTCAGGTTCATCATAGCGGCCAGTTCTGCCAATCCACCGGGTTTATATGTACCTTCTGTTTCAATGGCATATTTCCCGGCTCTTCTATTGGCTGTCGTGTCTGTCAGCGTTGCAATATCCTTGGGGAAGTAACCTTTTAAATACCAGTCGCGAACAAGTTGGAACATTTCCTTGTAATCGGGAGAAGCAAACTGGTTAAAAGCTTTGGCATCCTTGTCGTTGATGTTGATAGCACCGGGCACATCCTGGCTGATGATGGTCTCTGTATTGAAAGTACGCTCATACCAAACTTGAAACCCACCGCCGCCACTGATGTTCATGGTCATCAAGTCTTTGCGGTTTTCTGCCACATATTTCATTAATGGTTCCAAATCCGTCAGCTTTTTCACACTGGCAGCATCAAAACCGGCTTCTTTGGCAATGTCGTTTCTAATGGCTACAGCATCTGTTCTTGCAAAGATCTGGTAATTCAAAAATCCGTAGATTTTTCCGCCAACACGTGTGGCATCCCAGAAACCAGAAGGGATTGCAGCCGTTGCATTAGGGGCATACTGCGCCATCAGATCATCCAATGGCAAAAAAGCGCCTTTGTTCACATTGTCATAGTAGTTGTTAATCCATGGAGCTGTAAAACAAATGTCATAGGGTTCTGCCGCTGCAATAATCACCTTCATTTTCTGATCATAACTGCCCCAATCGATGAGTTTCAAATCCAGTGTCGTGCTGATTTTTTCATTGAGTATGACGTTCATAGCATCAACAACGGTTTGCATGTCCGGTTGTTCTGAACCCACAATGTACTGCAATAAGGTCACATCTTCTAGTTTTTCTGGCATTGCCGTTGCTGTGGCTTCCTCGGTGGCTGCCACTGTTGATGCCTCTGTTGATGCCTCTGTTGATGCAGACGATGCTGCCGGTGTTGCTGATGCTGCCGGTGTCGTGCTGCCGCATGCGGACAGCATTCCGATCATCAGAACCAAAACTGTGCATAGTGCCGTTGCCCTCATCCATTTTTTTCTTAACATGGTTCATCCTCCTTAAAACTTTTTATTGCCACGGTTACCCGTTAAGGCCAGTCCTATTCACCATTAAATCAAACGGTGCTATCTTTGATTTTTTTATACAAACAAGTTGTGATATGGTCTTATCCTCATTCAACCTGTGAACGTAGTCGTTGGTTGACACAGTATCATCCCTTCAAGGCGCCAACAGTAATCCCACGTACAAAGTGTTTTTGAAAGAAAGGGAAAACCATCAGCATGGGTCCGGCAGCCATGATGCACATGGCCATTCGTGCAGATTCGGTGGGAATGTCTTTAATATTGACACTGACACTGGTCGATATTTGCTGGGTTAAATACATAATGTTGCTCATAATTCGGTACAACAGATACTGCAGAGGAATTAAGCTGTTTTCATCAATATACAGAAGGCTCAACCACCAATCATTCCAATAATTAAAGGCAATCATTAAGCCAACGGCTGCAAGTGCTGGTTTTGCCAATGGCATGATAATCGAAAAGAAAGTTCGCCATTCACCTGCACCATCGATCTTTGCAGAGTCGACCAGTGACAGGGGAAGAGTTGAAATGAAACTGCGCATCAGTAATACAAACCAGGCATTGATTAAATAAGGAAGTATAAGCACCAGTATATTGTTCTTCAGATGAAGGTATCTTGTCATGAGAATATATGTTGGCACCAGTCCACCATTGAAAAGCATCGTAAAA
>JBBRWP010000123.1:0-9244 GCA_038249175.1 Acetivibrionales bacterium
GCGGCCTATGCGGAGAATTTTTCTAACCACCCCATTGCACTTTCAATCCTCAGTGCCTATGGATCTGTCATTGACAATAAAAAAGTTTCCGAACACTTGGAAATAGCGGGACAAGGGATCAAAGCGATCGTGCTCGGTAGAGAGGTGCTTGCCGGCAATACGAAATTAATGGCAGCTGAGCAGGTTGAATATGAACCCGTTGATACCATAGGGACTGTCATCCATATCGCAATTGACAAAAAGTATGCAGGCCATATCATTGTCTCGGACGAAGTCAAAGAAGATTCTGCCGATGCGATCCAAGCGCTGAAAGCACTTGGTGTCAAAAAAATCGTCATGCTGACCGGGGACTTAAAAGCGGTGGGTGATAAAATAGGCAGGCAGTTGGGATTGGATGAGGTATATTCCGAAATGTTGCCGACAGATAAAGTCGAAAAGTTCGAATTACTGGAAAGACAGAAATCTCAAAAAGGAAAGATTGTATTCGTTGGTGACGGGATGAATGATGCGCCGGTACTTGCAAGAGCGGATATTGGCATAGCGATGGGCGGATTGGGCTCAGATGCAGCAATTGAAGCATCCGATATTGTCATCATGAACGACGAACCCTCCAAAATAGTCTCTGCCATAAAAATCGCTAAGAGAACCAGACAAATCGTATTCCAGAACATCGTGTTTGCATTGGGTATTAAGGGAATTTTTCTGGTATTGGGCGCCTTTGGTGTGGCGACCATGTGGGAAGCCGTATTTGCAGATGTGGGTGTTGCTTTAATTGCAATCTTTAATGCCATGAGGGTGATGAATACGAAAAAATTATAGGTGAATCTGGGACTTTTCAACGTTAATCTCATACATATAAATACCTTATTTTTACATTTATTATAGAAGAAAATTTGTGAGCATTTTGGTATCATTTGATGGGAAAGCAGAATACAAAGAAGTGAATGTTTGGGAAATGAATGTCTAAAAAAGAATACAGAATATATTGTATGACTCTGGTGTAAAAACCCCAATTTCGGCTCCAGAGGGGCTGAAATTGATTGAAAATGGCCGATATGATGCCAATATCGCGGTCTGCGCGCCGCGATATTGGCATCAAATCAGATCATTTTCGGGTTCTTACGGTAAAATCATTGTATGATTGTACCCTAGAAAGTCGTTTCGTGACTTTTCCCTGCAAGTTTACTTGCAAGGAATTACAAAAAAGTTGCAATCTGAGACAAATCAACACGATCAACCGGCATTCTGCGAATGCTGGGGCAAGTTGTCTGACGGTAACTTGCCCCAAAAAGCCACTAAGGGACTTTTTGGGGTGTAATCATTGTATCCGTTCATGCAACTGGCCATTTGTAGAAGAAATGCCGCATATCCCATTACTTTTTTTATGGTGTTAAAATATCCACAGCATGGTATAGTAGGTATGTGGATAATTCACCCAATACAAACAGTTGCCGGCGGAGGACATCAGATGGATGCAGAACAGTTTAAACCGAAAAAAGTGCAAGGTTTTTCCGTCTCACAAATTGGCTATGATGCCGGCAGACCCAAACAGGCTGTATTGCGGTCGATGGATATAAACTGGCTGAAAGACTGTCGCTTTGAGGTGATTGATGTTTATAACGGCAAGGTCTATTTTGAAGCGGACGTGGTGTATTGGGGTGAGAAATGGGGATCGTTTTGGTGGCAGACACCTTTTACCGACCTTTACCGTGAAGGTATGTACACCATACGGATTTACCGTAACGATATTGATGTCATTGTCAGCGATCCTTTCCGCGTTGCAGAAAATGTATTGTGGAAAGAAACGGTTCAAGCGGTTGCATTTACGCAATTTGAAGAACGCGCAAAATTGGCAAGAAATGGTAGTGGCTGGAAGGATTGCGGGAGTGATTGGCGGGAATGCGGTTCCCACACATTTACACTGATTGGGCTTTGTGACATGCTGTCATATGACTTTGAGTTTTTGTCATTGACCGAGCAAAAAAGACTCGCTGACATTATTCGTACCGGTTGCCGCTATCTCTGTGTACTCATGGATAAGGCGGAAAGCGTCGGCTATCCTCTGGGCAGCATTGCCCATGAAATGCCGAACCATGGTGTTGTTTTACCTGGAGACATCGCTTCTTCTTCCTATGTACTGGGCTATGCCTCACGTTTACTTTTCGAGTTTTATCCGGAAGAAGCTACGGATTGGCTGAAGCGGTCAAAAGCGGCATTTTTGCGTTTTCAGATGGTTGACCCATGGACAGAGGGCGGTTTTTCCGGCCTGAACCGAGGTTTGCCGGAAACTTTTCAGCCGGAAGGCTTTATGACCAGAGACTTGATGATGCACTTGTGGGCAGGACTTCAGCTCTACTCATCAGGGATATTGTCTGTTAAAGAAAGCCTGTTGTCCCTGACAAAACAGATTCTGGCACGGCAGATACAAGAAAATGAAGCTGAAAGCGGTTTTTGGGGGCATTTCCGTGAATTTGAAAATACACCGCACAGCGAAAAGGCCAATACCCACCACCATGTTGGACATGACACCGGCACAGTCATTGCTTTTAATGTGTTGCCACTCCTTGAAATGTGCCAACGTTTCTATGACCATCCATCTGCACCGGCCATCCAGGCAGCCATCCTGAACTTTGTCGATCACTTTATCATTCCGGCCTGCCGGGCGAACCCCTTTCACTTGTTGCCCCAAGGCGTTTTTGGTGAAGAGGGGCTCCTCGATTTTTGCGGTCCCTGGCACGGTACCAATGTTAGCTACGGCTACTTTGCATCCATGGCTTTCAAGTTGGCGGCATTTACGGACAGACCCTATCTTTATGAAGCTGCGATGGGCAATATTCAGTGGATTTGTGGCCTGAATGCCGGTGTTACACAAGAATCCATGGCAGGCAGTGTGTACTGGCGGGAAACAATAGCCGAAGGACAGGCAGTCTCGTATAGTCAAATCATTGGTGTGGGTCATCGCTCTGTTGGGGGGTGGACAGACATTCGCGGTACAATTCTAAACGGGTTTTCTACAAATCCCCAGTTCACTTTGCAGGTTGAACCCAACAAAGAAAACGACGGCCCCTGGCTGTATACTGATGAAGATTGGGTTCCCCATGCCGGTGGCTTTATCAGTGCGATTTCCTTATTAAGGAATCATTTTTCAGTGCCTTGGAATGGATGAATCTTGATAATTTTCTTTATGAGGCAATATCGTTGACTATATCCTAGTGTACCGTCTGGTTGATATATAGACAATATATGGCTTAATAAAAACCGGTAATAATCGTTCATTACAGTTGGAAATATGAATCACTGAACCTGTCATTATGTTAAATTTGAACCAGACAGTACCCTAGCAACCAATATGGACTGGACCGGGACTTTCGAATACCGGCTGAGACTATGAATGATTTAATAAAATGATGAAGGAAAATGAACAAAAGATAGCCGCCTGTAAAATACGTGAAGAGGCAGGCGCAGACTTCGTGAAAACATCTACCGGTTTTGCACCAAGCGGGGCTACGATAGATGTTTTGAAGCTGATGCGGGCAACATGTTCTGAAAAAGTGCGTGTTAAAGCCGCCGGAGGCGTCAGGACTCTGGATGCTGTTTTGGCTTGTCAGGCAGTCGATTGCAGCAGATGCGGTGCAACAACAACACTACCAATTATAGAAGAAGCAGAAAAAAGAGAGGCGGCGGGAGAGCTGGTTGAGATGTCTGCAACCAATGCAAAACTTGGGAGTGGGTATTGAAAATGCCTGCGATGTTGCTGTATCTGGTTTGCACTAAAAAATCTTGAGGCATAAAATAGGATAAGGCAGTCTTGGGAATCATTTTAAGCCATTTTTTTTTGAGAAGAGGAGACTTGTTTATGGAGCGGGCTGTACAGAAAAAGATGTGTGTCATCGGTAGTTTCAATATCGACATTATGGCGGCAATGGATCGCTTTCCTAAAACTGGGGAAACCATAGCGGTTAAGACCTTTGATCTACAGGTTGGGGGTGGAAAGGGAGCAAACCAGGCAGTGGCACTCGGTAAACTTGGGGCGGATGTGATGATGGTCGGAAAACTTGGTGATCAGTTTTACGGACCGGAGTACATGGAAGTTCTGAAAAAAAACGGCGTTTCTTGTTCGGCCGTGGAAGTGGTTCCCGGCGCTTTTCCGGGAGCAGCTTTCGTAGCAGTCGATGGAAACAAGGACAATGTATTGTTTATATATCCAGGTACAAATGCAGACGTCAATGAGGCTTATCTGCAGAAAAATTGGGATAGAATATCTGCCTGTGATTACTTCTTAATACAGCTGGAAATCCCGATGGATACCAACCGTTACCTTGTGGCACAGTTAAAAAATAAAAGCAAAGTACTTATCCTGGACCCGGCTCCGGCAAAGCCCTTAACAGAAGATTTGATTTGCGGCGTCGACTATATAACCCCGAATGAGGTGGAACTGGGTATGTTAACAGACATGGTTGTCGAAACCGAGGAAGATTTTCAAGTGGCCTCTCGCATATTATTGAAGCAGGGTGTGAAGACGGTTATCGCCAAGGCGGGACGACGCGGTGCATTCATAGTTACGGATACTACGTTTCAGCGGGTCCCGGGATATACGGTGAATACAGTGGATCCGACAGCTGCGGGGGATTCCTTCAACGCCGGCTTCGCCCTTGCGTTATCGGAGGGAAAGCACGTGGCCGACAGTGTTCGTTTTGCTAATGCCGTAGCTGCTTTGTCAACTACAAAACTGGGCGCGCAGGGTGCCATGCCGGATAGAAAAACAGTTGAGACATTTATGAAAGCAATGCAAAAATCCTAACAAAAAAACAGTCGGGTTCTTTATGAAGACAACGCATAAACAGCAACACAAAAATTGCTTTTCTTGAAGCGGCCACGGGATCTCTGCAGACCTATATGCCCCCCACTTCAGGAAAAGGAAATGACTGGATGCTTGTACTGGCGCAGATTTAGAAACGCCTGTTTCTGTGAGCAAATCATAGGAACTGCCAGTGATATCGGCTATCGTTTGACTAACGGCGCATTGCTTCTGAAATTCGGCATATCCATGGTTCGGCCCTAATCCTTAACGGATATAAGCAGTGTCTTTTCACCATCTTTTGTCAAAGCCGCACATTCTTTTCTGCCCAGCATTTTCAATACTTCCAACCACCGTCCTACCATATCTTCTTCATACAGAACGGGTAGAAAATCCAATGCCAAATAGACTTTGATGGCCGGCACACGAAAATCGTCTGTATCCAGATAGATTTCAGAACAGCCCTTCTCCAGTAAGTAATGAACAGCTGCGGCATTCAATGCTTTTGCAAGACCTTTTCCACGGTAATCGGTGTGCATGCCCACCATGTGTACATAGCCATGTTCCGGCTTCAACCAACCGGTTGCCGTACCGGCAATGCGGCCGTTGCTATCCACGACAAAGATAATGCCTTCCGGTTCAAGCCCTTCCATAGCCAGCATTTTGTCGTGAAAATCCTGCTCCGACCAGCTGCCGGTATTCAGTCCTTCTGCACAGGCTTCCACCCAGCCTTTCCAGTCGCCATCATGGTAAGGCCGGATGGAAAAGCCTTCAGGAAGTGTCGGGATGTTGATTGGCGATGTGTCACGCACCATTCTTAATTGTCCCATTTTCTACCTCTTTTCTGTATGATAGGTGGTGTTTGTATTTGAAATTATACTGGCCAAGAGCCACTATGGATGTACTTCCTATTTGATATATAACGTTTATATTTTTATTGGCTTTGCCGTTTAGCTTAATCATACACAGATAAAATTAAATGTTCAATAACCTTTAGGGTTGGTATGCCCTGATTTTACTGGCAAAACGCAATAAGTCCCGGTATAAAACCGGATCTTCCAAATCCGATAAATATTCAAGAACAATTGGACCATCATAACCCTTCGCCTTCAAGTTCTCCAGGATGAAATCCACATCCAGTAAGCCCTCTCCGGCCGGTACAAAGAGTGCATCTTTTTTGGCATCCCGCAGATGAACCAGCGTAGTGTTAGGGAACATGACTGCTGTATCCGCCATCGATTCTCCATTATAAAGCAAGTGAGACGGATCATAGGTAAACTGCAGGTCCGGATAGGCACGCAACACTTTTGCAATGGCTTTCTTTGTACAAACGGCACTGTTGATATGTGTTTCCATGGAGAGCAAACGCCCGTGCTCCTTTGCATATTTTTGCTGCCGCACCATTTCCGTCAAAAAGGCATCATAGGTTCTGGCCAAATACTCCGTGTCATCCGTGAGGGTGGGCTGTACGGATACATGGGTTACACCGAAGTGGTCCATGAAACGGAGCATCGCGTCGAATTCCAATTGTCTTTGATGTACTTTATCGGGTTCAATATCCTCCAGCCGCACACTGTATTTGGCATTGACGGCACCGATTTTCAGTTCGTATTTATGTAGCAATCCTGCCACCCATTCTGTGATCTCTTTTGGGTGCAACACAAGCTGATCCAGATCTAGGTGCGCCCAACCGGTAACCATGAGCAAATCGATTTCCTGAAATCCCAATGCATGTACCGTCTGAAAAACAGTTTCCAACGGCATTTGTGTACCAATTGTGCCCGAACAAATCAGTTTCATCATTATCCCTCCCTTTTCCCCAACAGCAAAATTAAGATGCAATACTGGCAAATTCAAAACCAATTCCCTTGCTGGATCTGGTGTAAACGCCAATTTCTAACCCAAAAGAGTTGATTTTACTTGTATATGAATTATTTGGCACCAATTTCGTGCCATGTATACTGTGCATAACATAGTGTCGAAGGCTAATTTGACATCGAATTAAATTACTTTCTGGTTCTTGCTTAAGCGTACTGGCTGTGACGCAAACGGTTCCGTAACGCCTGCAGCAAACTGCAAAGCATCACGGAACCATTATGGCACATAAGCCACATCCAATGTCAAATGCGAAACTTTCATTGCATAAAAACTGTCTTCAGCGAATCTGCCCGCTTTCAATCATCATGTCCAGTGGGAAACGATCCTGCACCAACGGGAATGCCAGTCTTTCATGCAGGCGTGCCGATTCATAGGCTGCCATCAGCATTTCATGGGTTTTCAATGCATTGTCCACGTCCATCGGGTGGCCTTCACCGGACAACATACAGGCGTACATCTCCCTTGCAACGACCATTCTTTCCAGAATGTTGGCACCATGACCCCCACCATCGAGTTCAACGGTACTGTCTGCCATTGCATCCACAGGATAGGGCTGGTAGGAACCACTGTCTTCCGTCTGAACCAGTAAAGCAGGTTCCGCACTGTCTCCCGGTCGCCAAATCCGGCCCTTTGTCCCGAAGATCTCAAAATCCTGATATTTTCTACCCGGCAACCACTGGCTGCCGGTAAAGATTTCTCCCCGAACACCATCGGCAAACTGATAAACAGCCTGCATGCCGCTATCTACACTATGCCCGTAGCGCCTGCCTGTAAAGACATTGGTTCCCCACAGGGGAGTGCCATAAGGAAAGCGGTGCATGGACGCCAGTACCCATTCCGGCATTTGGTCATCCAGGAAGAATCGCATACTGTCGACCGTGTGTGAACCGTCTGAAAGATAGTCTCCGGCGCAAGTGCCACGGATGAGGGTGATATCCCCTATCATCTTTTCATCCATCAGGCGCTTCATTGTTTTATACACCGGTGTCCGACGCCTTTGGTGGCCGATGAATAACGTGGTACCATTTTGCTTGCAAACCTGATACATGCTCCTTGCTTCCACCATGGATACAGCCATCGGCTTTTCACAGTACACGCCCTTCGCCCCGTAAACAGAGGCCAAAATTGTCATACTGCCATGCAAATCGGTGGGTGTTGCGACTATCACCACCTCCGGTTTTGTCTCCATTAACATTTTCTCATAGTTTGTAAAATAGGCATCTGCACCGACATTTTCTTTAATCCAGTCCAAACGTTCCTGATCGACATCACAAACAGCAACCAGTTGATAAAGCTCCGAATCTTTAAAAACACGACAGTGGTTCCTGCCCATATTAAGGCCGACGACGGCCAAACGTAATTTTTGATTCATGTTATCCTCCACTTAAAAAATACAATTCTCCAAATATCATCCCTGTCTATCAATCAGTCCTTGAATGTAGCCCACCGATTTCTCAAAGCATGCCACATGTGTCAGACTGCCATCATCAGGCGTAAACAACTCGAACATCATGGTCAATTCATGACGATATGGTGACTTCTCCATAATAATGGCGTATTGTTTCTCAAGCTCTGCATCCCCATCGCCCAATGCGCAGCCTTGAATTTCATAGTGCAGGGGATCCTGTGCGCCCTGTTTCATTTTATGATCTTTGAAGTGGGTACCGACAACATAGGGCGCGGCATCGATACAGGCTTTGACCGGCTGCTCACCAATATGCAGTGCGTTTGCGGTGTCCAGGAACATGTATAGCTGTGGTGTTTCCCGTAAAATTTCCAGCAAATCGGATACAAAGTAGTCGGCATGATTTTCAATGCTGAACGGAGAACGCTTTTGCCAGCAAAGGTCGGCCACAGGGCGCATGATGCGGGAAAAACGTGCCACTTTTTCTGCCCATGGAAATTCTTCGTCATAACGATGACTTCGGCCGGCACAAGTTGTGACAATGGAAGACCGACAGGGAACAATATACTTATCCAGCATTATTAATTGCTCTTCTATTGCTCTATCCTGATCGGAGATGGATTGGTTCATATGGTCAATGGACGTGTGCAAAATGCAATGTGCGTCCTGGTCTTGCAGCAACGCAAACAGATTATCTTTTTCTTTGTCGGAGAGACTATCAATTTGTGTCAATCCGGCCGAAAAAGTTTTCATGCCATATTTTTTCAAAAATTGTATTTTGGCTTCGTACGGATTTTCAGACAGATTTTCCGTGTACTCCGGATACCAGGCGAGGGCTAGCCCCCATGTTGTTTTTGGGCTTTTTTCTTGAATTTTCATTTTTTGTTCCTCCGTTATTCATATTATGTTGTGCGAAGATGTCAAATAACAATCCCTTCTTGCAGCATCAGGTCCAATGGGAATTGCATCTGCGCCAAAGGCAGGTTAATTTGTTCATTACACCGTGCTGACTCAAAAATAGCCATCAGTGCTTCGAACCCTTTGATGGCGTACTGCATATCCATGGGATGGTCAAAGTCTGAACCGCTCTCTGATAACATTTTTTTAGCCAACAGCAGATAGGCATTCTGCAAACCGTCGTCCTCTTCGGGGACGCCGTCCAC
>JBBRWP010000124.1:0-9222 GCA_038249175.1 Acetivibrionales bacterium
ATACTTGAGCGGGATGACTTTCCGAATGTATCATACCTGCTACCGCGTGAAGGATATCCATGAAGCGCTGTCTGTTTTAAAGCAGCAGAGGTATGCAATTGTCTGCGAACCGGTTCCGGGACCGGTGTTTGACAATCGGCTCATTGCGTTTGCCTTTCATGCTAGAATGGGTTTGGTTGAATTGGTAGAGATGCAGGAGGTGTTGCACGTATGAACCTCGTTTCAGTAGCCTTTCTCGTGTTTGCATCATTGTTGTTTATCCTGTATTTTATAGCGCCGAAAAAGATGCAATGGTGGATACTTTTGGTTTTCAGCTATTTCTTTTATATGTTTGCAAATCCGTTATTGGTGGTGGTTTTAATCTCTGTAACGATGAGTACCTACATTGCCGGACGCTGGATGGGTAAACACTATAAAGCGTATGAAATATTTCTGGAAGCCAATCGGGAAAAATTGACAAAATATGCCAAAAAACAACTGAAAAACCAACTGAAATCAAAGAACCTACGGTTGCTGATGACTTGTCTGGTCTTCAACCTGGGCATTCTCGGGTTCCTCAAATATTCGAATTTTTTCATCGACCTCATGAACGGGTTGGGTTTATCTGTTTCGCATATCGGGTGGATTTTATTGCCGATCGGTTTGTCGTTTTATACCTTCCAATCTGTTGGTTACGCAATCGATGTTTATCAAGGGAACATTGAGGCTGAAAAAAACATTGCGCGTTATGCACTGTTTGTTTCCTTCTTCCCACAAATTTTGGAAGGACCCATTGGTCGATACAAGGAACTCGCACCGCAACTGGTTGCGAAACATCCTTTTGATTATGTCCAATTCACCTATGGGTTGCAACGGGCTTTGTGGGGCGTATTTAAAAAAATTGTTATCGCCAATCGTATTGCTCTGTTTGTACAACTGATCTATTCGAACAGTTCGGACTATTCCGGGTTTATTTTAACGCTGGCTACCTTCATGTATGCTATACAACTATATGCAGATTTTTCCGGGTATATGGACATAGCCCTTGGTATCAGCCAAGCCTTGGGCATCCGGCTTACTGAGAACTTTCAACGTCCTTATTTTTCACGATCCATCACAGAGTTTTGGCGAAGATGGCATATCACTTTAGGGGCATGGTTTCGGGATTTTCTTTTTTATCCGCTGATGCGATCGCGCCTCATCACTTCTGTTTCTAAGTCAGCACTTGTGAAAAAAAATAAGTTTTTGAAAGACTTGCCAATTGTGATCACTTTCGTTGTTTTGTGGACGTTGATCGGTTTTTGGCATGGCGCCGCCTGGACGTTTATCCTGTATGGGTTGTACCATGGTACGTTGATTATCTTGGAAATGATGACCGAATCGCTTGGCATTCGGATGAGAACTTTTTTCCATATCAATGACCAAAAGGTCATATACAAAGGATTCCAGATGGCGAGAACCTTTTTGTTGGTTTGTTTAGCCTATGTTCTGTTCCGATCTGGAACGCTTGAACAGGCGGTATCCATCTATCATCAGATATTCTTCTCCTTCTTCCATGGTCCCAATGGCATGCTGGATGGCTTATTTACAGAAACATTTAGAAAACGGGAATGGTTTGTATCGTTTGTTTCTGCGCTGATTTTCCTTGTGGTAAGTATTGTTCAAGAAAAAACGTCCGTTCGTGAATGGGTTTCAAAAAAAGGTTGGGTTATTCGCTGGGCGATTTACCAGGGGCTGATTTTTTTAACAATATTCTGGGGGATGTATGGTCCCGGGTACAATGCCAGCGATTTCATATATATGCAGTTTTGAATTATAACTCGTGGTACAAAAACTTAGTACTCATAGAACTCGAACAGATGTAAATCATTGTTGGCGTGTATACTTGAGGTGATGAGATGAAACGGTCAACCATGTGGATGAGAAGCATATTGTTTGTCTTGATTTTTAGCCTGTTTTATCTGGCGACTACCGCTGTCATGATTCCAAAAACCGGTGATATGTGGCAAAGCGGAAGGGTGATTGACGGTTTCTATCATGCGCCCAAGCAAAGCATTGATCTCTTAACACTGGGCAGCAGCCAGGTTTTGGTAGGTTTTTCTGCCATGGATCTTTATAAAAGGAATGGGTATGCCGCATACAGTCTTGCTACTGAAAACCAGACGATGTTTGCATCCTATTATTTGTTAATGGAATGCCTGAGATATAATCAACCACAGGTATTGATTCTTGAGGTGCAGCAATTGTTTGGGGACACCACTGAGCCTTTTTATCATAAAATTTTTGACAATATGCCGTGGTCTTCCGTGAAATGGGAAGCGGTTACAGATTATATACAACACAATCCGGATTCTTCATTGATGAATTTTCTTGTTCCGCTCGTTGTATTTCATGATCGCTGGAAGGACATTAGGTTGGATGATCTCACCTATTTCTTCCACGATCGTTATGATCCGCTAAGAGGGTTTGTCATGTTGCATGATCGAAGTCAAATAACTGATTTCAGTGGAATAGCAGACTCATCGGAGAGTCAAAAATCATCGATCAATTTTGTGAAAGATGAAATAGAATATTTTGATAAAATTAAAGCGCTTTGTGGTGAGGAGGGGATTCAAATAATATTATTAAAAAATCCAACAACCCTCTGGACGCAGGAAGATCATGATGCAGTTGCACAATATGCTGCAGATAAACAATTGATATTTCTCGACATGAATGAGACCGCCATTATTCAGCAAATAGATTTTCACTTTGCAGATGATGCACATGATAAAGGGCATTTGAATGTCATCGGTACGGAAAAAGTATGTGCATATTTATCGGTCTATTTGAAAGAACATACAATGCTGCAGGATCGCCGTGGCAATCCTGCATATGCTTTTTTGGAAAAGGATTTGGTTACGTATGAAAAAATGATGGCAGAAACCAAGGCTCTGATGGGTAAGACCCTTGACATTCCAATTAAAGACATGAATAAACGGTTGATTTATAAAACATGCTCTATATTCCGATGATGGTTTGACAATGAGCGTGTACGATGGCTCGTTGGATAGTTGTTATTAACGCATTCTATGATTCTACCGTAATAACCCGAAAATGCTCCAATTTGATGCCAAATCGCGGCGTTATCGGCAGTACAATGCTCCGCATTGTACTGGTAGACCGCGATATTGGCCTGAAATTGGTCATTTTCAATCGATTTTGCCTCCTCCGGAGTCAAAATCGGGGGTTGTTACACTAGAATCATTCTATAGATCAAGTTGAATAGATATTATTCATGTATTGATTCGCGGGTTATATTCATTCCGTTGTACAATAAATGGAGCCATCTCATCAGGATGCCTCCAAATCTTGCAGAACGATATGCTCAAAATGCTACGAATTATAGTACATTAAGAGCTGCAACATACTTTATTTTGTCATTAAAACAAATTTTTTCCATTGAAGGTCCTTGTTGATTATAAATGACATTCACCAGAGTATATCCTTGTACGATGTAACCTTCCCAAGAATGCATAACTTCATCCTTCTTCATATTACAGTCACGAATAAATTTTTTCAGTTCTTTGGTCGTATCAATTTTGGTTGAATTGGTCTCAATCAAGTCGATATAGATATTTTTTTCGAAAGGTAGATACAAGGTACCATCCTTCATCGCATTCAATGTCGTAGTATAATCTTTTACGGCGATAACATGGCGATTTTTTTCCTTTTTTGAATTCATAAAATCACATATACTCCCATAATATTTTATTAATACCGTTCTATGGTACCTTTTTAATAATAACACACCCACATCAAATAAGTATGAATGGAGTGTGAACATATGAATTCAGGGACTGAAAAAACTAAAGTTGACTGGGGTCCGTTTATATGGGGCTCGATCGCAGGCATTGCATCATGGATCGCGATCTTCTTTGATTGTTGGCTATTCAACGAAAGCACCAGCATAGGCGTCATAAAATGGCCAGTCCCGCATACAACGACCAGAGCCACTTCCGATGATTGTATCATGGAAGAACGGTCTTTGTTCTTTTTTATGCTGCAAAAAAAAGATTTTTTGTGAACCCAGAAGTTGCTTTTATGGCTCAAGGATGTTATTAGTTGCACAAAATTCACGGGAATAAACAGACTTCGTACGAATGTGTATATTTATTTTGAATATACACAGGGCCGGCCGAATGCACGTGGTTGCACTCATCATTAATCAGATGCTCCTATCCTTTTTGCGATGTTAGGTGATTGCTTGTAAAAGTATTTCGTGGTTGATATAATCTGGTTGGTATTATTTGTATAGCAGATGTAATGGATTTCCGTCTACTCCTTTGATGTACGAGTAAAATTTTCGTATGTGATATTATCCAATTACACATGTAATCGTTTTATGAGATCGGAATGACCACATTCCCGGCGGTTATATCGTATTGACAAAGCATAATGATATTAAGGGGGTCGAGAATTTTTTGAAAAAACAATCACCAAAGTTTTCGATCAGATCTTTTTCCGGCAGGAAATCATTATTTATCCGTATCGTAGCATCACAAGCGCTCATGGGGGCCATACTGGTCGCACTGCTTTCTACCTACCTTTTTCAGCAGTTCTCTAAGAATAGTATACGTGAGATTACATGGGCATCTGAGGATAGTCTGCAGCAATCGATTCGTGTTTTCAATACACTATGGGATGGAACTTATCGATACATGAATAAGGAGTTCCTCACCAATGGCATGCTGATGGATGCGATGAATGGAGAGAAATTCGATCCTGTTCTGGCTGGTGATGTTTTTAGGAATCTGGGAAATATCGTTTCCAACAGCGGTTTATTCCAATCCGTTTATCTTTATAACGGGAAGGCGGACCGCATTTATTCCTCATTGGGACCGGTTCAGACAATGAATGAATTTTATGACCCCGGTATTGTGAGCCTGCTCCGTGCGAAAACGTTGGAGGTGGAAAAATCATCCTACAATGCTGTGGTTTACCGTCAAATGATCTTGGGAAACGGTATTTCGCCTGAACGTCGTAATGTCCTATCCGTCATTTATAGTGATAATCATTTTGTCAGTGCCATGATATTCAATCTGGATCTGGAAATTTTACAAAAATTAGTAGAAACAGATGTCAGAAATTCATCGACAAGGCTTCTTGTTTTAAGTTCTGACGGGATGGTTCTGGCAGATTCTTCAGGTAAGGATATTATGAAAGATTATTCAGATACCCAAGTCTTTCAGGAGATTAGTCATATGACGAATAACGGTTCTGTTGTTGAAGAATTGGATGAAAAGAAATCCTTAGTGACCTGGCAGTCCTGGACCAGACAAATAAATATGAAATGGTGGTTTGTCAGTGTTTCTGATTACCGAAGCCTTCTGTCCGGAATCAGTGCTTTTCAGCGTCAAGTTCTTGGTATCGCCGGTTTGTTCATCATTTTAAGCATTTTTATTTCTCTTCTTTTCGGCCGAAGTATCTATCGTCCTATATCACGACTATTGGAGCGCATTCGAAACGGGCAAGGAACAAACCAGGAAATCCGACAACTTGCGATTAATACCGAACATCTCGATAACAAAAAAACGATGTCGGAAATGGAATATCTTTCTAGTACATATGATTCTTTGACAAGTAATGTAGCGCGTCTCTTGTCTTTTGAAACTGTAGGAAGAATTGCGGTCAGACGTGATCTTTTATTACGGATACTACATGGGGTTGCAATAACAAAGGCTGAAATGGCGAGAACCTTGCCTGATAAACCTTGGTTTTTTGCATCAGAAGGATTTTGTACTGTTGCTATCCGGTTTGATCATCAAGTTTTATTATCTTCACAGCATTCTGCGGATGACATGGCATTACTTCGTTTTGCGGTGATGAATATAGCCGATGAATTATCCGGTAATGTCATGGGCGTGCAAACACTGGAAGTATCTGAAGATCTTCTATGCCTAATACTGCATGTCGGAGACCCACAAGAAACCCCTTCCGGTCAGACCGAGAGGATACGTGAAGTTTTATCTTTGATACAGGATGCTTGTCAGCAGCATCTATCCTTATCCATTACTTCCGGGGTTGGAGAAGAGATGGCGTTAACTGGAGATATTCCGAAAACTTGGAAACAAGCAGTGGATGCGTTGGGATATCGTTTTCTTAAGGGGACTGGATCTGTTTTGTTTTATAAAGACATGGAGTCCCATCGTATGCAGATATATCAATACCCATCAGAGGCGGAACACGATATCCTTGAAGCCCTTCGAGCTTTTGATGGTTCCGGACTGGAATCGGCTCTGGATCATTTTTTAAGAGAAGTATCCATCTATACGATACCCGAAGTTCGTCTTGCCTTGACTCAACTAGTCATTGTGACACAGCGTATGTTTGAAGATGGATTGTCAACGGAGGGGAAAACAGATGAGAGTCTGAATCTTACTTTTGAGATTGCCGAAACAATGTCAGAGACACGAAAAATTTGGTTGGGAGAGTTTACTCAAGGAATGGAACTTTTACGAAGGAAACGTGATGCACGGCACGATGATCAATTGAGAAAAGTTCGTCAACATGTTGAATTTGCATATTGCGATGCAAATCTGACCATTGGGGCGTTGGCCGAAGAAGTGGGTCTGTCCGCAAATTATCTTCGAACACTTTATAAAGAGGCAAACGGCCAATCCATCACAGAACATATTGCATTTTTAAGATTTCAAGAAGCCAAGCGCTTGCTTCGGGAGACGGATATGCCAGCAAATAAGATTGCCGGTAGGATTGGGTACCAAAGTAGCGGTTATTTTTACACGGCATTTCGAAAATCTACCGGTATGACACCAGAAGAATACCGTCGTTCGTGCGAAGAATAATGTACAATACCTATGATCTGACAATTGTAGTAGTTATATGAGAATCAATTTGAGTTCGTTCATTTATTTAGATAGACAGGGAAATCCCTTTCAACCAACGGGATTTCATCCTGTCTGTTTTTTCATTATGCGTGTTTTGTGATAAAACACACGGTATTCAACTTTCATGAAAAAGATTGTTTCGTATAATTCAATCTTGTAGAGATGGATTTTGAATGAATATAATGGGGACAATTCCTGCGACGTGTGGATGTAAACAATTACGGTAATGCTGCATGTGAATATCCATGGACTGAACTATTCCTTGCCAATGAGACGTTAATCATGATGGGAGATTGTTTATGAATGGAATCATATCAAAGCATGGTTTTGTCAAGGAATTGTCACGGAATCGATACTTGTATCTTCTCACTTTGCCTGGCATCCTGTTCCTTCTGATTTTTTGTTATATGCCTTTGATTGGTCTATATATCGCTTTTGTTGACTACAATCCACTCGCCGGTGTGTTTGGATTGAAAAGCCCCTTCATTGGATTTGAAAACTTCAAGTTCTTTTTTACATCCAATGATTGGCTGCTTGTCACAGCGAATACTCTGTGGTTGAATTTTTTATTCATCACAACGGGTTTGACAGTACAGATTTTTATGGCTGTCGGACTGAATGAAGTAACCGGACATTATTATAAGAAAGTTGCTCAATCGCTGATGTTCCTCCCGAACTTCCTTTCCTGGACCGTTGTCTCAGTGCTGTCAATTGCCTTATTTGCAACGGATGAAGGCGTGATAAATAAGTTAATTCAGTTCTTTGGAGGTGCGCCCATCAACTTTTTCCAGGATGCATCCGTTTGGCCTGTTCTATTGGTATTTTTACGCCTTTGGAAGGGCGTTGGCTTTGGCACCGTTATTTACCTCTCAACAATTTCTGGAATCGATCAGGAAATGTACGAGGCAGCAAGAATCGATGGTGCAAGTCGCTTGCAGTCTATTTTACGAATTACTTTACCTATGCTGAAAGGGACAACGGTCATGTTGCTCATCATGTCCGTTGGTGGCATCTTTTATGGTGATTTCGGTATGATCTATGCTTTGGTTGGAGATAATCCAATGTTACGTGATACAACCGATGTCATTGATACTTTTGTATATCGTGCCTTACGGATGAATAATGATGTGGGGATGTCATCCGCGGTCGGCTTATTCCAGTCTATAGTTGGATTTATCATGGTCATCTCTGCTAATGCCATTGCGAGAAAAGTCGATCGGGATACATCACTTTTCTGATAAAACTTGACTGTATGAACATCACTGATAGATCATGAAATTCCTGACAATTGCCTTACCCAACGACGAAGATATCCGGAGGATATACCCATGCAAAAACGTTCTGCAGGAGACACCCTTCTCATTTCATTCTTCTATCTTTCAACCGGACTGTTTGCCCTCTTGTGTATCATTCCATTATGGGTAGCTTTGGCTGCATCTTTTTCAAATGAAGGTGCATTGTTGCGGGAAGGATATGGTTTTTCGATCCGACAATTTGACCTTACCTCCTACAGACTGATTTTCACCGGAACTTCTTCTGTTTACAATGCATATGGCATTACAGCATTTACAACTTTGTGTGGGGTTGTTTTGACTGTGTTACTTACATCTTCCCTTGCCTACCCACTGACTGTAAGGACATTAAAATACCGAAATCAGATTTCCTTATTTGCTTATGCAACCATGTTGTTTAGCGGGGGGCTCGTACCGACTTATATCATGTTTACGCGGATGCTTCATTTGCGCAATAGCATTTGGGTACTGATTATTCCCGGTGCATTGAATGCATTCAATATGTTTTTGATGAAAAATTATTTTGCTACGATTCCGGAATCTATGGCAGAATCGGCGAAAATCGATGGCGCAACGGAAATCCGAATTTTTTTCCGGATTATCCTACCATTATCGAAACCCATATTGGCGACGATTGCATTGTTTTCTGCCATGGGTTATTGGAATGAATGGTATAAAGTGTTGTTGTATATCGATAAACCGAATCTTTTTACCTTGCAGTTTCTCATCATGAGGTTGCAGCAACAAGTGGATTTTCTTACATCATCACTGAATCAGGCAGCAAGATCATCCCTTGGTTCTGTTACAGTTCCTACGATTGGTATCCGTATGGCCACAGCGATGGTGACTATTGGTCCTATAATCCTTCTGTATCCATTCCTTCAAAAATACTATATCAAAGGGCTCACAATTGGAGCTGTAAAAGGGTGATGATCGGTCATTATTGGCAATGGCAAGTAAATCTGAAAATGCGCAGTATTTTCAGCAGGTTTTGTGTGAAACCGACGAGGACGCATGGGGTAGAAATCTGAAAATGGCAACATTTCATCACTTTTTGTGCCTGA
>JBBRWP010000125.1:0-9219 GCA_038249175.1 Acetivibrionales bacterium
ATGTATGCCTTTATTGGAAACAAAGCTTCCGGCAGGGCGATGGTCATTTTGCGGGTAGAAAAACCGGAAGAAGCTATTGAAGCACTGCAGAAAAGTGGTATTGACGTGCTGCCTTCTTCTGAAGTATATCGTCTATAGAAATAACAAACGAAAGCAAAAAAAGCAGGCTGGTCATTGTCGCGGCAGCCTGCTTTTTATGTTCTGCCTTATTGAAAAGAATCAAATTAGTGTCAAATTTCTTATTTTTTTCAGCTAAAAGTCTTACGTATCAATGATTACAGCATGGTTTTACTATCGGAGACTTATGCAACTTGACACTAGTGCCAGGATGATTGTACGTGCGTTTTCTCTAAAGATGGGTGGTGCCGGTGATGATCTAGATGTTTATAAAGCTACTGTTTTCTATTGTGAACTAAGATATATCCCGTAGGGATAGACCTTTGTTTTTGTCTAGCGCCCACTGTATGGACCAGTCGTTTTCAAAGAGCAGTACGTGTACACCACGGCGGTCTTCAGTAGGCAGGGTGGAAGAGGTGAGGTTCAGCTCCTGCGGGGGTTTTGGACTGTCTGTAATCCACCGTGCAAAGCGGAAGGGCAACTGCAACAGGCGTAAATCGACACCGTATTCATTTTTTAAACGGTGCTCCAGCACCTCAAACTGCAATACACCAACAGCGCCAATAATAAACTCTTCCAGCCCGAAATCCAGCTGCTTAAATATTTGTATAGCACCTTCTTCGGACAACTGTGTAATGCCTTTGACAAACTGTTTTCGTTTCATGGTGTCTTTGGCTGCAACACGTGCAAAGTGTTCTGGAGGGAAAGAGGGTAAGCCAGAAAAGAGCAGGCCGTTTTTGGCAGTCAGCGCGTCGCCGATACGGAATATGCCTGGATCAAACAATCCAATAATATCGCCAGGATAAGCAATGTCCACAATTTCTCTGTCTTGTGCCATAAACTGTTGTGGTTGCGAAAGACGTATCGGTTTGCTGCTGCCACTGTGGTTCACCTGCATGCCGCGCTCAAAAAGACCGGAACAGATGCGCACAAAAACCAGACGATCTCTGTGGTTCGGGTTCATGTTGGCTTGAATTTTAAATATAAACGCTGTGAAGTCATCCTTGGTCGGTTCTACCAGGGTTTCGCCAAATTCCCGTAAACCCGGGCAAGGTGCTATTTGTAAGAATTCTTCCAGGAACGGTGCCACCCCAAAATTGGTCATGGCACTGCCGAAAAATAGAGGGGTCAATTCACCCCGCAAAATACGTTTCAGATCGAAGGGATCACCGGCGACGTCCAACAGTGAAATCTCATCCACCAGGCGGGAGTAGTAGGGCTCTCCCAGCAATGACGAAAAAACAGGATCATCAACATTGCCCCTGTTAGAACCAATAACGGCCTGTCCATGGGTTTTATCGCTGGTGAATAGCTCAATTTGTCCGAGTTTACGGTTATAAACACCTTTAAAATCGCCATCAATACCAATGGGCCAATTCATTGGGGTGGAGCGAATACCCAAAACATCTTCGAGTTCTTGCATCAGCTCAAAGGGGTCCTTGGATGCCCGATCCATTTTATTGACAAAAGTAAAAATCGGAATACCACGCATTTTACACACGTGGAAAAGTTTCACCGTTTGTGCTTCCACCCCTTTGGCTCCGTCAATGAGCATGACGGCGGCATCAGCGGCAACTAGGGTTCTATAGGTATCTTCACTGAAGTCTTGATGCCCCGGGGTATCCAGTATATTGATGCAGAAACCTTCGTATTCAAACTGCATCACAGAGGATGTGACAGAAATACCACGTTGCTTTTCAATATCCATCCAGTCAGAAACAGCATATTTTGTGGCTTTTCTAGCCTTGACCGAGCCCGCCATGTGAATGGCACCTCCATACAAGAGGAGCTTTTCCGTGAGTGTAGTTTTCCCGGCGTCCGGATGGGATATAATGGCGAACGTTCTGCGGCGGGAGATTTCTTCTTCTAATACTTTTTGCGATACTGGCATGGTGGTATCCTTTCAGGCATGGGTATGGCCATGGGTTCCGACAATATTTCGATAATCTCTGCTTACAAATCTGAAAATGCGCAGCATTTTCAGCAAGTTTTGTGCGAACGCGACGAGGACGCATGGCGTAGTTATACCATTATTGCAATTATAATTATGGTTGCCGCACCAATGGTTGCATGAAAATGTGCTTTCATATTATACAAGAAAAATGATAAAAATACACTGACTTTCACGAGAAATCACGCTATAATAAGAAAATAAATAATTGTCGTGCATCTGTAGATGACCAGAAAGGAAGATGGCATTGGAAGATAAAATGAATACGGTTCATACAATGGCAAAAGCAGCAAAGACTGCCAGTTATATTATGGCGACATTGGATAAAACTTTACGGAATGAGGCCTTGGAACGTATTGCGGCGGCGTTAATCGATAAAAAGGAGTTCATTTTACAGGCGAACATAGAAGACCTGATGCGGAGTGAGAAAGAAAAGCTTGCGTCACCGCTGCTAAAACGGTTGAGATTTGATTCGGAAAAACTTGAAGATACTGTGGAGAGCGTTCGCAGCACTGCTGCATTGGAAGACCCTATCGGGAAAAAGCTGATGGCAACTGAATTGGATACCGATTTAAACCTCTATCGTATTTCCTGCCCCATTGGTGTGATGGGCATTATCTTTGAATCCCGGCCGGATGCCCTTGTGCAAATTTCTGCGCTTTGCTTAAAAAGTGGGAATGCGGTCTTACTCAAAGGCGGACGGGAAGCTGCTGCCACCAACCGTATTTTGTTTGAAACCATCCGCACAGCTGCCCATGAAGGGGGATTGCCGGATGGCTGGATTCAGCTTTTGGAAGGCCGTGAAGAGGTAGCGGCCATGCTGGCCCTGGATGACTGCATCGATTTGATCATTCCTCGTGGATCCAATGAATTTGTGCGCTATATTATGAACCACTCAAAAATTCCGGTCATGGGCCATGCTGATGGTATATGTCATGTTTATGTGGATGCTTTAGCAGATTTGGAAGCGGCGGTGCCTTTGGTTTTTGATTCCAAGACGCAGTATGTGTCGGTCTGCAATGCAGCAGAAACCCTATTGGTGCATAAAAACGTAGCGGATGTTTTTTTACCAAGGCTGAAAAAGGCTTTGGACAAAAAAGACGTGGTTTTGAAAGGTGATGAAAGAACACAGGCTATCATTGCCTGCGAGCCAGCGACAGAAGAAGACTGGAAAACAGAGTATTTGGACTATATCCTGTCTATCAAAGTAGTGGATTCTCTAGATGAAGCCATTCACCATATCAATACCTATGGTTCTGGCCATACTGATATGATTGTATCGCACGATGACACTGCGGTGGAGCGCTTTTTACAACATGTTGACAGCGCCAATGTTTTTGCCAACTGTTCCACCCGTTTTGCGGACGGTTTTCGCTACGGTTTTGGGGCGGAAGTGGGTGTGAGCACGAACAAGCTGCATGCCCGCGGACCCGTAGGCTTAGAAGGCATGGTCACTTACAAATATAAGTTGTACGGTAAAGGACAAATTGTTGCAGACTATGCTGAGAAACGTAAAAAGTTTACGCACAAGCATCTTTCCATTTAGTAAAAAAACATATTTATTTTAACTCACAAGATAAACTTTTCGCCCCGTCGCTTTGGCAGGATCAGGAGATCTCGCAGCATGGGATTTTTTCCGACCAAATCATCCTTGACGTTTTCCAATACCGGAAAGGCATCTCCGAAATGCATAGGGAACATTTTTTTAACAGGGATGTGTTCCATAAAGTACTTATAGCCTTCGAGCCAATTGCTTTCAAGGCGCGGGTCAAGCGGGAAAAAGCCGACATCCAGTGTTTTTTCGCCGGCTGCCATATAATCTTTCATTTTTCCAATTTCTTTCTTATACCTCGCACTCATGTTGTTGTTCCAGGCCTTACTTTCGCCCGCCCACAACCATAGGTTTAAGTCTCCTGCATGGAATATGGTTTTTCCACCAATGTCAATCAGAAAAGCCACGCCGGCGTCAGTGGATTTGAAAGCATGCACCAACATGTTAATCTCCGGCCAGGAAAATGTTTGGTCTGCTTTGATGCGCATAATGCGTGCGGCTGTTGTTATATTGTCCGGATTGCCGGCATCCTGAATGTCTTCATTGGGTATGCCAAGCAGGTGGCGCTTCGAAATATCCCCTGACAACACATAACGAATGGTGGGGATGGTCTCCTGCCAAGCCAGAATGTCCGGATTGAAGTGATCGCCATGTTTGTGTGAAGAAAAGACAATCACAGGCGGTATGGCGCCATCGGTGCTTTGATGCACCGCTCTCGTCAGCCAATATGTCGGATCAAAGACACCGTTCTCGAGCCCCCGTTCTGCCCCTTCCGGAATATCCCGATAATAATCGAAAACCAGTAGACACCCCCCTGCTTCTACGGCGTATCCGCTGTGGTAGAGGTACCATATGTTCATTTTTTCATCTGCCATTGCCATCATTTCCGTCATTTCTGTCATTTCCGTCATGCTGTACCACCTGTCTTCATCATTAAAGAGGATTTTGTCTTTTGTTCATTCAAAGGGTATAGAAAGGAAGTAATCCTAGCCAAGAGCAACATCTAGAAGCATCATCACGGCAAAGCCCAACATGGCACCCATGGTGGCGAAGTCGCTGTTTCCAGAGGATTGCGATTCGGGAATGAGTTCTTCGACAACAACAAATATCATGGCTCCGGCGGCAAAAGATAAGGCAAAGGGGAGCAATGGCTGCATCACCACAACTGCAATGGCGCCTAGGATGCCGGCAATCGGTTCAACCAAACCAGAGGCTTGACCGTAAACAAAGCTCTTCGTTCTGGAAAAACCTTCGCGCCGTAGCGGAATAGAGACAGCAGCACCTTCCGGGAAGTTTTGAATGCCAATACCTATGGCCAATACCATAGCGCCGGCAATAGTGGCTGAAGGAAGTCCTGCAGCCACAGCACCAAAAGCGACACCAACGGCCAAACCTTCTGGAATGTTGTGCAAGGTAATTGCCAAAACCAACAACACTGAACGCTGCCAGCTGGTTTTTATTCCCTCTGCATGTTCTCTGGGTTCATTGAGATGGAGATGGGGCAGGATGCGGTCTACAATTTTTAAGAAGGCACCCCCGGCCAAAAAGCCCAAGACTGGGATGAGCCAGGGGCTGTTGCCCAGTTCTTCGGATATTTCGATGGCCGGCGCCAACAGTGACCAGAAAGAAGCGGCAATCATCACGCCGGCAGCAAAGCCCAGCATGGTATCCAACACTTTTCTATCGATGGTCTTAAAGAGGAAAACCAGCGCTGCCCCAGCGGCGGTCATACCCCAGGTAAAGAGGGTTGCATAAAATGTATTCAACGCCGGTGTATTTGTCCCCAACCAATCCAGCATGTCTTTCTCCTTTGTATTATTTCGTTATAAATCTACCGGGACATGGGTTACTTTTTTTCAAACAATTGGGTACGTTATAGACCCTCCTTCAGGCAACTGGCGGTGCATACACCTTCTTTCAGAGACATATAATTGCTTTCATCCGACTTGCGGTTTTTCGCCAGCCTCAAATTGCTGGCAGAGCCATCTTTTGTCTTCAGGCGACCGGCGGGGTATACACCCGTTTGGCCAGTTCGCCATCCAGCATAAAGAGTCCCTGTGAATTCTCGCCAACCAGACGCATTTTGCTGACATTTGCTTCTGCAGTGGCCTCTTCTTCGGCTTGCTCAGTAACAAACCACTGCAGGAAAGAATTTGTTTTATGGTCTTTTTCTTCAATGGCCAGGTTTACCAAATCATAAATAGACGCAGTTACAAATTGTTCATGTTTTAAGGTCTCTTCAAATAGCGCAAGGGCTGACGTGAAGTCTGATGGCGGTGCAAAAATGGCCAGCAGTTCTACTTTTCCGCCCACATGAACCACATAGTCATAAAATTTTATGGCATGATCCCGTTCTTCCTTTACTTGCACATCAAAGAAGTTCGCAAAACCGTCCAAATTTTGTTGTGCAAACCAGGCCTTCATGGATAGATACAAGTAGGCAGAGTAAAACTCTTTTTGAATCTGTTCATTCAACATTTTTTCCATATCTTTTGAAATCATAAGGGTACCTCCTGTGTATATTTTGTATTTGTTCTGGTGTGGCTGATATTTGGTGTTTCTCTTACGACAATTGTTTCAGTACATACAGTGCTTACTGAAATTGTTTCGGTTCGTACAACCAAATTCGCTTATTCAAGATTTACCCTTAATCCCCGTTGCTAAACGGTGACATCGTGACATCCCGTAAATCCGTTAGCACAATAAAGTCTGAATGTTTGGACAATCTGCAAGTGCTGGTATTCAGGGCCTTTTCCACTTATTCAGTGTTTTGGACGAACATTTGCGAAAATGCAAGAACGCATTTATTGCCTCTAGGAGGTCTTCTCTGTTATGATGGGTGAAGAACAATTGGCATCATGATTGTACCCCATGCGTCCTAGTTGAGTTCGTAGAAAACTTGCTGAAAATGTTGCGCATTTTCAGATTTGTACCCCATGCAGCCTAGTTGAGTTCGTAGAAAACTTGCTGAAAATGTTGCGCATTTTCAGATTTGTACCCCATGCAGCCTAGTTGAGTTCGTAGAAAACTTGCTGAAAATGCTCCGCATTTTCAGATTTGTACCCCATACGTCCTAGTTTACTGTCTGGTTGACATATAGCCAATATATGGCTTAATAAAAACCGGTAATGATCGTTCATTAAAGTTGGAAATATGAATCACTGAACCTGTCATTATGTTAAATTTGAACCAGACGGTACACTAGTTGAGTTCGTACAAAACTTGCTGAAAATGCTGCGCATTTTCAGATTTACACCCCAGAAAGTCGTTACACGACTTTTCCCTGCAAGTTTTTTTGCGGGGGAGTTGCAATAAAGTTGCAATCTACAACACGATTACCTGGCATTCTGCGAATGCTGGGGCAAGTTATATGACAACAACTTACCCCAAAAAGTCACACCATCCCAGTTCAACGTGAAACGTGTATAAAGGAGATTCGATTGCGAAATATCATACTTAAAAAACGAAACACCACTGATAATCGTATAAAACCGGAACAAGCAGAGGAACGGCTGGCTTCAGGTGCCATGCAAAGTGCCATTTTGGCAATGCAATCCAGAAATCAGGAATACAGTATACAAACGGGCAGGAACAGAACCTATCGCCTGGATGTTTACGGTTGCCAGATGAATGAAAGGGACTCAGAAACCTGTGCCGGTCTACTGGATGAAATGGGTTTTGTGCAAGTTCCCCACGAAGACGCGGCGGATTTGATTGTCTTTGTAACCTGCTGTGTCCGTGAAAATGCCGAAGATAAAGTTTTTGGTCACTTTGGGTTGCTGTCCAACGCCTGTGCAGAAAGTGGCAGTTATATTCTTGCCGGCGGCTGCATGATGCAGCAACCGCATATTGTTGAAAAAATCAAAAAGTCATACAGTCACGTAAAAGTGGTGTTTGGTACTTATAATATTCACCGTTTGCCGGAGTTGATATTGGAGAGTGAAACCACACGGAAAAGGGTCTTTGAAATTTGGGATGCACCAGATGCGGCACTGCCGGAACTGCCGGCCACCCGTTTAGACAAATACCGTGCATGGGTGGCCATCACGGCCGGGTGCAACAATTTCTGCACCTATTGTATTGTGCCGCATGTGCGTGGCCGTGAGCGGAGCCGCCCCCTTAATGAGGTGATGCAGGAGATATTTGAGCTTGCAGCACAGGGCTATAAGGAAATTACCTTGCTTGGCCAGAACGTGAACTCCTATGGCAATGATTTTGGGGAAACGGATTTATTTACGGCCCTCCTCTACGCCATAGAAAAGGTGGACGGCATTGAGCGTGTGCGCTTCATGACATCCCACCCCAAGGACCTGTCAGAGAGCCTGGTTAAAGCCATGAAAGAATGCAAGAAAATCTGCAGCCACCTGCACCTGCCAGTGCAATCAGGGAGCAACGCTGTATTGAAGCGCATGAACCGGCGTTACACCCGGGAGCATTATCTGGATTTACTGGCGCATATCCGAAAGGAGATACCGCACATTTCTGTGAGCACAGACATCATTGTGGGCTTTCCGGGAGAAACGGAAGAAGACTTTGAAGAGACCCTGCGTTTGGTGGAAACGGCACAATATGACTTCGCTTTTATGTTCCTGTATTCTATTCGCAAAGGAACTCCGGCAGCAGATTATCCGGATCAGGTACCCCCGGAGGTGGCATCGGAACGCTTTCAACGGCTGCTAAAACTGCAGACAGCCATTGGCACAGAAAAGGCGAAAATATTGGAAGACAGCATTGTGGATGTCCTGGTCGAAGGAAAAAGCAAGGAAGATGATGCCTTGTATGCCGGCCGTTCCCCGGGCAACCGATTGGTCAATTTTACAGCAGCAGAAGATGTGACCGGAAAGATTGTTCCGGTAAAAATACTGCGAGCCGGTGCCTTTTGGCTGCAGGGTGAGTGTGTCCATTCCTGAATGGATAATAAATCAGGAGGAATCTGAAAAACTGTTCCGGTTAGGATGCTTTATACCGGTGCCTTTTGGCTGCAGGGTAAGTGTGTCCACCGGAATCATCCATTCATGATTTGATAATAAGGCCGGAGGAAAAGATGCCAAAGGACAAAACGACAGATAAACGAAGTGGTGAACCTGCTGAAAAACCGACCCTCGTTTCGCAAATCAATATGGAGAAACTAACCCCCATGATGCAGCAATACATGGATGTGAAATTACGCTATACTGATAGTTTGCTGTTTTTCCGTCTAGGTGATTTTTATGAAATGTTTTTTGATGATGCCATCACCGCATCTCGTGAGTTGGAGATTACACTGACGGGCAGAGATTGCGGTCAGGAAGCGCGCGCACCCATGTGCGGCGTCCCGTTTCACGCGGCCCACAATTACATTGCCCGCCTTATACAAAAAGGGTATAAAGTGGCCATCTGTGACCAGATGGAAGACCCTTCAGTGGCTAAAGGCATTGTAAAACGGGATGTGACACGGGTCATTACCCCCGGTACAGTGACAGAATTGGGCATGCTGGACGAAAAAAAGAACAACTTCCTTATGGCCGTGGTCAAAACGGGAGAAGCTTATGGTGTGGCAGTGGCCGATGTGACGACCGGTGAGTTTTACACCACGCAAGTAACGTGGGGGAATGCCTTA
>JBBRWP010000126.1:0-9217 GCA_038249175.1 Acetivibrionales bacterium
AGCCAGCTGAGGCTGTATGGTTTTCTGTGGGCGGTTTTTCATAAAACACACCAATCGTTTTCACCCCACTGCCAAAAGCTGCAGCGATACGTGTGGATAAGCCATAACCCGTGGAAGCGCCAATAATCAGAACTTTTTTAGGACCTGCTATCGGACCCTTTTCAGATATGAACTGAATCTGCTCTTGAACATGTGCGGCGCATCCCACCGGGTGTGCTGTCGTGCAAATGAAACCACGTGTTTTTGGTTTGATAACCATAAAATTCTCCTTTTTCGGGTTGATCATTACTGATGAATTCTCTTTGGTGCTCGTTTCCTCGTTGTCAATCCTAAATCTTGCAGCTTTCGTCCGAATTCATCATCCTTTGCAATCAAAAGCAGGTCTGTGTCCATATTATTGAGCGCGTGTAAAACGACTGCATATGATCCGATAGATACCGTCGAGGAACCCTTTTCAATTGCATTGAGTGTCTGTCTGCTGATGCCAGCCCGCTCTGCAACAAGCTGAGAAGACAGCTTTCGTCTCAGTCTTGCGAGCTTAATCTGTTCGCCCATTTGCTCCAGGTTCTCTCGTGTCTTGGGCATTATAATTGCAGCTTTCTTGCTCACACCGCCACCACCACCATTCTTATAATGTCTAATATAATATATAAAAACGGTGATAATGTCAATTATAATGGTGATTATAGAAAAAATATGTTGTGATAACCAAGAAGCATCAATCTACATGAAAATGTGATTTTCTACACAGATTCGCGTATGTTTATGTGATTTTCTACACATAATCGGTATCATTGTGTGATTTTCTACACACAATCGGTATCATTGTGTGATTTTTCACTTATTAACACTCATAATCGTGTGATCCATATCGTTGCTATCAACCCCCAAAAAAGCATGTAAACATGCTATTTTAAAGCCGTTTTTCTAGCATTTATTTGCGGAGTTTATCCCGCACATCATCATCCCCTCACTCAAACGGATATTTCTCCGGCAGCGGTCTTTTCAAATAACCAAGATACAACGTATCATAGCCAATCACACTCTCTTCATCGGTCGGGAGGACCATCACTTGTACTGGCACGGCTGTTTTCATCTTGCTTTTCGCAATCACAATTTCTTCTCCGCGTTGGGCATTCGCCGCGTCATCCACTTCAAACTGCATGTTTTCAAGGAATTGAAGCACCTTCTTGCGCACATAGCCCTCGTTTTCACCCAGCCCCGCTGTAAAGACAATGGCGTGAACCTTGGGGAGTGTCGCCCAGTATTGTCCGATATATTTCGCAATGCGGTAAGCATAAATATCCACAACCGTATCGGCCACTTTGTCGCCATCCAATGCCTTTGCACGGATTTCCTGCATCATGTTGGTCTGTCCAAGCGCTTTCAAGCCGCTTTCTTTGTTCAAAGATTTCATAACAGAGTCGTAAGCTTCGCCTTTGGTCATTTCACTTTCGGCCATCAACTGTTCTGCCACGTGGCCAATCAATGCCGGGTCTATGTCGCCGGATCGGGTGCCCATAATCACGCCTTCCAACGGGGTAAAGCCCATACTGGTGTCAACAGATTCGCCGTTTTTAATTTTTGTAATAGAACAGCCGTTACCCAAATGGGCCGTAATGCCACAGAATTCTTTAAAAGGAACGCCTAGAATACTGGCCGCACGCCGCGCCACATACATGTGGGATGTGCCATGAAAACCATATTTGCGGACGCCGTAATCTTTGTACCATTTTTCAGGAATGGCATAGCGGTAAGCATATTCTGGCAAGGTGGTGTGAAAGGCGGTATCAAAAACAGCAACCTGCGGCACGCCGGGCAGGAGGTGCATACTTTGTTCTATGCCGGTTAAATTCGGTGGGTTGTGGAGTGGGGCAATGGGAATTAAATCCCGTATGGTCTGCAAAACACTATCATCTATTAGCACACTGCCACTTTCCCTGTCCGCACCATGCACCACACGGTGACCCATGGCACAGATGTCTGTACGGTCAATGCCCAAATCCTTTAACAAATCGAAGATACCCGTTAGGGCAGCACCGTGATCGGCTATTGGACGGGTCAGGATGTTCTTTTTTCCGTCCTGCTCATATTTTAAGCGGCTTTTTTCAGGATTCCCAATTTCTTCGGTAATCCCCTGAACCACCGGTTCAAGCGTTTCATTTTGCTCTAGTTCGAACAAATTAAATTTTGCTGACGAACTTCCACAGTTCAATACCATGATATATTTTGGCATACATCCTCCTCTTGGTGAACCACAGAAAACCATTAAAAAAAGCAAGCCGTGGTGTGTATTTACCGACTGTTCTATGATAACATGTTTTTATGACAGGGTGAAAGCAGGAACCATGGAAGGAAAGCCGTTTGAATCTGTTTTTCAATAGCGTCGTTGCGGACGCTTTTACGAACAACAAACCAAAAGCGCCGTCTTAGCAAGCTATGTTTTGCACTATTTGCCACGACTAGTTTATTGGTTTATGGTTCAAATAAAGGCACAATACAGGCTTATTGAACCTATTTAAATGGTTTATTGCAAAGATAACAAGTTAAAAGATAGATGCTAGTGTAGTGTATCACTGACATATAAGTTATTGAAAAAACCAGTGCATTAGACGAAGCTTCACACATAACCCCACATGAAGGAAATCAAAAAGCGGATGAATCTAAATGTCAGTGATACACTACGTTAGTCAGTAGAAAATAGTTCACACCGGAAATAAAAAAGATTGAAAAGGAGCACACGCCATGCAACGATTTCAAAAATTCCATACCAAAAAAGACTGGGAAAACATCCAGGTAACATCCATTAACAGAGAAACTTCACATGCCTCGTGGGGTGCCTATGAGAGCGCTGAACAGGCAAGACTTCTGGATCGTACGGTATCCAGGCACACTGTTTCTTTGGATGGCACCTGGCGCTTTGCTTACTATGACAGGCCCGAAGCCACCGACAATTTTTGGCAGGAAGGCTATGACCACAGTACCTGGAGAGATATTCAAGTGCCGGGCAACTGGGAATTGCAAGGATTCGGTGAACCTATCTATACCAATGTGGTCTATCCGTGGAACCATTTCCGGAAAGATGCCTTTATGGTTCACCCAAACCTGAACTCGGAAGAACGCGGTTTGCCTAACCCGCCCTTTATACCGGAAGAAAACCCGACAGGCTGTTATTTCAGGACGTTTCAGGTATCGAAAGACTGGTTGGAGCGAGAAATCTATATACATTTTCTAGGCGTCGAAACCGTTTACTATCTTTGGGTAAACGGCCAGGAAGTTGGCTACTCGCAAGACAGCAAGCTGCCCAGTGAATTTTGCATCACGCCATTCCTCAAAGAAGGCGAAAATACCCTTGCTTTACAGGTAATGCGTTTTGCCGACAGTACTTATTTGGAAGATCAGGATTACTGGTATTTATCGGGTATATTCCGTTCTGTCTATTTGCTGGCAAAACCGAAAACCCGCATACAGGACTGGAAAATTGATGCAACCCCCGATTTACATCACGCCTTTGGTACCGTGCAGGCAGATGTTTCCGTGAACCGCTTTGCAGGCTATGCTGATTATCAGGTGAAAGTGGACCTTTTTGCAAAGGATGGCACACTGCTAAAGAGCCAAAACGCGCCGATTCAAGCACAGGCAGAGTACCGCAATACAAAAAAACCGACCACGGCCACAGCCAGAATCCGCTTCAACGTTGAGGACATTGAAAAATGGACACCGGAAACCCCTGTTTTGTATACGATGGTCCTGTCTCTGCTGACACCAGATGGAGAAGCCATCGACTTTGAGAGCAGTCGCGTCGGGTTCAAACGGGTTGAGATTGTGAACAATGTGGTTCTGTTCAACGGAAAACGCTTGGTCATTAAAGGTGTGAACCGCCACGAGCATGAAGCTGTCGGTGGCAGAGCCGTTTCCAAAGCACATATGATAGAAGAGATTAAACAGATGAAGCGCCTGAATATCAATTCGGTACGCACCTGCCACTACCCGGACGATCCCACCTGGTACGACCTCTGTGACGAATGGGGTATTTTGCTGGTTTGCGAATGCAACCTCGAAACGCATGGTGTCAATGGCGAACTGACGCAAAACCCGGCATGGGGGACCAACTTCTTGGAACGGGCCATTCGTATGGTGCTTGAGCACAAAAACCACCCATCCATCTATTCGTGGTCTCTTGGTAACGAAAGCGGTTCCGGTGCGAACCATGCAGCCATGGCCGGATGGATACGGGAGTATGATGTGACCCGCCTGTGTCAGTACGAGGCGGGTGCGCCAGGGAAAAACGTGTCGGATATTCGCGGCAACATGTATGCCACACAACACACCATTATGAACATGCTGACCGATCCGGAAGATACGCGACCGGTTATTTTGGTGGAATATCTCTACCAGATTCGCAATGCCGGCGGTGGTATGCACAAATTCCATACCCTCACCGAAAACTACACCCGCTTTCAAGGGGGCTATATTTGGGACTGGCAGGATAAGTGCCTTATTGCAAAAACACCGGAAGGTAAGGAGTACTATGCCTATGGTGGTGACTTTGATGAAAGCATCACGGACTGGCAGAACCCCGGATACATGACAAACAACGGCATTGTATTACCGGATTTAACGCCGAAGCCGGCGGCGCTTGAAGCAAAGCAAGTCTATTGCCCGCTGATTTTTGAAAAGACGGACTATAACAATGCCTGGGCTAATGATGCGGCATGGGGGAGATTCACCATCAAGAACCGTTCTATGGTGCTGCCTTCGGATGTTTATAAGGTAATGTATACACTGCGGGAAAACGGTCGTATTGTTGAGACTGGACCATACAGCCTGCCTGCCCTTTTGGCGGGAGAAACAGTGGAGGCAAGCTTCACAGAGACTTATCCGAAAAAACCCAATGCCGCCTATCATGTGGACTTTAGCGTGCTATATAAAGAAGCAAGCGCTTTTGCAGAAACCGGCTTTGTCCTGGGCTGCTATCAGTTCCAGCTCGAAAGCGGTGCTTTTCAGGTGGATGAAACGGCTATTGCAACAGACGGGGTGTTTATTGGAAAAGGTTCTGTCAACTATCCTGTAACAGATGAAACGGTCCACACAGCAGACACAACTTTCGCTGCGCAAGAGATTCCTGTCTATACAATATCAGATGAAGTCGGTCAACTGCGTGTCCAATCGGATGAAATATCGTTCGCCGTAGATAAAACAACTGGGATCCTGACAACCTTTATAAAAGCTGGGGTTCTTTACCTGGATAAAGGGCCGGAAGCCTGCTTTACAAGGCCTTTTACCGGCATTGATGCACGATCCGGCTGGGGACGCTATGCCGTGTGGGAACCCTTCATCAAAGAAAATATTGAAGCATTGCCAGCCCGGATTAGCGTGCTGCAAAATGACGCTGAAGGTATTCGTATTGCGGTGAAAAAGCAATATAAAATGCTAAAAACGGTCTATGGTGCCAGTGTAACAACCAGCTACCATGTATTCCCCTGCGGAAAGATAGCGGTAGAAAGTCAGCTCCATGTGGATGCCTCTCTCAAAGATTTGCCCCGCATCGGCCTTGAACTGCAAGTGGCAGAAGGCTTTGAACAACTGGAATACTTTGGCCTTGGCCCCGTTGAAAACTACAAAGACAGAAAAGCCTCGGCGATTCTGGGTGTTTTTGAAAGTACAGTTTCAGCACAGCACTTTCCCTTCATTCCACCGTCAGAAAACGGTGGACATGAAGAAACATCGTGGCTGGCGTTGGAAAATGAAAAGGCTTGTAAAATGACAGTGACGTCAGATATTCCTTTCCACTTTGATGTGCATCATACGTCGGTTGAAAGCTATCAAAGCGCAGCACATGACCATGAACTACAGGTTACCGGGAGCAGTTGGCTGCACATTGACGCAGACCATGCCGGTATCGGCAGCGACATGGCATGGAGCACGATGCTGAACGAAGAAGCCAGGGTGCCGGCAAAGAACTATTTGTTATCTTTTACTTTGGATTTTGAATAAACTTTGTTCAAAAAAGGCCTTTCGTTGGTTATAACGCCAATCGAAGGGCCTTTTCTGTTCATAAAGCTATTCTTATGTTTAGGAACGTTCATTCTACCGTAAGAACCCGAAAATGATCCGATTTGATGCCAAATCGCGGCGCACAGACCGCGATATTGACCTGAAATCGGCCATTTTCAATCAATTTCAGCCCCTCCGGAGCCGAAATTGGGGTTTTTACACCAGAATCATAATAACATAAGGTACTTTATGAACGCAAAAAACGAACGTTCAAGAAGGTATACCTTTATGAACGATGTGAAATAACTGACAAATATTACGGTGATTACAACAGGCGGTAAAGCAAGATTCACGAAAGCTCTGACAAAGGATCGAAAACTGATTCTTTACGCGTTTAATGCAAATGATGATATCTTAAAAACTATCGAAACTTGTCTACGCTAATTTTATGCGGAATTCTGGTTAGAGTTGAGAAGAGGATTCATTCCCTTTCTTAATGAGCCTTTTCTTAAAAAATTTAATTTCCACTTTATATCATGCTGTAAAGACTAATCGTGAATTTCATTTCCTGCAAAAATATATTTGATTATTTTGCAGGAATCGAGGGTAAATTATAAATAAATACAGAGTTAAAATCCAAGTAAATTGAATGCTGGAGGTAAGGATATGGAAAGAGTAGTTCATTTTGAGATTCATATGGATTATTATACCAGCGTTTTTTCGAATTTAAAGTTGGTAATGTTAGTCGTTATCCTGAAGGTGAAGCAAATGATCTCCGTGCAAAGATTAATTACAGCAAGTTAGATATCTTTGATTTGGAGATGGTTTTGATGGACAATGGTTATAGTGGTGAAGCTACATTCAATGAAGCGATTTCTTTTATGATTCAATATGAAAATCAAAAAGAAATTGATTATTATTGGGAAAAACTCTCTTTTGTTCCGGAAGCTGAAGCCTGTGGTTGGGAAAAGATCAGTTTGGCTTATCCTGGCAAGTCATACTAAAAATGATGGAAGAGATACTATCAATTGGGACTGAAGAAGAGCTTGAGAGAGTTACAAAACATTCTTAAAAATGAAAAAAATTGATATTGCAGCCTTGGAAAAGGCAAGAAAGGAAGGAAATATATGATTGATTTTAGATTTTCTGTTTTACCATTTATAATTATAGGCTTTGCAAACTTTATCTTAAGCTGGATCTACTATTCTCCTATGGTGCCATGGTTTAAAACTTGGCAACTTGGTGTTGGAGCGGATATTAACAAAACTCAAATGTCGGAAGAAGATAAGAAAAGCATGCCGAGACTGATGGGAGGAGCTCTAGTTGCGACGCTCCTGTTTTCATATGGACTTCAGATTATTGTACATAGTGTGAATGCAGTTGATTTTTCCTCTGGTGCTTTAGTTGGATTCGTATTATGGTTCGGATTTGTAATAACACATAGTCTAAATACACAATTTGAAGGTCGAAAACCAATTGTTTTAGTCATTAATAATGTCTTATATTTGATATCGTATACTGTTTTTGGAGGATTAATAGCAGTATTGAGTTAATGATTCTCATTAAGAAAATTTTTTAAGTTTGCCTTTAGATATGGAAATATTTACCATTATAGTGAAAAGCGAGTAAAGAATGAACATAAAGATATATTAGAGGGATAACAAGAATTGAATGACGGCCATTAAAATGGAGAAGGTATAAGTCGAAAAACAGAAAAATATAAAACTGTTTTCATGGAATAAAAGCAAACAAATAACTTTTATTCAAACTATGTTGTTGGGTTAATACGAATTTTTCATCACTTCAATCCGAAAACGATTTAAGTTATATGGGATCAGAATCTTATTGGTGCGGATTGAATACGAAGAGGAGGTTATCATGAAAGTTGCAATCTTAGGCACGGGCATTGTTGGCCGAGTCCATGCAGTCAAGTTGGTTGGGCTGGGTTATGAAGTTGTAATGGGTACCAATAATGTGACAAACACGAAAGCTCGCAGTCAGATTGATGAAATGGGTAATCCGCCGTTCTCTGAGTGGCTTTCAGAAAATGGCTCTGTAAAACTGGTGCCTTTCGCTGATGCAGCAGAGGCCGGCGAAATAATCATCAACGCATTAGCTGGCCATGCCTCTGTCAGCGTGTTAACAAGCTTAAAGGAATTGATAGGTAATAAAATCCTGATAGACATCACCAATTCACTGGATTTTTCCAAAGGAATGCCACCAATTTTGTCGGTCGTCAATTCCGACAGCCTTGGAGAGCAGAATCAAAGAGCATTGCCTGAGGCTAAAGTGGTGAAGACCTTCAATATGTTAAACTCTCAAATACAGGTTAATCCCGACCTACTTGCCGGGGGAGATCACCACTTGTTCATCAGTGGAAATGATGAACAGTCGAAATCAATTGTCATAGGTATCCTTACCCAATATGGCTGGCAGCATATTATCGATTTGGGGGATATCACAACAGCGCGCGGTACCGAAATGTATCTGCCACTGTGGCTGCGTCTTTGGGGATCACTTGGTCATCCAATGTTCAACATTAAGCTTGTAACAGGTGAATAAGTATAGCGTGGCTTTCGCACGGGTATCGCGGGTATGTATACGAAGCCTTTTTTTGTGAAAATTTTGGACATAAAAATCATAATGGTTCATACTTTCCGCCCATAAAAAAACCTCCATCGATATGATAGAGGAATTATCTCATGTGAGTATTCATTTTTGAAGGGATACTTGGCTTTACGCTTACCTTTTTTCTACCAACGATTCATACATCTTGATTGACGCGCATCATGACAATGGCATGGATTATCAATTTATCATAGACGACTGTCTTGCATGCTTTTCACCGGTTGTTGACCGGTCACAATAAAAATATTTTAGATAAAGCTGTTTACCTTTAACTAAAAGTTTCCCAATCTGCCGGACTATAGTCCTCAGTCCGGCAAGGGATTCTTCTTGGGGCGACCTCTCGGGCGCTTCGGCTTGCTGGCTTCCGGGTTTTTCCGCGGGCGGCCCCTTTTTTTCGGAGCAGGCTTCGGAACCGGAGTCGAAAGGCTAAGCACTTCAAGCTCATCAAACACCATGTTCAAGGTGTGAATCCAGTAGCCATCATTTCTTTCCGGATTTTTGGGTGCATCGAACCTTCTCCATGCGGAGGTCTGGTCATCCATCAAATCTACATAGGACATTTTTTCAAGCAGGCCTGTAGTCCTGGCTTTCC
>JBBRWP010000127.1:0-9197 GCA_038249175.1 Acetivibrionales bacterium
CATGCTGCTGACCGCCGTGGGAAAATGCGGAAACACCGACATGGTCTGGGAGGGCAACTTCCTGCTGGATGAAGGGCGTGGGCCGGTATGGATTGACCAGGCGGATGGTGACCTGTTCATTCAAGGAATAGAACACCCTGACACTGACCTGCTCATTCAAGGAATTGAGCACCCAGGTACTGACCTGCTCCAAGTATATGCATTGGCGCCCGATGGGACCCGTGCGATGCTTTTACCCTCCCATGAAGCACAAGAGGGAACAAGGGTTTTTCTTGGCCAGGAAGAAAGTGCCATATGCTATGAGATATTGTTGTCATCTCTGAAAGGAAGTGGAGTATGAAAAAGATAACCGGTGCCACAGCGATTCTAAACATGGACTTCGACCTGATGAAACAGGCAGGTATCCAAAGCCTGCGATTTGGACTGGGATTTCCGTTTGAAGAGGATGGGAAGACGCCAAGCCTTCATTTTCAGGAAAAAAGAAAGGAAGCCCAACGGCTTCATGATGCCGGGTTCGATCTGATGGGTGGTACATTTGGCCCCGGTTCGTACCGGTATGATGAAGCCGCAGGCGAAACTCTATGGGTTCCTTCAGTCCCCGCCTGGGCAGGCGGATATGAGGATGACTCCTTTTATGATTTTGCAGAATCGGCCGGGGTCTATCTTGGACAATCCTGTGTAGAACTATGTACTTATTGGCAGGTGGCCAATGAACCGGATATCGACATCTTCCATGGAGACATGTCACGGGATCAGAATGTCCGTTTTCTAAAAGCGGTGGCAAGGGGATTGAAGCGTGGCAATCCTGCGTCAAAACCGGGCATCAATCTAGGGTTCATGAATGAGTATGCTGAGTGGCTGCTGGGTGAACTGTACCGCTGTGATGATTCACCGTTTGACTATGTCGGCATCGACGGTTATATGGGAAGCTGGCAGGAAGGCGGTCCGGATGACTGGAAATGGTACATCGAGAAAGCACATGCACTGACCGGAAAGCCGGTCATCATAAACGAGTGGGGATATTCCACCCTGCAACGGGGACCAAATCCTGATCCGGAAGCCCTGCGCAAATACAACCAGTCTGTCTGCAGGGACAAATCTTGGGTTTTTCAATGGGAGGGCGAGCATACTCCGGAAATGCAGGCGGAATACGTACGCCAGTGCATGAAAATTTTTGCCGAGAGCCCTCATGTCATCGGTGAGTTTTTTTTCCGGTGGTGTGATACGGAGACCTGCTGGCAGTGCGGGGATTCTCTGTGTCCTGCCGAATGTGCATGGGGAATCGTAGACACCGCAGGGAAGCCAAAACCAGGCTACTGGGCACTCAAAGAGGCGTATGAGGCTTATTTCGAATGCGTTGCACATTGACAGATTCGTTGGTTTGCCGTACGCTTGTTACAAGTAATAAAAAAAGACGGTTGAACGGTTGAAATCACCATTCAGCCATGGTTTATTTTCCTTGCAAAAGCGTGACTCAAAAATGGAGGAGTGTGTTGGATGGTCATCCAGAATACGGCAGAACTGCGTAGCTTGAACAAGAAAAAAATTATCAGTCAGGTCCGTCTCAACGGACCAATGACAAAAAAAGACATTGCCAGCCGGACCGAGTTGAGTTTTTCTACCGTTTCAAATCTCTGCAACCTGTTAATGGAGGAAAGCATCCTTCAAACAGAATCCTCCAACAGTTCCAGCGGGGGTCGAATTCCCGGACTGCTTTCCATCCGACCGCGTTCCAGGGTTTTCCTGTGCCTGAACATCATTGGCAGCAAGGAAGCGGAGTACGCACTGGTGGATCTGAACAATGAAATCATCGCTTCGAAGTGCCAGAATATCGAACATGTCAAGGATTTCAAAGAACTGGTCGCCTTACTATATCAGGAAGCGATGGCATTGATGCAACAGGAAAGCGTACAAGACAAAGACCTGGTCGGTGTCGGAGCGGCTGCACCCGGCATTCAGGAACGAGACAAGGGAAGGCTATTGAACGCAACTAATCCGTTGCTGCAGGAAATGCCCCTTCTGACGGAAATGGAAAAGATCTTTAGAAGACCGGTTCATGTAGAGAATGAATCCAATTTATTGGTTCTGGCAACATCTCTTTTTGAAGAAAAGGGATTCAGTGGTACACATGACCTGATTTATATCTACCTCGGTGAGGGCCTGGGGGCCGGGATTTTGTGCAATGGGAAACTGATCTCGGGGAGCCAGGGTCTTGGCGGTGAAATCAGCCACATCCCGATTGGCATAAGGAACTATGCCTGTCCTTGCGGAAAAGCCGGCTGCATCGAGCGGGAGCTGTCTTTAGAAGGATTCCTAAGGAAGTACCGCGAATTGCCGAAGAACCAGCCCGATGAACCACAGGATGACTGGAATGCCTTTGTCAAGCAGGTTCTGGCTGGAGAACCGGAGGCCATGGGTGTCGTGGAGGAAAATGGCCGATTACTTGGTGTCCTGATGTCCATCCTGGGTAATCTTCATAATCCCGCAGCAATCTATCTTGGCGGGATAATCAGCCCGTTTTTCGAAACCATGCTTCCATTCATCCAGAAGGAAGCGAACGAACGTATGACCGTCCGGGGCTTACAAACCATGGATATCCGCAACAGCACGAATAGCCGGAACCTTGTCTTGAAGGGTTGTGCAGAACTGGTTTTTCAAGATTGGCGGATCTGATTTCAAACTGATGCATTTATTGTTGCTATATGTCGTGTTACCGAAAAGGATCATGATCAAGAAACGATTTTAACATAATAACTACTGTGCCCCTCGGGATTTGAAAGAGAGAGTTATCCTTTTACCGCACCAATCATGACTCCCTTGACGAAATGTTTCTGAAGAAACGGGTACACCATGATGATGGGGAGTGTGGTGATTATCGTCATAGCAGCCTTCAGTACTTCCGGGGTCATGTATTTTGCCCGTTTGGTGATTTTCGCCACCGATATCTGGTTGGACTGCTGTTCGATCATCATCCTGGCTAGAAGACTAACCAGGGTCTCCAGTTTCGGGTTTCGCGTAAACAGCATGGTATCAAACCAACTGTTCCACTGCCAGACGGCGTTGAAGAGTCCTATGGTGGCAACCACCGGCATAGAAAGCGGCAAAATAATTCGGAAGAAGATGGTGTAATCGCCGGCACCGTCTAACCAGGCAGATTCCTGTAGCGATGATGGAATCTGCTTAAAGAATGTGCGCATGATAATGATGTTTGTTCCCCAAACCAGGTTTGGAATGATATAGACCAGAAAACTGTTGGTCAGGTGCAATTCCTTGTAGGTCAGGTACGTGGGAATCAGACCGGCAGTGATGTACATCGGCAGTAGGAAGACAGCCATGTAAAACTTATGCCCAACCAGATTCTCTTTGGTGAAAATGTAACCGGCCAGCGCAGTACACAGTACGGCGGTGGATGTGCCGGAAACCGTTCTTAACACGGATACTGAGAGAGCCCCCAGCAGTTGGTTGTTGCTAAAAATCAACGCATAATTCTCGACTGTGAATTTACGCGGGAACAATATGATACCACCCCGGATGGCATCCAATCCCTGATTGAAGGATAAAGCAAGCAGATATAAGAACGGAAAAAGAACCATCATTCCGAACACAATCATAAACCCATAAAGGAAAAATTCAAAAGTATAGTCTGCGGTTGTCATCTTAATGAATTTAGGTCGCTGCATAGTGCCATCTCCTTTACCAAAGCCCAGAACCGGATAGTTTCTTTGCGGTCTTATTGACAATCAGAAGCAGAAAGATACTGGCAAGAGACTGTAGCATCCCGATTGCAGTTGCAAACGAATAATCGGCACCACCCATACCCCGTTTGTAGACATAGGTATTGATAACTTCCGCTGTGTCCATGACCATGGGGTTGTACATCAAGAACTGCTGCTCAAACCCACCCATGATGACATACCCTGAGTTGAGGATGAGCAGGATGGAAATGGTGGGCAGCAGACTTGGAAGAGTGATGCGAAATAGTTGGGTGAACCGGCCAGCGCCATCTACAAAACTGGCTTCATAAATTTCATCTGATATGCCCGCAATGGCTGCGAGATAAATGATTGCATTCCAACCAACGGTCTTCCATATATTTTGAATCGTCAGAATCCACCAGAATAACCCTTCTTTTTCTAGGAAGGGGTATCCTTCCTTTAGTAGTCCCAAGGAGAACAAAATGTCATTGACCGGTCCATTACGACCCAATAGATTGATGAACAGGTTGGCACAAACAGCCATCGAGATGAAATATGGCAGATAGGATATCGTTTGTATTGTTTTTTTGAAAATCTTATGTGAAATTTCGTTAATGAGAATGGCCATGGTGATGGCGGCAAGTGTTCCAAAGACTAAACCCATCAAGCTCATGGCCAAAGTATTGCGAACCAGCAACAGTGTATAATCATTCGACAGGAAATTCGCGAAATGTTTGAAACCGACCCAGGGGCTATTAAACAAGCCCTTTGGAATGGAATAGTCTTCAAATGCAATGATATTGCCTGTAATAGGGAGATAAAAGATGGCGAAAGCCCATAGTGTAAGAGGGATCATGAAAAAATGCAGATTCTTCTGTTTTTTGAACAGCGTCCATCGATTTCGCTTCCGCAAGGCTTCAGTTTGTCTCATATCCTCTCGCATTTGTTCCCTTTCCATCAGGAAACAGGATGCATCCATGATTCTAGTCTGGATGCACCCTGTCCCATCCGTAACCCAATTATATTTCGAAATACCCGAGATCGATTACTTAAATGCACCAACCTCATTGAGCTTGTCTGGGCTTCGGCCTAGTAATTTGGCAAGTTTGTTCCAGTTCTCATCCATGGCGGTGTTCAATTTATCCAACCCGTCGGCCTGCATCTTGTCAAAAGCAGCTTTCCATTCTGATTCGCATTGGTCAGGAGAAGCAACTACAGCTTTTGTCATCATGTCAACGGCATAAGCGGAGATGATGGAATTGGCTGCGAAGGCATCCGGTTGGTTTTCCTTAGTGATATCCCCGGCACTGGAAACGATGGCGGGATAGGCAAAATACTGGATGTCATGGTTGTTGTAGAGCACCCACGGACTCTTCCCGAAAGTTTCCTGTGCATTAATTTCATTTGCATTTCCGTTTTTGTCTAGACCTGCCAGCACCGGGAACGTGTTGAACCAGTTGCCGATACCGAATTTTTTGATCATGTTTCCGTCCCATGCTGCATAACCCTTAGCGACTTCATCCACCGGGGTTAGTTTTCCATCTGCATCCTTTGTATAGGTCTGCCCTTCGACACCCGCACAAATCAGGAGACTTCCTTCATCCGACGCACAGTAGTCAAAGAACTTCATGAGCCGTTCTTTGTACTTTGATTTGGCGGAAATCATGTTTCCAGGTCCACCAACCACCCATGCGCTGTTGATGAGGACTTTCTGGATGGAGGCATCATTGGTAAGATAGAACATCACCATCCGTTTTTCGTCATTACCTTCCGAAAGCGGACCCATACCTTCATTCAAACCATTGACCAAGCCCAATGAGCTGAAGACCTTTCCGGTGGCGACGAGATTCTGGTTCTGTTCCTGCTTCATGACGGCATAGTCTTTCGGAACAAACCCGTCATTGAAGAATTTATTGAGAAATTTCACGGACTCGAGTGCATATTTGCTGTCAAGTGTATAACGGGCTTTTCCTTCTTCGAAAATACTGCTGCCGTTGATGACGGAGCCTCTGGAACGGAGCAATAGATCAAAAGCGTTGCCTGTATCCATCAGGGCGGGAATCATGTCAGGATACTTTTCCTTGACCTGCGCGAGTAGCGCCAGGTATTCATCCATGGTGATGAAAGAGTCACGGTCGTTTTTTCGTTCCAACTTAGCAAAACCCAGCTCCTTGAGAATATCATACCGCATATACAAGGTGTTCACCTGAAGACTCATGGCATACCGTGGGTCGTTCCAATTGCAGTTACCAAGGCCATATACCTTGCCATCCTCTTCCCGCCAGTTGTTCAGTGCAAATCCAATGTTCTTCTGGACATTGGGGCCATATTTCGCAATCAGGTCATCCAGGGGTTCGATGTACCCGCCGGAAATCAACAGAGCCCGTGAAGGTCCGCTGTCCTTGTAAATATAGTCCGGCAAATCTTCCGAAGCCATCAGGATATTCATTTCTGCTTCCGGATCATCGGATTTCGTCATTGTAAAGTCGAATGTGATGCCAGTTTTCTTTGTGAGTTCTTTCATGACGACATCAGAAAGGGACGGGTCAATGATAGTGGAACGCCATCCATCGCCCATGTAGAACGATATGGTGACTGGATCGACAGAATCATTTCCTGGAGAGGCGGCCACAGATGCGGAGTCTGAATTTTTGCTTTCAGGAGATTGCCCTGTTGTCCCAGAGATGCCGCTACAACCTGTAAGAACGGAAAAGGCAAGCAAGATGGACATGAGCATGGGTAGGGGCAGGTAAGTCAGATCAAGGCTCTTTTTTTTCATAACATTTCCTCCCTTGTATGATGACGATGTGTCTTGTTTCGACAGAATATCTTCGTTGACTTCGCAACCCTCATTCCATCTCTTCCGAATGAGAGAGCCAGTCAATGAATTTCATGGATTCGGTGTAAGAAGGACTGTATCCTTTTCGTACATAGAATGAAGACAGGACATTTCCAAGAAGAAGAGCCTGGTTCAGAGGAAAGCCCATCATCTGTCCCAGGCAAAAGCCTCCGTTGAAATTGTCTCCTCCACCAGTGGTAATTGCGGGATTCTTCACGAAGAATCCTTCCACACGGCACGTTTGTCCAGCCTCAACGCCGATGGCACAATCCAGTGCATGAATGACAAGTGTTGAAACATTCATCCGTTGGAACAATTCACTGCCAACCTCGGACAATTCAGGAATACAAGTGTCATTGACAAGCCATCGGTACAGTTGGTGCGCCTCATTTAGGTTTAGACCTAATGTTACCTGTGTCTTTTCTTGCAGCAGACTGACGAGTTCTAAAAAGCAGGTCAAATCTTTCTGACTTCTTGAGGATGGATCAGCGATATCGAAGAAAAACCGTTTTTGTTTTAATATATCCACAGGTAATTGTGGCAGAATTTCCTCCAAAATTCCTTCCAGGATGCAATCCACTGCCGGGTGGGCACTCCAATTCATTAACCCGATGAGATGACTTTCTGCGAGGATACCCAAGAGCTTTTCCATTCCTACAATGCGCTTAATATCACTCCATTCGGAGTTGCGTGCGTTGGAAAGGTTTCCGAACATGAGTTTTCCGTCTGTGAACTCAAAGGCGAAAGTATGACAGGGTTCACCAATGCTGATCGTTTCACAGAGCGGAGAAAGAGCCATAAACGGCACCCTGATTTCCGGATAACCCATGGCACCCATGCAAACTGTCGGTACGCCTTGAGAAGCCAGGCAGTGTGCCAGCAGAGGGGAATTCCCACCCATGCGAACATCCTGGGGTATGATTTCCATATCGGCGCTCATTCCCGCAGCCTTTGTCACACGGTCGCCGAATTCACTGATGGTTTGGAATACCTCATATTGCGATGGGGACACCCTTTTCTGCAAAACCTGGTAAATCTCATCCACATACCCGTCAAATCCAATACAGCACCGTAATGTGGCACGGAGATCCTGATTCAATGCCATTTGCTCAATCAGTTCTTGGAGTGGTCTCTCCATACCGCTTCTTCCTCTTTTCGCACTTGTTCAAACTCTTGTAATAAGTATAGTCGGGTACACTGAATTTTGTCAAGTGTTTAATTTGCTATCTAGATATTGCTAAAATCTTCTATATTAGGCTAATATGAACTTTGATGAACTCCCAAAAGTCTGATTAACAGGTTAACTGCAGCAATTCTACGAGAAAATACGTCGGGGATTATCCACAAACATTTTCATTACATCGGCTTCTTCTACCCCATGAGAAAGCATCCAGGGAATCACATGTGTCGTCAGGTAGGAATAGGTTCTTAATGGACCATCCTCATTTATATCTTCCCATAGCAGTGATCTCTTACCGTTTTCAAATGTAAGCACCATATCCATAGTCGCTACTTGATTGTTTGAATAGCCCCTTTCAATCATAGTTTTGATCGTTGCTATCAGGGTTTCAGGCTTTGTATGTGCCCAGTTACCAAAATTGTTATAAGAGATCGTACTTCCCTTCTTAACAATTTTCTCAAGGTAATCCATTTGCTCTTGAAATGTCCTGCCTTCCCACCCGAATTCTGCCTCAACATGGCTGAAATATACCTTTGATAAATCTGCTCCTGCCTCTTCCAGCATATCCTGCTGTTCTTTGCATCCCGCACAGGCGTGTGTGCAGATGGGCACGCCTGTTTCCTTCTGAACCATTCCCCCGGCAATAAAAAGATTCCGTTCATAAGGCGTAATTTTTTGATCCATAGCAGACAGTTTAATAACACCAGGATATATTCCTGTGTCTCCAATACCATGCTCAATATCATTCATCATCATTCTACGAAAATCATCCACCAAATATTTTTTTTCTTCATTCGTGAAAAATAGATAATGGCCAGTACAAACCACAAGATTAACCTCTGATTCCTCTGATGCCCGCTTGATTGCTTCTGCATTTCTTTCGGGCGAAACTTCGATGATTGTTTGAATGCCATTCGATTTGGCTTTTTTTAGTTCCTCAACAGAATAACGATACGTATCATCATAGGTTTTTGATTCTATAGGCTCAAACGATACATGCTCGTGAACAGAAGTAAACCCCATGTTGTCGCTGTCTATTGTTCCGGTTACGGTATTAATTTTCTTTCCCATTATTTAGTCACCCCCGTCATTTCAATAGCGGAATGTTAAAATCAGCAGATAGCAGTTATCCAAAGTACAGAAAGAACCTATTCATGTTGTAGCCTCTTTCTTTATTCCTTTTATGGGAAAAACATGAAAACAAACTCACTCTTCAACACCATCTTAAAGTTTTCATTCCTCTTTTCACGCGGTAACCATTTCAGGGGTACGATGAAGGATAATCAGTCTACGAATATTTATACAGTGCGTACGCAAACTGCCCCTCCAATTGGAAAGTTGCCCGCCCTTCTCCGTCTACCTCAACCCTTTCCTGCTTTCCCGATCCAAGGATCAAATCGAGGTGCAAAGTTTTCCCTTTTACTTTCCACAACTGATAACGATAGTTGCTGGAATTATTGTGCTCCTTAATCACGAACAGATA
>JBBRWP010000128.1:0-9137 GCA_038249175.1 Acetivibrionales bacterium
ATATTCCGCAAAAATCGTATCTTAATCTTCAAACCTTTGCTGGGGGAAACCAGAATCTGTCCTTCTGTTCCGTGGAAGGAAATTCAACCTCGAAAGATGGCACAATTATATCACGGAACAGAAGTCGTATAAAATGTGACAGAAAAATGGACAAGTATATATAATAAAATGTACAAGGTTTATAATTATTCTTGACATATTGGCTATTATAATGTACATTCATTATATAAACACAGGAATTATATAAACACATGAATTATATAAACACATTCATTATATAAACACAGGAATTTCGAAAAGGATCCTTGATACACTACACCAGGTTGATTCGACGGGTTTGCTGTGGCCGGAATGCCTCAGAGAAGGAGAACGGCTATGTTTGCCAGTGCAAGCGAAATGAAGAATGGGTTTGGTCAATACCTGAAGCATGTCATGGAAGATGGCGGCGAAGTAATCATCACAAAAAACAACGTGCGTGTCTCACGGTTGGTGCCATATGTATCGGACATCGAGCACTATTATTCGGTCAAGGAAAATGCGCTCAAGTACGAGTACGACAAGAAGACAGTTTCCTATGAGGAATTCCTGGAAATATCTGAAAAAAGCGATGCCAGAATGGAATTCCTCAATGGTGAAATCTATGTGCTAAGCTCTCCGAGTATTGCACATCAGGAGGTGCTCGGTAATCTGTATGTTGTGTTCAAAGAATTCTTCAGGGGGAAAAAATGTCGGCCCTACCTGGCACCTTTTGACGTCCACCTCCGGAAGAAAGACATCAGGGATCCAGACGTGCTGCAGCCGGATATCATTGTCCTTTGCGATATGGAAAACAACATCAACGCAAAAGGGAGATACATGGGCACACCTTCCCTGACAGTGGAAATTCTTTCGCCGAGTACCCGCAGCATCGATATGGTGTATAAACTGAATACCTTCATGACCTCAGGCGTTAAGGAGTTTTGGATCATCGATGTTGATGAGCGGTGGATAACGGTCTACAATTTTGAGAATTTGCAGGTGACCCGCATGGATCTCTTCAAAACAGGCGATACCGTTTGTTCTCATGAATTTGAGGGTCTGTCTGTTCAGGTGGAAGCGTTGTTCGCCGAACTGCAATGAGGCACGAATCGAAAAAGGCCGTGGCGCTCATTTTGCTAGGCTTAGCGGGTTTTCTTCAAGAATCTTTTAAACAATGTGAAAGTAATATGATAGAATTGTCTTAAAATGGGTGCCTGATAAAAACCCACCGAATATGTTGGTCGGCACGAAGGGAGCTTGTGATGTTAAAGGAAAGAATGGATGCACTGCTGGAACAGTTTGTGGCAGAAGGAACGCCCGGCTGTTCCTGTTCTGTTGCACGATATGGCGAAACCATCTACGAGGGCGCTTTCGGGGTTCGGAACCTACAGACGGGGGATCCGATGACGCTCGACACCTTGTTTCGCATGTATTCGATGACTAAGGTCATCACTTGTACCGCAGCTCTCATGCTATTTGAACGTGGACGCTTTCTGCTGGATGACCCGGTCTCCAGGTTTCTTCCAGAATTTGAACATCTACTCTTGAACCAAGACAATGGGTTTGCTCCCGCTACCACCAAAGCGGCGGTTGAACCAATGCTCATCCGTCATCTCTTCACCATGACTTCCGGCATTCCTTACCCCTATCCCGCCATGGAAAGTGGTCGTTGGCAGATAACTTCTTCAACAGAATTGGCCCGTCTGGCGGGGGCAGGAGAAAGCACCAGCACTAGGGAATTGGCCCGCCGGATTGCCCGTCTGCCATTGGCCTTTGAGCCGGGAACACAGTGGTTGTACGGTATGAGCCACGATGTGCTTGGGGCACTGGTGGAAGAATTAAGTGGCAAGCCTTTTGAGACGTTCCTGAAGGAAGAGATATTCGAACCGCTGGGGATGCAGTCCACCGCCTTCCGTTTTGCGGAGGTAGATACCAGCCGCTTGTGCCCAATGGTTCACAAGGATGCTTCCGGGCAGTGGAAAGCCGGATCTGGAAACGATTTCTGGTATGAGTCCTCTTGCTACCCGGCCTTGGGCGGCGCGGGACTCATCAGTTCTCTGCAAGATTATCAGCGGTTTTCAGCAATGCTTGCCAACGGCGGAACGCTCGATGGCCAGCGGATTATTGGCCGGCATACGGTCGATTTGATGCGTCAAAATCAGATTTTCGATGCACTGGTTCCATATTTCGGGGATGTGCTAAAAGGGATTGGCTATGGCCTTGGTGTAAAAACGATTCTGTGCAATGGAAAAAGCGGCATTTCTGCTTCGAAGGGCAGTTTTGGCTGGGGTGGCATGGCGGGCACGCTGACGCTGATTGATCCGGAAGAAAACCTGTCCTTTGTATTCATGCAACAGACGGTGCCCAACAACGGCGGGGATCAGGAGCCGCGGATACTGGCCACCATTTATGGTGCGTTCGAAGACTGAACAATTGTCCAAGCCAAACAGGCACTGTGAACCGATGGTATACGTTCTGTACATTAGAATCATGGACGGATGCACCATGGTCTACAGCAAGGCAACAAGCAAAAGGTATTTCGAAAATGCAAGATTCAGATAAAGCAGAAGCCTATGGGGTAACTGCTCAAATCAACAGTCATTACTTTTAAGTGGATCATTTTTGAGTTTAATAGCCTAATTATTGTCCTACTGGACAATAATTTAGGTTTTTACATTAGAATCTTAAATGAATCAATGTGAAAAATGTGAAAAAAAGCGAGAAACGAAGGTATCAAGACTTAATTAAAGGGAGGCAGAATATGATAGACAGTGAAAAACTATTTGATAAGATGTACGGCGGTTGGTTTGGCAAGAACATAGGCGGCACACTTGGTGGTCCTCTTGAGGGCACCATGGAACTTATGGATGTTACATTTTACACACAGGAATTTGCAGGTCCCATGGAAAACGACGATTTGGACCTTCAGCTTGTAAACCTTCATGCCATTGAGGAGTATGGCCCCTTGATCAATGCACAGCACTTATCTAATGCCTGGGAATCTCACGTTTTCTTCCCCTTTGATGAGTATGGTCATGCCGCCACAAACATACGCAAAAAGTTGGCCTCACCACTTTCGGGCAAGTACAATAACTTCTTTACAGATTGCATGGGTTCACCCATAAGGTCAGAAATTTGGGGAATGCTTTGTGCCGGCAACCCGAAGTTGGCCACATATTATGCCTATCAGGATGCCATTGTGGACCATGCCGGGGGCGAAGGCGTATTTGGCGAGGTGTTCTTTGCTGCCCTTGAAAGTATGGCATTTGAGTGTGATGATATTGTAAAGTTAACGGTGGATGCCTTGACCTACATTCCAGAGGATTGCGTGACATCAAAGGCTGTGTCGGAAACGCTGCGCTTATACAATAGCGGTATGCCATGGAAAGAAACGCGCCAAAAGCTGCTGGATAAATACGCCACGCCGAACTTCACATATGCCCCCCTGAACATCGCGTTTACCGTGCTTGCACTGTTATATGGCGGCAATAACTTTTCAGATTGTGTGCTTATTGCCACAAACTGCGGATACGATACAGATTGTACGGCTGCCACTGCCGGCGCAATATATGGCATATTATATGGAAAGACGGCCATTCCACAGGAGTGGATTGCACCTATTGGCAGCTCAATAAAGGTGAGCGCTGCTGTGAATGGCTTCAACGCACCCAAGACAATAGAGGAATTGACGAACCGCACCCTTGCTGCCCACAATATCGTCATGGCCGTCTATGAAAACGTTACAGATAAATCTGTTTTTGAAGTGAATTACAATACAGATGCCTGTGTTTTCCGCCTGCCCCATGGCGCATTTGTGGGGGGGGACTTAGATGTTACGCTGATGGTTGAGGAGAATAACCCTGTCATTTGTCGGGGTGGGAAAAAGCAAATTGTGATTGAAATGAAGAACCTTATGACGGTAGATTATGAGGGAACCATTCACATAGATGCTCCGGTGGGCTTTGTTGCCGATGATAAGCAGCAGTTTATGATTGCGCCTAATGGTAAATTCACCTATAAAACTGTGATTGAGAACATAGGTGAAATGAACTACACAAACAGCTTTAATATCTGCATTGAAAGGTTTGTCAAAAATTCAATTTGGACAAAGTATGCAATTAATTTTGTGCTGTTGCCACCATTTAAGTGGGAAGTGAAGACGCCTTCAATGAATAGCTTTGTAACGATTCATTGTATCACGAACCGTGTGAACTTTGAGGAAGTGGATATGGCATTGCCAAATGGTTCATATGAGATGCGCACGGCCCTTTCTGTGCCAACTGAGAGGGAAGTTGATTTGATTGTTTCCACATGTTCAGGTGTTAAGATGATGGTTGATGGGGAAGTGGTGGTGGATAGCCAGATATACAGCCCGTTTATCCCGGCTTATCACCGCTCAGAACCCAGCAAGCGCAAGGTGATGAACCTTAGTGCAGGGTTGCATAACGTTAGCATCATTGTGAATAAAACGAGTGATGACATTCCATTTGATGTGAACTTCATGGCGGTTCAGCCGGGTGCGAGCAGCTATATGGGTTATGATGTAGAGATTATGCAAGTATAGTTGATATTTTGCGCCACCACCATGAAGCTGCTTTTTTTCATAGGAATTATGGTATTGCTCCTTATGCGCCCAAGGGCAAACTGAACAGTGTCTGCGGGAAAGGGGATTTTGTCATGGCCGCTGTGGGACTCGATCACGGTCACATCTACGGCATGGCCAACGGCCTTGACGAGGAGGGTGCCGCACTAAAATGGGTCTATGATCCTGATCCGATGAAGGTGGAAGCTTTTCAAAAGGCCTATCCACAGGTAAAGGCTGCCACCTCAGATGAAGAAGTACTGGCAGATCCGGCGGTGGGGTATCCCTATTTCGGACAGCTGATTCTTGACTGCCTGAACAGGACAGAAAATGCCATGACGCAGGAACATGCGTTCAAAGCGGCGGAACTGTGCATCACTGCCGAGAATGTGGCGATGCGGATTGAGTGAGAGGCAGCGCGACTGAGAAGCACAAAAAATAGTCGATGATACACGACAGGAAGGATGGCAGCATGACGCACGATGTGTTTGTGGAACAACTGCCGGTCAGCGTAGATAAGGGCTTACCGTTTCCTCTGCGATGTCGTAGTTGTCGTTCAAATAGGTGGAAAGGTTTTTCTCGTCGGTATGGAAGAATCCAGCATGTCGATAAATATTAATTGCCTTGTAGCTCCATGTCTGTGTGTGGAGGTATATGTCTCGATCCCCTTCGATGGCCAGCGTCAGTTTTATCCCTTCGCAAATAATCGCCTTTCCAAGTCCAAGCCCCTGGCAGGATGGATGGACAGCCACCCAATGAACCCATGGATCGCGTCGTTGTCCGGTATAGTTCCACCAAGTGGTGAAGGTGGCGACTTTTCTGCCAGCCGGATCTACGACAAAAAGGCATCTCCGGGCGAGTTCTTCGTGATGGGGCAGGTACGCTTCATGGAAGTAGGCCAGTGCGTCGACAGCCCGATCGAATTCACCGACAGTGGCTTCGATCTCCGCCCATTCCTTCTCATCTCCAAGTTGGAAAAAAACAACCCGATACCCTTCGGGCCATTCCGGTTCGTGAATTGGCGTACCGGCTTTTCTGCACATCAAGTAATCGTAGTAGGGTAGAGACTTATCCAGCATGGGTTACCTCACATATGTGCTAAAAATTTGTGTGAAAAGAGAGTGGCAGATCTGATGATTTCCGTATTCTTATCTAGAACTTCCTCCTTATTTTACCACAAAATCAGCACAGTCACCCTTTTGTAGTGTCAGCCAGAGAAAATTCCGCGATGAATTTCACCGGGAAAATTCATACAGGCAGACGGAACTAAAAATTGAGACCATTCCTTTGAAATACTCTGCCACAATAAGAAGTATTAATAGAATGTACTTTCCTTTTGAGCAGAGGGCTCCGCCCCCTTCCAAACCTTTCTTTAACAGGGCAAGAAAAGGTTGCTGCAAGTCAGAGATATTTAGTTTGTCTTGGTTGGATGGTTGAACGCTTTTTTCCTGAAACAATGTTTCAGAAGGTAGAGGGCTGTTCGTTTTGTATTGATCCGTTCCCAAGAGAAAGTCAAGACTCACCTGCAGAACATTGGAAATTTCCCTGAGTGCAAAGGCAGAAGGAACACGAAAATTTGTTTCATAATTTGAAATGGCAGATTGCTCTAAACCCAATACGTCTGATAACTGACGCTGCGTCAGGTGCATTGCTTTTCTTGCCTTTTTCAACCGGTCGCCTAAAGCAGTCATTCTGATCACCTCACTCACTTGCATAATATCTATTGTATCACTTTATGTGATAAAATAGAGAAATTTTGAAAATATTAAAACAACACTTGCATTATATCACATATAGTGATATAATGATGACATGTTAGATTTGAAATTGATCATATTGAACTCGAAATACGGATGTTATTGCACATAGTTTATAGAATAAATGTTAAAGAAGACAATCGTTCGAAAAAAGGAGGCGTTTCTCATGGCAGTCAAACAGGCGAGATATCAAACGATCAGAAAAGAGGACGCAATTGAAATACGCGATTATGAACCGATGACCATTGCGATCAGTTCAGAATCAGACATAAGAGGAATGGAAGGCTTCAATGAATTGTTTCAATATATCAGCGGAAATAATATGGATCGTCAAAAAATATCAATGACAGCACCTGTGCTGAACACGCTCGGAGAAGCGCATTTAACAACAGCATTTGTCATGCCCGACGATATTGGAGTGACCGTATTTCCAAAACCATTACATCCAGGGATCCAATTAAAAAATATTTCTAAACGTCGAGTCGCTGCAATTATTTTTTCAGGCAGCATAAGTAGAGATATCATCGATCAAAACCAAAAAAAACTAAGCGATTGGCTTCGCAAAGAGAAACTAAACACATACGGTTCTTATGAATTGGCACGATATAATCCGCCGTTCATACCGGGTTTTTTAAAACGAAATGAGTTATTGGTGGAAATTAGAAAATAAAACGAATCGAGTCGGTTTGAATGAAATAAATGGGTAAATAAGTAATGAGCGATTACGAATGTAATCAGAAACAGGAGGACATGCTATGGATACATTATTGGTGAAACTAAAACGATTCAATATCATTATGGGGCTCTTTCACTTGGTACAAGGTGTGATTATGTTGTTTTTAGCAACCAGTGTCATACAACAAATTGCAGAATTCCAGCCTACTATTACACAATTATATATACGTTATAATCCGGAAACACAAGCTTTGGAAACGGCCAGCAAGGAGTTGTTTCAACTGCCGTTTGGCATACTGGTGGCATCATTTTTATTGATTTCAGCACTCGCGCATGGCTTAATTACGCTGAACGGAAATCGTTATATGGCCGATCTGAAGAAAGGCATAAACCGTTTTCGATGGTTTGAATATGCCGTAAGTTCGTCGATCATGATTGTTCTGATTTCAACCTTGTTTGGTATCCATGACATTGCGTCGCTTATTTTGATTTTCATCGTGAATGCAACCATGAATCTCTTTGGACTGGTAATGGAACAATTAAATTCAGGGACTGAAAAAAATAAAGTTGACTGGGGTCCTTTTGCATGGGGCTCTATCGCAGGCATTGCACCATGGATCGCTATCTTCCTCTATATGTTTGGTACGGGTAACTTAGACATGGTTCCGTGGTTTGTTTGGGCGATTGTTGGCACCTATTTTGTAGCGTTCAACACATTCCCGATTAACATGGTGCTGCAATATAAACGTATAGGCAAGTGGAAAGATTATTTATATGGTGAAAGAACCTATATCGTACTGAGCCTGGCGGCGAAATCATTTCTGGCGTGGCTGGTACTCTTCGGAGCAATGCAGCCGTCGTAAAGTGAAAATGACCGATTTCAGGCCAATATCGCGGTCTACCAGTGCAATGCGTAGCACTGCACTGGTAGACCGCGATTTGGCATCAAATTGTATCATTTTCAGGTTCTTACGGTAGAATCATTCTTGGCTCTGCAGCGAACGGTCAGCATTTACATATTGTTTGTGGTGCCAGTGAGGAAGAATTATGGTTAATTACAGCGTACATACCCAGTGAACATGAATGGCTGTCAGACGGTCGAACGAGAAAAAAGAACAAAACATGAAATGTTTTATTTGTAAGGGAATGTATGAAAACAAAGTAAGCACCTTTATGGTCGAAATTGGGAATATGATTATTATTATCCGTGATGTTCCCTCGCAGGTATGTGCACAATGCGGTGAAGTATCCTATGATACGGATGTGGCAAAACACCTTGAAAGCATTGTGAACTCATTAAAAGAAACAACGATGGAGATCGCGATTGTACATTATCCTGATATTGCTGCATAATCTTTTCGTTACAATCAGGAGCCACAGATACTGGATTCAACCCATGGTGCGTTATTGGACTGAACAATTTTCCCAAGACAAACAGATAACGAGAACCGATGGTGTATGTCCGTTTTAATGGATGGTTGCACCATGTGCTGGAATATCCGGAGGATGTACTAATATTCGGTCCAGACTAGACAGGTTTGCAATCTGCCCAGAGCATATACGGGTATGTCAGCAGATTACTATTAAAATAGCGCTCATCATGGCTGACTTCTCTTCCAAGCCAATCCGGTTTTGGGAAGTCGGTGGATTCATCGTCCAGCTCGATTTCTGCGACCACCAAACCTTCATTTTCGCCATGGAAAACATCCACTTCCCAGAAAAACCCGCCCCATTCCAGTGTATACCGCTCTTTTTCCAAAACGGCTCCGTCACAATAGAGGTTCAGCATTTCGTTGGCATCTTCAAAGGGAATGGGGTATTCGAATTCGGCACGTGTAACACGTGTGGCCGGGCCTTTCACCGTCAATGCGCCTTTTCCGTCATAAACGCGGACGCGGACAATCTTCTCGCGGGAATTAAGCATATATCCCTGCCGATAGATACTGACATTAGCGCCTGTTTGATAGGCATCGGAAGTTACAAGAAACTTCCGTTCAATTTCAATTCCCATTGTTTTCCTCCTGAAAATACGGTAAGGGGAAACCAGAATCTGTCCTTCTGTTCTCCTCATCCATTCCCAAAACAAACTTATAAATGACGTGCGC
>JBBRWP010000129.1:0-9127 GCA_038249175.1 Acetivibrionales bacterium
AAAATTTGACATTCGTAAGATCTACCAAGAATGATACAGCAATTCAATATCAAAAACAATTGCTGTTTCAGATCAACACGCGGATGGCATCTAAAATGGTCTTCTCGTAGGCTTCCATGCCGTATTTATCGACTTCGGCTTTGTTCTTTTCACCATGGGTCAAGCAGCCGGCACCGTTTATGCACCCGCCCACACAAGCCATACCTTCAATGAAGTTGCCGCCCAGCACGTTTTTCTGTGCTTTTCGTAAAGCCTGACGGCAGGCATCGATGCCGTCACAAACCACAGGTTTGTAATCAAAGTCGGATAGGTTGTTTTCTTTCAGCGCCTCCCGGACTGCATCAGAAAGACCACCGCTTCGGGCAAAAATTCGTCCAAAATAGGAGGCGTTATCAAGCACGTCCTCAGTGAGGCCTGAGATTTCAATGTCCCGGCTGTCAAACAGGGCTTGTAACTCTTCAAAGGTCATCACACTGTCTATATAGGGTCGCACAGTCTCTTGCTGAAATTCCATTTTTTTAGCGGTACAGGGACCGATAAAGACAACCTTGGCACCGGGAACACTTTTCTTGATCGTTTTTCCGATAATGGCCATGGGGGAGAGATTGTGTGAAACATGTGGTTCAAGTTCAGGGAATGATTTCTTAATATAATCGACAAAAGAGGGACAGCAAGAGCTGGTTAAGAAGCCTTTTTCAACCAGTTCCAGCGATTCTGCCTGAGCGACCATATCTGCGCCAAGTGCAGCTTCAACCACCGTGTAGAAGCCAAGTGCCTTCAATCCTGAAACGACCTGACCCAGTTTGGCATAGCTAAATTGACTGGAAATGGATGGCGCCACGACAGCATAAACGGGGCTGCCACCGGGACTTTTACTTTTTAGTACCAGATCAATGACATCTAAAATATAAGACTTGTCTGTAATTGCCCCAAATGGACACTGATAAGCGCAAGCCCCGCAGGCAATACACTTGTCTCCTTCTATACTGGCGGCTTTGCTTCCACTCATTGAAATGGCGTTCACCTTGCAAGCCACTTCACAGGGACGTTTGTTGTTGGCAATGGCGCTATACGGGCATACTTTTGCACAAGCACCGCATTCAACACATTTTGATTTGTCGATATGGGCTTTGAGCTGTGCGTCAAATGTGATTGCATCACGACGGCAGACATCTTCACAGCGGTGTGCCAAACAACCCCGGCAGGACTGCGTCACTTCATATCCACCCTCCGGGCATTCGTCGCAGGCAATATCGATCACCTCAATGACGTTCGGGTTTTTTCTGTCACCGCCCATAGCCATTTGAACGCGTTCGTTGATGATGGCCTGCTCTTTATAAACACAACAACGCATGGTTGCTTCCTTGCCGGGAACAAGCGTTTTCGGAATACTGCTAATTCCTTCAATCAAGGAATTGTTCCAAGCCAGGCGTGCCACTTCACGCAGCACTTTATATTTGAGATACTGAACCTTTGTATCAAATTTTTTCATAGATGACTCCTAAAAATAACTGACCTTAATTCGCTTCCCCATTTGTTTGAGACAGGTTGAAAGTTCTTCAACCAAATTCATCTTAATGCTGAAATTGATGGGCAGGTCCGGGTTTTGGTGGGCTGGATTGATGGCACGTCCCACATAAAAATTAATGTCTGTTGCTTCTTCAAATAAAAGTCGGCATATCATGGAAGCACCGTCCCGCTGATAGCTCCATTGTGCATACGTTTTGTTATCGGCCAAATAATCATTGGCATAGGTCAAAACTTTGTTTACGGTTAAAATACCTTCGGTCACCAAATCCACACCTTCAATTTCTGCAGTGGGTGGGACATCTGCGGCGATGAACTGCAGGCTGGCATTGAGTTTTTTGCCAAGATACTTCGCGGCAATCGAGGCTGTTGTACCGCCGCAAACAATGTGTTTGCCCTCTTTGGAGAAGAACAGGGACATCATCCGCTCACAGTCGTCCCGGTTCGACGGCGGTCCAAAAAGGATGTTCATGGGTTCCCGTACACGAATCCGAACAGCACAAACCGTAGCATCATCACCCGGTTCATAACCATACAGTTTTTCGCATTCATCAAGCAAAATGGTTGACAGGGTTTTCGCCGTAAAGCCAACCGGTGCAAAGGTTTCCAAAAAAATGATAATGTCTTCCATTTTCCAGCCGAAATTGTAGGCATGGCCAATACCGGCGTGGGGACAGCCATCACTCATGGCAATAAAAGTGTCATTTTTCTGCAGCTTGATGCTGGACTGAAAAATCTTTTTACCGCCAATGAACATTTCGGTTTTTGGATAGTCATAGTGAACCCCGTCCCGAAGCAGGATGACGGGCGGGTTATCGTACTGAATGATGTTTGCTGTCTCGTTGTTGATCAACTGTAAAATGGTGAAAGTTGAGTAGGCAACGTTACGGACTGAACAGACCGGCAAAGTGGCGGCAATGGTTGCCACACAGTCCTCGATAGGCAGTCCGCTGGCCATCATGGTCGAGATAATTTTAGCGGTGAGGGTAGACAGGATGCTTGCCTTGACACCGCTGCCAAGACCATCTGCCAGGACAATGATGGTACTGTTTGGTTCTTGTTCTACAACATCCACATGGTCACCGCACAGCTCTTCTCCAACATGGGAAATGCTGCCGTAACCGATATCTGCACAGAGATTATTCATCACGAATAGACTCCTTTAATTTCGATAGGGCAATTTTGGTTTCGGCTGCTGTTTCACCAAGCAAAGAGGCAATTTCCTGAACGATGCGCATTTGTTTGTCAACAACTTTGTCTGCAATTTCAACGGTTTTCTGACGAATGTCTTCTTTTTTTGACCGTTCATTTTCTTCGACGGTGACATCCCGCATAATGCAAATCAGCAGATGGTAAACTTTGTCGTAGATGATGGTTTGTTCGACATATTTTTGATACTCGGCGAGATAAACCCTTTGATCTTTAATGGTCTGTCCGCTTTCTTTGACGTCTATAAACACTTTTGGGTCCAAAATACGGACAACCGGATCACCCAGGATATCTGATTCATTTCGGATATGCATCATGCGCCTGGCTTCCTGGTTCATTTGTTGTACTTCGAGATGTTCGTTCAAAACGATGAGGCCATTGGGTGAATTTGAAACAATGTTGTCGGAAAAAGTTTCAGCCTTGCCCATTAAGAATGGCAGACACATGGATACGTCTGCTTTTCCTTGAAAAATAGCCACTGCCTTATCCCGACAGGTGTTATAGCCGCACGAACCGCAGTTGAGCTCATCTTCAGGGACCAATTTGCGCATTTGTTTTAAAATTTCTGTAATTTCTGCTTCGCTTGGTTGTGGCAACGCACAATTCATATCATTCATATCTTTGTGCATCTCGTTTTCAGAAAGCATGGCTACATCAAAATCCTTTTCTCCGGCATAAGTGGCAACGGCCATATAGTCCCGCACATTGGAACGGCGGTATTTTTCCATAACCGGTCCATTGATGCAACTGCCTACGCAGGCGGACATTTCTATGAAACAGTGATGTATGGCGCCGCTGGCAATGTCGTCAAGTGCGGCGATGCAATTGTCTACACCATCAACGGCCATGTAGGTATAGCCTGGCGCATCCTGTTTCATGGTTTTCAGAATACCGCCGGCTGTCGGGAAAAATCGTGCACGGCTCTTTTCATTGGCATCTTTTTCCTGAGTTAAGACAATATTTTCAGCCTTCAGCCAATGGGTCAGCTCTTCAAAAGTCAGGACAGCATCGACCAGGCCGCCGGAAAGCTGGGCTTCATCTTTTTTAGCCACACAGGGTCCGATGAAGACGGTTTTTGCATTTGGATTTTGTTTTTTTATCCTCAGGCAGTGCGCCTGCATAGGGGAGAGGACATCGGCCAGAAAGGGCAGTTGCTTGGGATAGTACTTTTGAATGAGGAGGTTGACCGAGTGGCAGCTGGAAGAAATCAGAATATCGCGCGCTTCGTCGTGAAGTATCCTTTCATAAGCTGTTTTGACGATACTTGCGCCGATGGCAGTTTCTTCAGCATCCGCAAACCCGAGTTTTTTTAGTGCCTGCCGCATGGCATCAATGCCAACACCGGCGTAGCGCGCGATGAATGAAGGCGCAATGCTAGCGATGACCGGTTCTCCATGTTGAATCAGAACCTTTGCTTTTTCTGTTTCGTCCGTAATTTCTTTGGCATTTTGCGGACAAACCACAAAACACTGACCACACAAAATACAGGCATCCTCAATGATGTGGGCCTGATTGCCAGAAAATCGAATGGATTTTACCGGGCAATGGCGAATGCACTTATAGCAGTTTTTGCAGTTGGATTTTTTTAGTTTTAAGCAATCCGACATGGGTTTGGCTCCCTTCAATTCATCGTAATAGTGCGACTTTAAATATACCGCGCTATACAACCGAAGTGGATTTTTTACCCCCAAAGGGGGTTTTTTTCGAGTTCTTACACTGGAATCATTCGTGTATTCACTTATCGGTATTGATGGTTTCCTATCCGTGCATGTCTAGTTCACAGCAATAGAAGCTTTTGCAAGGATCTCTGTTTGGAAAAAGGTTTTTGTTGTCTCAGGGCTTAAAGAGTAAACCTTGTCGTCCACCGTAGCGCATACACCGTTTTGGCAGTTGCCCATACAAAATGTGCCGCTTAGGTCTACTTTGTCTGCAAGTTTATTTTCTGAAATCAGTGATTGCAATTGTTCCACCACCTGACGGGAACCTTTTAAATGGCAGGAGCTGCCGATACACACAATGATATTCATGGATATGTCCTCCTATTCTTACCTGTCATGCGCAGCTTTTAATAATGCTGCATGATGACTAAAATTTGAGTTTTCATGTTTCTCTGACTTCTAAGCGTCATCATCCTGCGGTTTCAGCCCCTTTGGGCTGAAACCAGCGTTCTTTAACTCTGATCACTCATATTCAACAACGTTGATCCAGGAAAGCAAAAACTCTCTTTCCTGCGGTTTGCTTTTGACCGATTGGGAAGCCGCAACAATAGGCATCCACTTTTGCACATATTGTTTTGCAGTATCACTTTTTTTACAGAACAGGTCCAGGTATTTTTCGGCAGTGGTCGTATCGCCAGAGAGACAAAACAGCAGGTAGGTTCTGGCGACATCAGCGGAAGCATTTCCCTGTGTGGCATGGGACCAGTCCAAAATATAAGGGGTGTTGTCCTCGGCAATGACAATATTGCTGGGGTTGAAGTCGCCATGGCAGACTTTGTTGTGTTTTGGCATGGCTTCCAGCCGCACGTGCAAATCATAGCGGGTGGTGGCGTCCAAATTGGAGGCGCTGATTTTGCTGTTCATTTTATCTTTCAACTTATTCAGCAACGGACAGCTTTTGGCGTGAACCGACATTTGCAGGTCAACAAAAAAAGAGAGATATTCATCTGCTTTATCCGGTTCTTCCTGTATGCACTGTGCCAGGGTCTTCCCTTTGATGTATTCGGAAACAATAGCCCACTTGCCGTCAATATTGGAAACAGCCAGTATTTTCGGGATATGAAGGCCGGTTTCTTCAACACGCGCCTGGTTTAATGCCTCATTAAGGATGTCCGATTTGGAAAAATCATTGTTAAAAACCTTGATGACGGTGTCACCATCCCGATAGATGGTTTTATTGGTTCTGACTGCGATCACTTTGTCTAGTTGCATGGCTTTCTCCTTCCGCGCATAAGATCTCGATCTCTTTGATTGGCTTCATCTTCTTACCTTTTCTAATATGTTCTTACCTTTTCGAATATGTTCTTAAATTTTCCTACGGTTTTAACCAGTTCATTTTCATAAAACCCTAATTTTGAAACCAGCTTATACTTTTTCACTCAGGCCATAATAAGCATTGAGGTACATTTGCCGAATCTCTTTCAGTAAGGGATAGCGGGGGTTGGCTCCCGTGCACTGATCATCAAAGGCCTGATCGGTCATATCATCCAAACGGGCAAGGAATTCTTCCTCGGCAACACCGTAGTCACGAATGGTTTTTTTAATGCCAACACTTTCTTTGAGTGCATCGAGTGCGGCAATCAGGTGCTTCAGTTTTTCGGCATCATTCTTGCCCTTTATCCCGAGGGCATCAGCCACTTCTGCATAACGGGCCAGCGTGTGCGGGTGGTCATACTGGGAGAAGGTACCCATTTTTGTAGGGACATCCACAGCATTAAAGCGCATCACTTCATCAATCATCAGTGCATTGGCCACACCGTGGGGGATATGGTAGAAGGCACCCAGTTTATGTGCCATGGAATGGCAGACACCCAGGAAGGCGTTGGCGAAAGCCATACCGGCCATGGTCGCGGCATTGGCCATTTTCTCACGGGCTTTGGGGTCTTTTGGTCCGTTTTCATAAGCCCTGGGCAGGTATTCGAAAATAATTTTCAAAGCTTGCAGTGCCAAACTGTCGGTATAGTCGGTTGCAAGCATGGAGGCATAAGCTTCTATGGCATGCGTCACGGCATCGATGCCGGAGGCAGCCGTCAGGCTCTTCGGAGCATTCATATGGAAGTCGGCATCAATAATGGCCATTTTAGGCAGCAGCTCGTAATCTGCCAGGGGATACTTCACACCGCTTTTCTCGTCTGTAATAACGGCAAAAGGGGTTACTTCACTGCCGGTACCGGCGGAGGTTGGGATGGCAATAAACGTTGCCTTGTCCCCCATATGCGGAAAGGGCGAAATCCTTTTACGGATGTCTGAAAAACGCATGGCCATATCCATGAAGTCGACTTCCGGGTGTTCATACAATACCCACATAATTTTTGCGGCATCCATGGGAGAGCCACCGCCAAGGGCAATGATGCAATCGGGTTGGAAAGCGGTCATTTGAACAGCGCCCTCTCTGGCACAGGCCAGGGTCGGATCCGGTGCAACATCAAAGAAGGTAGTGTGTGCAATGCCCATTTCATCCAACTTGGCTGTGATTGCTTTTGTATAACCGTTGTTGTACAGGAAACTGTCTGTGACAATGAAGGCCTTTTTAATATGCATAACCGTTTTCAATTCATCCAGGGCTACAGGCAGGCAGCCCTTCTTCATATAGATTTTTTCCGGTACTCTGAACCAAAGCATGTTTTCTCTCCTTTCGGCAACGGTTTTGATGTTCAGCAGGTGCTTCACACCCACATTTTCACCCACGCTGTTGCCACCCCAGGTGCCGCAGCCCAGTGTTAAGGAAGGGGTCAATTTGAAATTGTACAAGTCCCCAATACCACCGTGGGCAGAAGGGGTGTTGACAACAATGCGGCAGGTCTTCATGCGGGCGGCAAAAGCATCCAGCTTGTGTTGCGCCGTCTGGGTGTTCAGGTAGATGGATGCCGTGTGGCCCAGTCCGCCATCTTCAATGAGGCGTTCTGCTTTGGCAAAGGCGTCATCAATATCTGTGGCATGGTACATGGCCAGGACGGGAGAGAGTTTTTCGTGGGCGAATTCTTCACTCAGTTCCACGGACGTCACTTCGCCAATCAATATTTTACTTTGTTCCGGTACCGTAATACCGGCGAGTTTTGCGATGTCGGCCGCGGATTGACCCACAATTTTGGCATTCAGCTGACCGTTAATGATAATGGTTTTGCGGACTTTCTCACATTCTTCCGGGTTCAGGATGTAACAGCCTCTATCGGCAAATTCCTTGCGGACGGCTTTGTACACAGAATCCAGCACAATGACAGCCTGTTCAGAGGCGCAAATCATGCCGTTGTCGAAGGTTTTAGAATGGATAATGGAATTCACGGCCAGGAGGATGTCGGCGGAATCATCTATGATGGCTGGCACATTACCGGGACCGACCCCAAGGGCCGGTTTGCCGCTGGAATAGGCAGCTTTGACCATGCCGGGACCGCCGGTGGCCAGAATGATATCCGCTTCCCGCATCAAGACATTGCTCATTTCCAAGCTTGGCACATCAATCCAGGAGATAATATTCTCCGGCGCACCGGCCAGCACCGCTGCATCCAAAACTACTTTTGCAGCAGCAATGGTGCATTTTTTGGCTCTGGGGTGGGGGCTGATGATCATGCCATTACGTGTTTTGAGTGCAATCAGTGTTTTGAAGATGGCCGTGGAAGTCGGGTTGGTGGTGGGGATCACAGCGGCGATCACGCCGATGGGCTCTGCAATCTTAGTAATGCCGTAGGCCGGATCTGTTTCAATGACCCCGCAGGTTTTGGTGTCTTTATAGGCATTGTAGATATATTCCGCTGCATAATGGTTTTTAATCACCTTGTCTTCCACAATGCCCATCCCTGTTTCTTCCACAGCCAATTTTGCCAATGGGATACGCATTTTGTTGGCGGCTGTGGCGGCTGCAAGGAAGATTTTATCCACTTGTTCCTGCGTGAAATCGGCGAAAATCTTCTGTGCTGCCCGGGTGCGAGAAAGAGCATGCTCTAGCCTTTCTACGCTGTCAATGGTTTCAATGATGTTGTTTTTCATCGTACGCTCCTCTTTTCTTTTTTTCGCTCTGGTGTGGTTGCTCTTGTGTTGTACCGTGTGGGTTTTTTGTTGTGCGGGGTTGTTCATTGGGGTGCTTGTTCTCATGCCGTGTTGTTCAGGAGGGTATTTGCACTGGTGTTGCGCCGTTCGGGGAGGACTTTTTTCCTGTTTTGAGTTCTTCGGTGTGGTTCTAACTCTCTTACAATGTTTTAGAGTTCTTCGGTGTGGTTCTAACTTTCTTACAATGTTTTAGAGTTCTTGGGTGTGATTCTAGCTTTCCTAAACTGTTTTATGAGTTCGTTAATATTTTAACACACTTATTTGTATTTGGGAAGAGCAAAATGAAAACATATTGAAATACCCAGGCGGGAGAAGTCATTGCCAAAACTCTTTTCTGCTTACTCTGCAGCCTTTTCTTCGGCCCGGCTTTTTGCAGAAGCCAGCATCAGCTTGATACGGTTTTCCTGATTGGTGCGCGAAGCGCCCGGATCGTAATCAATGGCCACAATATTAGCATCCGGGTTCCTTTTTTTGATTAAGCCCATCATCCCTTTACCGGAAACGTGGTTGGGTAAACAACCGAAAGGTTGCGTACAGACAACACCGGAACAACCGCTATGTACCAGTTCCAGCATTTCTGCCGTTAACAGCCAGCCCTCGCCCATTTTGTTGCCGTAGCCGACATAGCC
>JBBRWP010000130.1:0-9123 GCA_038249175.1 Acetivibrionales bacterium
CACCAGCTTATGCCGCTCGTACAGCATCTGCATGGCATTGGATGTTTGCTTGGCCGAAAGCCCATAGCGCTTGTTGGCATCCATTTGCAGGGAGGTCAGGTCATAACCCAGGGGTGGCAACTCCGTCTTTAATACTTTTTCTACGCGATTAACCTTGGCTGGCGTTTTGAGTTTGGCAAGTAGTGCATCTGCTTTTTCTTTATCGTTCAACACAGTATTACCAGCAGTATCGCGCCACATCAGGTTCAAGCCCTCTGCTTCCGCACGAACCGTCCAGTAGTCTTTGGGTACAAAGCGGCGAATGTCATCTTCACGGTTCACCACCATGGCCAAGGTCGGTGTCTGTACACGGCCAGCCGAAAGTTGGGCATTGTGCTTGCAGGTGAGCGCCCGTGTGACGTTCAGTCCCACCAACCAATCTGCCTCTGCCCTGCTCTGCGCTGATTTGAAGAGATTTATATAGTTGGCACCGGGTTTTAAGGAGGCAAACCCTTCCAAAATGGCTTTGTCCGTCTGGGATGAAATCCACAGCCGTTTCACAGGCTTTCTGAAGCCTGCTTTCTCCATAATCCACCGAGCTACCAGTTCACCCTCGCGGCCGGCATCCGTTGCAATGACCAGTTCATCCACATCATTGCGATGTAAGAGTTTAGAGACGGTGGCATACTGCCGGGCCGTTTCTTTCATCACAACCAAGGTCATTTTTGGCGGCAGCATAGGCAGATCTTCAAGTTGCCATTTGGCATACTTGCTATCGTAGACTTCCGGGTCTGCCAGGGTAACCAAATGGCCCAGTGCCCATGTGACAATGTACTTTCCGCCTTCGATGAAGCCGGCGCCACTGTGGCCCCCTCCGCTGCTGTGACCCCCTCCGCTGCTGTGACCCCCATCAGGTCGGTGTCCGCTGGCACTGTTGCGGTCATTGTTACTGCTGTTGCGGTCATTGTTACTGCTGGTACGGTCATTGTTACTGCTGGTACGGTCATTGTTACTGCTGGTACGGTCATTGTTACTGCTGGTACGGTCATTGTTACTGCTGGTACGGTCATTATTACTGCTGGTACGGTCATTTCTGTTTTTATCATTACCCGGGCTGCGCTTTTCAGAACCGCAGCCCAGTACCCGCGCTATTTCTCTTGCAACTGATGGCTTTTCCGCCAGGACTAAAATCTTACCCATAATTCTCCCTCTTGCTCATTCTTATGGATGATTGCTGTATTAATGCATCGTTGTACAAATCTTTATTTCAGCACTGAAGAGGCTGAAATAGAATTCCGAGTCATCTTATCCATCACTATTTTCATCTTCAGTGACGAAAGTCCCAGTTCAAACACAGCAACCATGCCTGTTTATCACGCAATTTGATAGGATATTCAGCATTGCACTGTGTTAAAATAGTCTTATTATACCCTTAAGTATACCAGAAACGCGGAATGGAGGATTCTTGGAGAACTATATTATTCCTGTTGTAGTGGTTTGCAACCTTATCTCTTTTTCTCTTTTTTATCTTGACAAAAGAAGGTCCGTTCGCAAGCAATGGCGTATCCCTGAAAAAACTTTGCTGCTCTCAGCTTTTCTGATGGGTAGTCTGGGTGCCTTACTGGGCATGCGCTTCTGTCAGCACAAAACAAAGAAGCGTCTATTTACAATTCTCGTGCCATTGTTTCTGATTGTGCATATATTGCTCTTTATTTTTATTTTTTATTGGCAAAAGCACGGTCTCTTTTAACGTATTGTGTATGTTCAGATATGATTGTACCTTGAAAATAAATAATGATGCAGTACAATCGACCTATCGTAACCAGATATACTTCTAACAGGGGGGCAACATGGAAAAAACAATGGTTGTTTGGCGAAGACTGGGCAAAGAGCATAGTGAAAATAAGGGCTATCAGGTGAATTCAGATGAAATGATTCATAAACACATCACGGACAAATTACTGTCTTTTCGTAAAACCCCTGACTGTGAATGGCGCTGGTGGCATATCAGCGAGCAGTTGATAATAGAGATGCCGTCGAATAATGCAAACAAAAAGGCGATGTATTATTACTATCCACAGAAAAACTGGCTCATCGTCAAAGATTTTGACGACGAAGCGGCTTTGGACGGCTGGAAATGGTATGTGCATATCGGGAATATGGCCTTTGACGAAAGCTATAATTCTTGGATTTTTACAGATTGGTTTAGCGATGTCATTGTGCAAACAGATGGTAAAACAAACAGTGTCCTGGACTTGGATGAGTTGGGACAGGCCTTAACACTAGGACTGATTAATGCAGATCAGATTGTTAAAATTCTGTCTTATACGCAGGAACTGGTGGACACCATTCGGAACGGACAGTTTCCACCGGCAGAAATAAACAGTTATTCCCTGGAAGTGATGCAGAAATGGATTCATGCTGATTCAGGGCGAGTATGTCCTTGAAGTAAATATTTATATCCTAATTCACTGCCATAGCCGCATACTTTTTATAACAACGCTGGTTACAATAGCAAACCAGGATAGCATCTTTTTATCCATGTTGAAGCCTTGGTTGTCGTGTGTTACGATTGTCATGTAGTCTACGCTCAAAATTAAGGAATTGATTTTGGCGGGGGAGTAAAATAATATATGTATAGATACTTGCTGGCACAAGAACAGTTACTGCTCAATGCAGCCTTCGTCATTGACACACAATTAAGTTGAAGATATGAGGAGCAGCAAAGTGAAGCTATTTAGAAATCTATTGCGTCGAAATGCAAAACCACATGAAAGAAATGAATCATCAAATCATGATCATGAAGATGGTAAATTTCGATTATTCTCAAATAAAAACGATTGTGTACAGATACCAACAGCCTTTTTGATTTTAGGCGTAATGTTTGCATTGCTATTGGCTTTGATATTTTTTATGGTTTTCCCGACAATTCTGCCCAATATCAAAAACAATTTCCTAAAGCCAGTGAGTACGACAACAAATTCAACGACGTTTGGAACGTTTGAAGAGGTTGGCGACTTATATACAGCTCGTATCCATGAGTGTGATGTTCTGAAATATTCAAAAGATAAGCGAGAGATGACAATGATTCTTCGATATCATGTCAATGCATTCTATGACTTGTCAAAAGTACAAATAACCACTGAACAAAAAGCTAAAAATGATTCTTCCGGGGCTAAGCCCTCTTCTAAATCCTCTTCAAAATCATCGGAAAAAAACACAAATGACGCTGCTGTCGCCGAAGCCTCGATAAATATTGTATTGCCTCGTATAGAACTTGAAGTCGTGACTGAGAAGTTTGCAGGATTGACAGGAAAACTTTCAGAAGGTGACTTACCTGGTATTGAAATTTTTGATTATAAGGGCAATTTCACTTCTGATGAGGATGACTATATTGCCAATGCTTTCCTGGAACTATATAAGATAGACACGAACTATATTGCGCAAAAGCCGAATCAGGCGCAAACATTAAATGAGATAGAGGTTATGAGTGAAAATTATGTCGATAATATTCAAGTTCTTGTGGAAAACAATTTTGATGGGAATATTCAAACGGTAACACAGGCGAAGCGTAAGCTCTTAATAAAAAATTCTGAAGAGTCGGTCGTAACCAGTTTGGAAAAATACTATAGTGCGCTTGGTTATTCCTCTGTCACCCTCGTTGATGCAAATGGTGTAACTATCGAAAAAACGGATATGGAGGTGCCAAATGATTAAAATATTTCAGACTTTGGGAAAATCATTGATCTTCGGCATTGTCTTTGTATTAACGCTATTTTGGATTCTATATTTGGGTTTTCCATTTGCAAGGATACTATTGTCACCAGCTAAAGCAGAAGCACTTGACACAAACATACTTAAAACACAAATGGAGCAACTATTTGACTTAAGTTCATATGAATACAAGTACAATACAATTATCACAAGATCAAAAATCATTGGTCAAGCAGGCGGTTTAACAATTGGCGAAGAGAGCAAACTGCTCATTCGAGCGAAAGGTGTTGTAAAAGCTGGTTGCAAGGTTCAGAGCATTACGCAAAAAGATGGCCATGTTTTGGTTACCATTAGCGAGCCAATCATCATAGAATCGTATGTTTTATCAATGAACACGATTCATTTGGTTGATACCTGGTACAACAAGTTTGACATAACAGAAGACAAAGATGCTGCTGACAAAGTGCATATACAAATTGAGAAGACAGTGTTCGATGAAGTTGTAAAAGGAGCAACTGAGAGATCTAAGAATATATTGTCAGGCTTCCTGGTGTCCTCTGGCATTCAATCCGATAGCATTCAATTTGAAGTGGAATAAGAATTTTTAAGTAATTATCAACTCAGCGACAATTTCTCAAATTTTCGGAAGGCTCGAAGATAAAATCAATAAATCACAGGTAAGTCACCCCTGTCGATTTCCTGCCTTTTCAAGAGAACTTCCCCTTTCTAACAGAGTAAATTCAAACCCGGTTCGGTTCATACATAATCGTACGATTGCTTCACAGCAAAAAAGAACCCTTGTTGCGACGTGACGACCATCGCAACAAGGGCTCTTTTGTATAAACATAAACTTACACCAAATTCGGAACATTCCTTGATTTGCTGACAGAAAGGGTTTTTACTTCATCTACGGTTACTTCGCGACCCAGTTTCCCGGACAGGAAAATACCTTCTTGAATTAATGATGTATTGAGTGCAATGCCTGCGGTATCCAATAATGCCACGTCCCCGCGCAATGCAGAAATCCAATGCATTTGGGATGAGGCGTAGTGCGGGAATGTTTCCGCAAATACGGTACTCTCCCTGTATTTCATGGCGTCCAAATCAAATACCGTGTCACTTTGAATGTCATGCTGCGTTTTATGGAAGCTTAAAGGTTCCAGCTTCATGCCCGCTTCCGAACCCATGATGGCGCTGCCACCAAAGCCATCCAAATGTGCTGCCCAGGATTCTACAATATCCATTGTCAACCCATTTTTGAATCGGGCAAAGCCGGCGCCAAACTCTTCAACATTGTACTGGCTGATTTCCTGACGCACCGGATCCATACCAATTTCCTGATACGTTTTTCCTGTAATGCGTTCCGGTTCCGGATTTCCTAGTAAATACAGCAGCTGGGAAATATGGTATACCGCCATGTCGAACAGCGCTCCCCCGCCGGACCACGCCGTATCAACAAATTCTTTTGTGGCATAACCATCGACATAAGGTCGTCCACGACGGCGGAAACCAGTGGAGCGTGCATGGTAGATGTGCCCCAAATCGCCGGCATCAATAAAACGTTTGGCAACCTGTGTTTCTGGCAAATACAGAAACGCCAGTTGAATGTGTAGTTTTTTTGCATATTCAAGACTGGCATTATACATGTTTAAGGCATCCCAAAAAGTGCCGGCCATGGGTTTTTCACAGTAGACATTTCGCCCGCGACGCATCACTTCAATAGAAACGGGTGCATGCAGGTGGTTGTGCAGACAAACATCAACAGCGTCCAAGTCATCTCTATCCAAAAACCGCCCGATATTGTCATAGCTGTTTGGGATATGATACTTTTCACACATCTCTGCCAAGCGGTCTGGACGGATATCACAGGCTGCAACCACTTCAACACGGTCATCCTTTGCATAGGTCATTAAATGATTTTCACCAATAACACCAACCCCGATAATTCCAATACGTGTTTTTATCATACTGGCACCTCTTCACTTCTCTTGTTGTCTAGCAGCAAGGCCAGGTTCTTTCGAATCGTCCCCAGTTGCCATTCCACCTGGGCATATTCATTGCGACCGGTATGGTGCTCACAGCTGAAAGCACCGTGATAGCCGCCATCTATGAGTTTCTTCATTAGTGGACTGCATCCATCAGCATAGGCAGCGGCAATATGGGTATGCATGGCATACGGTGCCAGCAGTTCATTGCCAGCATCTATATCCATGCCCCTGACATTACCGAAATGAAACAGAATGCCAAATGCCGGATGATCCACCGCTTTAGCAAGTTTTATGACATTTTCCGGGATCTGCGTTGCTCCCCAATGGTTTTCCGTACCAATGCGATACCCCATTTCTCCGGCTCGAATGGCCCAGGTGCGATACTGCTTTACAATGGTTTCAAAGGCCTCCTCTGTCCAGGTATCTTCACGACAGCCTGCATCAATTCGTACTGTTTTTGCGCCTAAAGCTTCTCCAATGCGAATGAAATCTGCCGCATTTTTCGCGTTTTGGGCTCTTGCCTCCGCGTCGTCTTCCCATATATGTGCACCATCTACGCAAAGGTTGGCCAGGGTCATCTCGTTTTCTTCTAAAGCATAGCGAACTTTGTCAACAAAAGCTTCTTCCCGTGTCGGGAAAAGCCCGCTCCAAATATCTGCCGCATCCACACGATAACGGTACTTTGTTGTATTCAAATAGTTGAATACGTCCATCATACCGTCTTTGATCAAGCCGTTAAAAGAGTATGAGGCAAGTGAAATGGTTGGTTTGTCAGTCATAAGAACCCTCCTTGTCATGATTCCGGTTTCCGTTGAACTTTTTGTTTCGTCTGTTAATTGTCATAAACTGGTTTTTGTTGCGCCCATTACTTTCCATAATATTTTTTTGTTTTGAACGTTAATTGCCAACCACGATTTTTTGATTAACTCGTTATTTTACCCTACACGATTATACATTTATTTTATCTGAACTGACATACGTTTTCCCCAAAATTTCATAATATTATCCCCGTTGTCGATGCTATTCCGAAATCGGCATAATTGTTAAAACGGTAGAGGTTATGGCAGCGCTGAAGGCCACTGGGCCTTGCATAGATTGGCATACAGTCCGCCCTGCTCCAAAAGCGTGTGATGATTGCCCCTTTCGACGATTTCCCCTTCATCGAGAACGAGAATGCTGTCGGCATTCATGACGGTGGACAGCCGGTGTGCAATGACGACGACCGTACGGGTGCCGGCGATGGATTCAATAGCGCTTCTGATTTCCGCTTCGGTTTCCGTATCGACGGCTGAAGTGGCTTCATCAAGAATCAGGATCGGCGTGTCCCGCAGAACGGCACGCGCAATGGCGATTCGCTGTTTTTGGCCGCCGGAGAGGCGTACGCCGCGTTCCCCGACCAGCGTCTGATACCCGTTCGGCATTCTGGAAATGAATGCATCCGCATGTGCGATTTTTGCGGCCCTGACAATTTCATCCGTTGTGATTTTCCCCTTGTGCCGGACGCCATATGCAATGTTTTCCGCGATGGAACCGTGAAAAAGAAAGACATCCTGAAGAACGATGGAAATCTGGGAACGCAGGGAAGAGAGTGTCATGGTCCTGATATCGGTGCCATCAATGGAAACAACGCCTGACTGCGGATCATAGAAACGCTCCATCAAGGAAACAATGGTCGTTTTTCCCACACCGGTCGGTCCCACAAGGGCAACCATCTGACCGGGCTGTACGGAAAAACTGACATTTTTCAGGACATCTTCCCCGGCTTGATAGTGAAAGCTGACATTTTCAAAAGATACGCCGCCCTGTGTCCTTTCCAACTCTTTTGCATCCGGTTGCTCCTTGACATCAGATTCGGCATCCAGCACCTCGAAGACACGGGACCCGCCTGCATAAGCCATCTGGGTGTCCTCCACGAGCCGCGCTAGGACGGCAAGGGGCTGGTAAAACAGGCTGAGATACATCAGAAATCCAATGATGTCGGAGAGGGTCATCCGTTGTTGCATGGCAAGATATCCGCCTACCCCCACCACAATGATGGTGCCAAGCGAAGTAATCAGCTCCACGCCCGGATGAAAAATCGCGTTCGCGAAATTTGCACGAATGTTGACATACGCATAATACTCGGTGGCTTTCTCCATTTTTGAATATTCGTTCTCTTCCTGATGAAAAGCCTGAATCTCTTTCATTCCAGAGAGATTGTCCTGAAGGGTACCGTTCAGTTCGCCCAGCACTTCCTGATTGACACGAAAAAGGGGCGCGACCTTTTTTGAGAAGACTTTCCCGGCAACCACCACGAAGGGAACTGGAATCAGCGTCATCAGTGCAAGGGACGGGTTGATGCGGAACATCATCACGGACACGCCGACAATGATGACAACATTGCTGATCAGGTCGGGAATGGCATGCGCGACAAGGACTTCAAGCTGTCTTGTGTCGTTGACCATGCGGCTCATGAGCTGCCCGGTCTGCTTGTCCTGAAAATACCGCAAGGAAAGCATCTGCAGCTTGCCGTACACCATCAAGGTCAGTTCTCCGACAAAGCGCCAGGCCGCCAGATGGCTTACGTACATGCTGATGAACCGGCAGACCGCGCGGGCCAGAAAGCTACCTGCCAGTATCAGGATAAAAAGAAGAAGTAAATCCGTCGACATGCCACCTTCAATGGCAAGCGAAGCGGTCAGCCGGCGTACGATGTCTGGAGTGACCAGATTCAGTAGGGCGGCACCGATGATTCCGAGCACCGCGAGAAACAGGGTGCCCCAGTGTCTTTTTGAATGGATGAGAAATCGGCTGATGAGTTTCATGTTCACCCATATTTCCGGGAGCCCGGAAGCCGTCATATGACGTCTGCCATGATGGCTGAAAAGTTTTTTACTCCGGCGGTTCCCTACTTGATTTTCCATTTGGCCTGAAGTCAGGCTTTAATCCAGATGCGTTTGAAGCTGTCCAAAGAACCTTTTGTCCTGTTTGGTTTTATATATTGCTAAAAAAAATTATAACATAATTTTGCATTTGTCTGAAGCTCAAGATTTATATAATCTTTGATCTCTTATGTATTATTTTTGATTCTGCATTGTAAAATTGATTTACATGAGGTGTGTTTGAGAAATTGTTAGTAGGGTAAGATTGTATTAGAACGACAAAATTAGGAAAGATGATAACACATGTTATGGTCGATCGCTGTAATTTTTATTGTCTTTTCGCTTTTTGGTATGATTGGTTCGTTCACATTAGGAAGATTAACATGAAAAATATTTTATCGACGAAAGGAGGGAAAGTTAAATGAGTACTACCACAATTATAATTATTGTTGTGTTAATTTTGGTTTTAGGCGGTGGAGGATTTGGTTATTTTCGGTCTAGAAGATAATAAGTCAGCCGCGAAGTTTTGAATATCATAAGGCATTTTGAATATCAAAAGGCATTTTGAATATCAAAAGGCA
>JBBRWP010000131.1:0-9073 GCA_038249175.1 Acetivibrionales bacterium
ACTAGGCGCTATTGGCAGAAAAAAGATGACAAGGATGTAAAATGAAACAGCAAAACCTGCTCCCAATCGCAGAGGCTTGGTATTTGCGCACGTGGCGCAATTTTAGCATGGACGTGCCGCAGGTGCATAATCGGCTGGAAATGATGTATGTCCTTTCCGGTTCCTGTGTGATGAGCGCAGACAAAGAAAAACACAGCATGAAACGTGGCGATTATCTCTTTGTTGATGCCAATGTACCCCATACATTGGCGACTGATGCAGATGTAGACTGCAGGATGTTGAATGTGGAATATTCTTTCAAGGAAACTGTGTCGGCTTATCCAGATTTACACAGTCAGGCGGTGGCTGATTTTGCGTTGGCGGCATTGTTACAAAAAAGGCCACTGAAGCTTTTTATGAAGGATAATGGTGATGTCGGAGCCTTGTTGCGTGCACTGGTTTTGCAACTCGATAGCGGAACAAACCTAACAGACTGGCTGGTTCAGAGCCTTTTTTCTGCGCTGCATATGCGCATCGCCCGTGCCTGGTCAGAGACAGAACGCCTGTGTTCCGAACCCGGTGAGCGCTATGTCGCAGATACACTCAGCTATTTGCGCAGCCACTATGACATGGATTTTCGTATATCCGATGCTGCGGCAGCCATCAATGTCCATCCGGCCCATTTGCAGCGCGTGTTCAAGCGGTCTCAGGGCATGACCATTGTGGCTTATCTGAACCGCTACCGGATGGAACAGGCCAAAATGTTGCTCATTTCTACGGATTTGTCTGTCTCAGACCTTTGCGGCTACGTTGGGATGAACAGCCGACAGCATTTTTCCGCTGTTTTTAAGGAGCATGTGGGCATGAGCCCGGTTGCGTATCGTAACGGGGCTGTGAAGAGGAAATATGCTGCGGATGAAGCGGTGGATGAAGTGGCGGATGAAGCGGTGGATGAAGCGGCGGATGAAGCGGCGGATGAAGCGGTGGATGAAGTGGTGGATGAAGAGCTTCCCTCGTGCCTCTTCAATGGAATGCAAGCCTAAGCCATCATGCTGTAATACCTTACAGCTTGTGAAACGATGCGCTAGGATAAAACACACATGATGCTTGCAAATTGCATATACTACAGAAGATGAATGTTGTCATTCCCGACAGGTTCTATTGGCAAGTCGATTGCATTTTTTTTGGTCGATTTCTTATGGTTTGTGGGAATGCAAAAATTGGAAGGAGTATTGTATGGGTTTCAAAATTGCTTTTATCGGGGCCGGCAGCGTCGGTTTCACCAGAACACTCATGGCTGATCTCTTAACGGTACCGGAGTTTAAAAACACGGAAGTGGCTTTCACAGACGTTTCCCAGCACAACCTGCAGATGGTGACAGACCTTTGCCAAAGGGATATTCTCGAAAATGGCCTGGATATCAAAATTCATGCCACAACAGACCGAAGGGAAGCGCTCAAAGGTGCAAAATATGTTGTTATCTGTGTGCGCATCGGCGGCCTGGAAGCGTTTAAACTGGATGTGGATATTCCGTTGCGTTACGGTGTAGACCAATGTGTGGGCGACACCCTCAGTGCCGGTGGTATTATGTACGGACAACGCGGTATTCCTGCCGTACTGGATTTTGCAAAAGATATGCGTGAGCTCTGCCAGCCGGATGTCCTAGTGCTCAACTATGCCAACCCCAATGTCATGATGACATGGGCTTTGAATGTGTATGGAAAAGTGAACACGCTGGGTCTTTGCCATGGCGTTCAGGGTGGACATCACCAAATTGCCAATGTTCTGGGTCTTGAAAAAAAAGATGTGGACATTATCTGCGCCGGCATCAACCATCAAACCTGGTACATTCAAGTGAAAGCAAATGGTGTGGACAGAACAGGCGATTTGCTGGAAGCCTTTGAAAAGCATCCTGAGTTTAGTAAAACAGAAAAAGTGCGCATTGATATCCTGCGTCGTTTTGGTTTCTATAGCACAGAATCGAACGGACACCTCAGTGAATATGTGGCCTGGTATCGCAAACGCCCCGATGAAATCCATGATTGGATTGACATGGGTTCCTGGATAAACGGTGAAACAGGTGGCTATCTCCGCGTTTGCACAGAAGGTCGAAACTGGTTTGAAACGGAGTTCCCGCAGTGGATGAAAGACCCGGCGAAGCAATTTGTTCCTGAAAAACGCAGCGAAGAACACGGTTCCTACATTATAGAAGGTTTGGAAACCGGCCGTTGCTACCGTGGGCATTTTAATGTGGTGAACAACGGTACCATCTCCAACCTGCCGGATGACGCCATCGTGGAAGTGCCTGGTTATGTCGATGCCAATGGGATTAATATTCCCAAGGTTGGCGATCTGCCCCTTGGTTGTGCCGCCATTTGCAACGCATCTATCTCCGTGCAGCGTCTGTCTGTCCTGGCAGCAGTGAATGCAGACGACACCTTGCTGCGTCAGGCCATGATGATGGATCCTCTTGTCGGAGCAGTCTGCAACCCGCCAGAAATCTGGCAGATGGTCGATGAAATGCTGGTGGAACAGGCGCAATGGCTGCCACAGTACGGCGAAGCCATTGCAGCAGCGAAAGCCCGTCTGGAAGCTGGAAAAGCGAACGGTACGCTCATCCCTACAAAAGTGGGCTACGAGGGTTCTGCCCGCCTGAAGATAAAAACGGTGGACGAAATGCGTGCGGATAAAGAAGCCGCCAACAAAAATGCCGGAGATACCGACAAAGCAAAGGAAAGACCGGCAGAATAAGTGCACGTGACAGATAGACAAGCTAAAACGACGTGAAAAAATATGCAAGTACTGACTGAACGGATGAAAGAACGTCCGGCGGAATAAAGCGTAGACGAAAGACCTGTGATATAATTTTCAGAGAGCATACAAAGGCATACCAAATGAAGGTATGCCTTTGTTCTGTATTCATCACAGTGAAACGAAGGTTCGTCAATATTAAGGAGACAGCATGAAGGGCATTATTTTTGATTTTAACGGCACCCTCATTTTTGACAGAGAGGCACACGAAGCCTCATGGCACAAGCTCATTCCGGAAATTCGTGGATATGGTTTTACAGAAGAGGAATTTAAGGAACACGTGCATGGGCGCACCAACCGTGAAATTTTTTCCTATGTGCTGGGTAAAGAGTTGACCGAGGAAGAATCGGAAGAATACAGCGAACAAAAAGAATCCTTGTACCGGACGTTTCTGGTTGCTGATTCACAAGCCTGCCGGCTGGTGTATGGTTTGGAGGCATTCTTTGACCTATTGAAGGCCAATGCCGTACCTATGGCCATTGCCACGGCTTCGCCCTATTCCAATTTGGCCTTTTATATCAAGCAGTTTCACCTGGACCGCTGGTTCACACCGGAACGCATGGTTTATGCCGATGGCACTATGCACGGAAAGCCAAACCCTGCCATTTTTTTACGTGCTATTGAACGGCTTGGCTTGCCGGCAGCAGATTGTGTTGTTTTTGAAGATACCCCATTGGGCGTACGTGCAGCACTGGCTGCCGGTGTGAAGCGGGTGGTGGGTATTTGGGCAGAGCAGGCTGTATTGGATGAGTTGGAAAAGTTACCATTGTATCAAAAGATACAGAACTACTGCGACATGAATATGGATATTCTTTTGTAACCGGTTTTCTTCTGCATCCGGGTAATGGCTTTCACATGATACAGGAACAAAATTTTTTCACAGACCGTTGCGTTTTTATTATTATGTTTGAAGGCATGCAGCGCCTTTCACACCCATCTTTTTTATGAAGGAATGTGTTTTCAAACTTGCAGTTTGTTTGCATGGCCATTTGCTGCTGTGTTATAATTGCAGAAATATGGGTATCCGGAGACTTGTTCACAGTCATGTGGGAAGAGAAAAATGGTTTTCCCCCGAACGGTTGTCATGTGGGAAGAGAAAAATGGTTTTCCCTCCGAACGGTTGTCATGTGGGAAGAGAAAAATGGTTTCCCTCCGAACGGTTACAAAAAAAATGGTTTTTGACTGAATAACAGCAGCATTCTTGATTTGAAAGGGGGCAGTCCGATGCAGGCAGATGAAAAAACAATATCCTACGTTGCCAACCTGGCAGCATTACACCTGACACAGGAAGAAAAAGAGCATTATAGCCGTGATTTGGTTGCCATCATGAATTATATGGAAGAATTGATGGCCATTGATACCGGTGATGTGCAACCCATGGAGCATGTGCTTTCCATTAGGAATGCTTTGCGGGAAGACGTTGCCAGCAACACGGACATGCGGGACAAGCTGTTGGCCGTGGCCCCAAAAACTGAGGAAGGATGCTATTTGGTACCGAACGTGGTGGAATAGCGGGTGGATAGCATGGAATTGCATCAGATGCCGGTTTATGTACTGGCTGAAAAACTAAAAAAGAAAGAACTCGGCGCGCGTGAATTAACGCAGGCTTATTTGAATAGAATGCAGACCTTTCAACCGGAAGTGAATGCTTTTATAACAGTTACGGAAGAAAAGGCACTTGCAAAGGCGGAAGCCCTGCAAAAAATGTTGGATAATGATCAAGGTGGTTCCCTTGCCGGTGTTCCCATGGCATTTAAAGACAATATGTGCACCGAAGGCGTACGGACAACCTGCGCCTCCCATATGCTCGAAAATTTTATCCCGCCGTATAATGCCACCGTTGTGGAACGTTTCCAATCTGCCGGTACGATATCTCTCGGCAAGCTGAACATGGATGAATTCGCCATGGGCAGTTCCAATGAGAATTCGTTTTTCGGACCGGTACGCAACCCCTGGAACGGTGAAAAAGTTTCCGGTGGTTCCAGCGGCGGCTCTGCAGCAGCGGTTTCTGCCGGTCTGGCCCCTTTTACTCTCGGTTCAGACACCGGTGGCTCTATCCGTTTACCGGCGGCATTTTGTGGTGTGGTGGGCATGAAACCCACTTATGGTGCCGTCTCCCGCTTTGGCCTTGTCGCCTTTGCTTCATCTCTGGATCAGATTGGTCCACTGACATCCAACGTAAAAGACTGCGCGCTGGTGTTGGATACGCTGATGGGTTATGATCCCAAGGATTCTACGTCTGCCAACGTGGTGCATGAAGCCTGTTTCCCGGCCGTTACTCAGGGTGTTCAGGGCATGAAAATCGGTTTGGCAATAGAATACTTTGGCGCCGGATTGAATGAAGAGATAAAAGCATCTGTCTACGGTGCGGTGAAGGCGTTGGAAAATGCCGGGGCGATTTCCGGTGAATGTTCTGTTCCTGCAACGGAATACGGGATATCCGCCTATTATCTCTTGTCCTCTGCAGAAGCAAGCGCCAATCTGGCCCGCTATGACGGAATTCGCTACGGGCACCGTTCTGAAGCAGCCACCGATATGCAGGAGCTGTACCGATTCACACGCGGTGAAGGCTTTGGCCGTGAAGTGAAAAATCGTATTTTGCTCGGAACCCACGCACTCAGCTCCGGTTATCATGATGCCCTCTATGTAAAAGCTTTAAAAGTCCGTCGCATGATACACGATGACTTTGCGAAAGCCTTTGAAACTTATGACATCCTTGTTTCGCCGGTATCGCCCACCACCGCCTATAAAATTGGAGAAAAAACAGCGGATCCGCTGCAGATGTACCTTGGTGATGTGTACACGGTGGCCGTGAACCTGGCCGGTCTCCCGGCGCTGGTGGTGCCATGTGGTGTGGATGCGCAGGGAATGCCCATTGGTGTACAGCTGATTGGCAAACCGTTTTCTGAGAAAAAACTATTGCAGGCTGGTTATGCCATTGAAGCAGCCCTTGGCCAACTTGTTTCGCCTATGGCATCACAGCTTCTCAAACAGGCAGAAGGGAGCGCACGCATATGAACCACGAAATTGTGATTGGACTTGAAATTCATGCGGAACTCCGTACTGCTTCCAAAGTTTTTTGTTCCTGTGCCAATGAATTCGGCGTGGAGCCCAACCGAAGAACTTGTCCGGTTTGTCTAGGCATGCCCGGCACCTTGCCGGTCATGAATAAAAAAGCAGTTTCCTATGCCATTAAAGCAGGCCTGGCCATGAACTGTACCATCTCATCCTTTAGTAAAATGGACCGCAAGAATTATTTCTATCCGGACATGTGCAAAGCCTATCAGATTTCTCAGTTCGACCTGCCCTTTTGCAGGGACGGTTATGTGGAAATAGAAATAGACGGACAAAAAAAACGCATCGGTATTGAACGCATTCACCTAGAAGAAGATGCCGGCAAACTGAACCATGATCCATTTGCCCAAGGAACCCTGGTGGATTATAACCGCTGTGGTGTGCCGCTGATTGAAATTGTCAGCCGACCGGACATGCGTTCGCCGGAAGAAGCCAAGTTGTTTATGGAAGCCGTGAAAGAAATTCTAGAATTCACCGGTGTTTCCGATTGCAAAATGCAGGAAGGCTCCCTGCGAGCAGACGTGAACCTGTCGTTGCGCCCTTATGGACAGAAAGAATTTGGCACACGAACAGAAATGAAAAATCTTAACTCCCTCCGTGCAGTGTTACGTGCCGGTTATGCAGAAGCGGCTCGTCAAGAAGCACAAATTCTGGCCGGTAAAAACATACCTCAGGAAACCCGACGTTGGGATGATAACAAGGGGGAAAGCTTTTCCATGCGCAGTAAGGAAGAAGCCATGGATTATCGCTACTTCCCCGAACCGGACCTGGTGCCGGTGGTCATCAACGATGCATGGCTGGAAGCGGTACGAAAAGAACTGCCGGAATTACCGCAGGCACGACGTGTCCGCTATCAGGAAACCCTTGGTATTCCTGCCTATGACGCAACGCTGTTAACGAGCACCATACAAATCGCTGACCTCTTTGAATCTGCTGCTGACATCTGTGGCAATGCGAAAGCGGCCAGCAATTGGATTATGGGTGAAATTCTGCGCCGGATGAAGGAACAGGAAGAAGAAAGCCTGGAACCGGGCATCAGTGGACCACAATTGGGTACGATTATTGTCCTGGTAGAAAAAGGAGAGATTACCCAAACATCCGGAAAGAAACTGCTGGATACTGTTATTGGTACTGAGGTAGATCCGAATGTGCTTGTTGACAGGTTGAATTTGCGTATTCAAAGAGATGAAGGTGCCATTACGGCTGTGATTGCTCAGGTGTTGGAAAAGAATCCGCAGGCTATCTTAGATTATCAGGCCGGTAAAGGGAAAGCTGTTGGCTTTTTGATGGGGCAGGCCATGGGCATGCTTAAAGGCAAAGGGGATCCGGGACAAGTAAAGGCGGCATTGGAAGAAAAGCTGAAAGCACTGTAAGAAAAACGAAAACGGAAGCGTTATAAAGTAAGCAAGAAAATACAATCACACGCATACTCTTAGACATAATATTCATGGTAGGACACCACATAAAAAAATTTTAACGAAACCGATTTGCCAGCGTTGGACACGGATAGGTGGAAGTATTTTTTAACGATAAGGCAAAAAGAAAGTAATCAAAACAGAATTAATTGCATTGGAAGGGGCACTATATGAGCTTTATTGAAGGGAAAGGACCAACCCCAGAGGGGCTGAACACTGTTGATGGCCAGGTGGTTGTCGAAGGTTTTGTCCACCGTGTACGTGATATGGGCGGATTTGCTTTTTTGGTCATCCGTACCGGTCGTACCATGGTGCAATGTGTTATCGAAGATGATGTAAAGGCAAAACTGGCCAATGGTCTGGAAACGGGAGATACAGTCCGTATTGTTGGTGTGAAAGTGCCGGAAGAGCGTGCGGTTGGCGGCTTTGAAGTTCGCATTTCCGAAATGATGGTTTTATCTCGCCCATCTGTTGTGGCTCCGGTACCGTTAACACGGCGCAACATGAACATCAGTATTGATGTGAATCTGGATCACAGACCCATTTCCTTGCGTCATCCGCACGAGCGGGCCATCTTTAAAATTCAGGAAGCCCTGGTGCAGGCCTTTCGTCTCTTTCTTACAGGGAACGGTTATACGGAAGTGCATACCCCGAAGATTCAGGCAGCCGGTGCCGAAGGTGGTGCCAATATTTTTAAACTGGATTACTTTGGCAATCCGGCTTTCCTGGGACAAAGCCCTCAGTTTTACAAACAGATGATGGTTGGCGTTTTTGGTCGTGTATTTGAAGTTGCACCGGTTTTTCGTGCAGAAAAGCATAATACCACCCGCCACTTAAACGAGTATATCAGCATGGATTTTGAAATGGGCTTTATTCGCAGCATGGACGATGTGATGGATGCAGAAGCCGCATATTTACGCTTTGCTATGACATATTTAAAAGAGAAGTGCGCCTACGAATTGGATATGCTGCAGGTGAATGTGCCGGAAGTCGGGCAAATTCCTGTGATGAAATTTAAAGATGCCAAGAAAACGGTTGCAGAATACTTCGGGAAAAAGCTGGGTGGCCATGGCGATCTGGATCCGGAAGAAGAAGTGCTGCTTTGTGAATATGCCAAGAAAGAACTGGGTAGTGAGTTCATCTTCATTACGAACTATCCTTCGGCTCGCCGTCCTTTTTATGCGATGGATGATGTAAACGATCCCGGTTTTGCCTTCAGCTTCGATTTATTGTTCCGAGGCTTGGAGATTACCACCGGGGGTCAACGTATCCATGACTACCAGATGCAGATAGATAAAATGAAGGAACATGGACTTAACCCGGAAGACTTTAAAGACTATTTACAGATTCATGCCTGCGGCATGCCGCCACATGGCGGTTTGGGCCTTGGCTTGGAACGCTTGACTCAGCAAATACTGGGTTTTAAAAACATTCGTCAAGCCTCACTGTTCCCAAGGGACATGAAACGGATGCTGCCTTAATGGCAAGTCAGAATAAATGAGATTTCTGTTGACAGAACTTGCGTAGATGAAACGGATGCTGCCTTAATAGCAAACTTGTTTGCAGGATTGTCGTCCAAAGTGGTCGTCGTCCGGGTATGGCAAGGTTCATGTCCAGGTTTTTGGCTGGACAAGTGTAAATGAAATTTTTGTTGACGAAACTTGCAAAACGTGGTATGCTTCTGGAGAAGTTTTTGATGTGGAGACAATGGCGTTTCAACTTTTTTGTTGGCACGCCTTTTTTCTTTTTATAAATTGCTAATAAACAGTTTAAACAAACCGATTGAAACAAAA